>NZ_JBICTE010000023.1:0-104063 GCF_043197485.1 Micromonospora sp. NPDC049102 | reverse complement strand
CGGAAGTGCCTCAGTATGCGCAGCCATGACCTCACGCCCGGACGGATGATCGGCGTCACCTTCGATCATGGCGAGGACTTCTTCACCGCCCTCGCTGACGCCTGCCGCGCCAACGGCATCCGGCACGGCTACATCCCCGTCTTCATCGCCGGGTTCAGCACGGTCGAGATCGTCGGCACCTGCCAGCGTCTGGACGACCCCCAGGCCCCGGTCTGTTAGGGGTGCTGCGTTCGCAGGCACGGGATGCCACGTACGGTCGTTCCCGGCGGGGCTTATCGCTCGCGAGTCTGGCACCTCCGACCTATTACCTCGTCTCGTCGGTGCGCCGGATGACAGCCTTGGCCACGGGCTTGAGTGGACGCCAGTCCACGCCGCTACCTCGCCAGTAGCGGTCGCAATCGGCTTCAATCTCGGACTTGAGTTCGTCAAGATGGGCATAGAACGCTTGCTCAGCCTGGCTGAGGCCTCTGCCCTTCATCTGCTCCCTCAAGTCATCGAGCCTCTTCTGGATTTGCCGCAGCGCGATGCCGACGGCCGCACTGAACCCGCGCTCGAAATGTGCGTCACCGTGGTCGTTCATCGTCTCTTGAACTGAGTCGCGGACGGCGTCCATGATGAATCGGCCTGCTTTCGGGATCCGCCCTGCGCGCGCCTCCGTACACACGAACCCGATCCGGGTCAGTACGCGTTGCGCCTCCATGGTTGTGAACGTTGTGCGGTCCCATCCAGTCACGTGCCCGAGGACCTGCTTGGGCGGGAACATCTGCCCGTTGACCTCGACCATGTGCTTCTGGATCAGTTCAGGATCCTCACCCATCATGCGGGCCTCCACCTCCTGCTTCGTGAGGTCGAAGTCCCGGCCACCTACCTTCATCCACACTCCTTCGTTCGCTTACAGTAACTTACTGTAAGTAGATAGTAAGTTCTACCCTTCACTTCATCAAGCAGGAGCGTCGGATCGGCTTCTGGTGGCCGCCCACCGTCCGCGTGAGGCAGTCGTGAAGCAGCGGGGGCCAAGCCCGCATAACTCGGCCGTGGGCGGACACCTGGTGGGGCCGTCGCCGTAGGCATCAGGGTGGGGCATCGTCTTCACAGGTCGGACGCCAGCAAGCCCATGAACCAAGCGTCCGCCGACGTGCTCGGCGGGCCTCGCCGTCGGCGTGGGTGAGGTCGAGGGCTGACAGCGCGTCGGTCACCGCCGTCCGGTGCCCGGTGTACGGGCCAGCGGGTCTTGGGCCCGGGGAAGCCCATCATGACCTTCGATGATGTGCGCGGTGTGTGCTCTCCAGCGGATGCCAACCCGGGCGAACCGGTGTCAACGCGGGTCACCCCGGCCGACCGCCGGTCGCAAACCGGGGTTCGTGTGCTCCGCGTGTGGTCCTGGGCTGGAACAACGGCGATCCAGGGAACGTGGGTGAACGTGCGCCACTCCCTGCCACCCCAGGTGAACCCCAGGTCGCTAGACTGTGCCCTCGCGCCCCCGTAGCTCAGGGGATAGAGCATCGGTTTCCTAAACCGTGTGTCGCAGGTTCGAATCCTGCCGGGGGCACCAGTTGTTGATGGCTCGCCCGATCTCGTCGCCGGCTGCGTCGATCGTTTGCGCGAGGACCTCGCAGTGGGCCGAGGCGGCGCTTGAACAGGCAGAACTCGTTGCCTTCGGGGTCGGCGAGGACATGCCAGGAGGCGTCCGCAGGCTGGCCGATGCCGATCGGCCTGGCCCCGGCGGCCAGGAGGCGTTCGAGCTCGGCGACCTGGTCGCGGTCGGTGGGATTGACGTCGATGTGCAGCCGGGCACGCCCGTTCTCCAGCAAGGGATCTGCCGGAACGGCCGCCCGTGGATCTCATAGGCTCCCAGCAGGGCGAACAGGCTCGCGGTCGTATCGGGAGGCGCTTCGACGATCACCAGTGGTAGGCCGCGTTCACGATCAGCGCGGCCAGCACCGTGACGAAGAAGACCGCCCATCCGACGAGCTTGCGTGACCCCGCGCGCAGGTGTGCGATCAGCGCCCCGACGAAGTACAACACCAGTCCCGCTGCCGCGAGTGTCCCCAGCAGCGGTACGGCGAATCCGGCCAGCAGTCCCACCGATCCGGCCGCCAGCAGCGTGCCCAGCACGGGCAGCCAGGAGTGTGGCACCCGCTTCATGTCGGCCTGGGCCTTCGGGTAGTCGTGGCCGATCAGGTAGGTGACTGCGGCGATGGCGGTGAACACCGAGGCGATGATGGTGACTGTCACGTATGTGGCGAACATGGACCCTCCCTGTGGTTGTCACCTCAGGGACGGGGCAGCGCCGCGAAACGTTACGCACGCGGAACACCCAGCCGAAAGGGCCAGTAAAAGGCGGTGCCCTCCGGGTCGTTCCGGAGGGCACCGTGCTGTGGCAGGGGTCAGAGGAACTTGTACATCTCGGCGGAGGCCGCCTCGGTGTCGGCGGCCGGCGGGGCGGTCACGGTGACCTTCTCGCCGAAGCCGCTCATCTTCATGTCGGTGACGAGGTCGCCGACGCTCTTCGTGGCCACCGTGTACGACAGCGCGGTGAGCCGGCCGTCGGCGTCGACGGTCGCCTCGAAGGGGATCGTCTTCGGGTCCTTCGCCAGCTTGGCGGTGGACTCGAGGCCCTCGCGCATGCCGCCGTCGCTGCTGGCGGCCGAGGCGGCCTTGTTCAGGTCGGCGGTGCCGCTGTAGCGGCCGGGGCTCACCTCCTGGGCGGTCACGATGCCGCCGATGATGCCGGTCTGTGCCTTGAGGTCGAACGACTGGCGCAGCGAGCTGGCCGGACGGAGCTTGTTGAGGTCGATCTTCATCCAGGGCTTGTCGCCGTCGAGCTCGTCCGACTTGATGTAGGCGGCGTCGCCGATGAGGCGGGCCTCGATCGGCTCCGGGGCGGTGCCGGTGACGTGGATCGCCTTGGCGGCGGGGTCCACCTTGCCGGTCAGGGTGATCGACTGGGTGCCGGCCTTGACCGAGGCGTCCATGGTGACCGTGCCGGCCAGGCTGCGGTCCATGGCCTGTCGGACGGCGGCGACCGGTTCGAGTTTGGGTGTGGTGGGGGCGGCGGAGGGGCCGGACCCTCCGCTGTCGCCGGACGTGGTGCCGCAGCCGGCCACGAGGGCGGCGGCGAGGGCAATCGAAAGGGCAGGGATCAGTCGGCGCATAGACGCGACCCTAACCAACGAGATCCACTCTCGGGGGGACAGCCATCGCCGGGGGTCAGTCTGTCGGCAGTTGTTCGGCGCGGCTGAGCACCCGGTCGACGAGCCCGTACTCCCTGGCCTGTTCGGCGGTGAACCAGCGGTCCCGGTCCCAGTCGCGCTGGATCTCGTCGAGCGTGCGTCCACTGTGCTGGGCGATCAGCTCCTGCATGGTGCGCTTGACGTGCAGCATGTTCTCGGCCTGGATGGTGATGTCCGCGGCGGTGCCGCCCATCCCGCCCGACGGTTGGTGCATCATGATCCGGGAGTGCGGCAGCGCGTACCGCTTGCCGGCAGCGCCGGCGCAGAGCAGGAACTGCCCCATCGACCCGGCGAACCCGAGCGCGAGCGTGGCCACGTCGTTGCGGACGTAGCGCATCGTGTCGTAGACCGCCATTCCGGCGCTCACCGAGCCGCCCGGCGAGTTGATGTAGAGGTAGATGTCCCGGTCGGCGTCCTCGGCCGCGAGCAGCAGGATCTGCGCGCAGATCTGGTTGGCCGACTCCTCGGTCACCTCGGTGCCGAGGAAGACGATCCGCTCGCGCAGCAACCGCTCGAACACCTGGTCGCCGAAGGTCGGCTGCCCGCCGTCCAGCATCCGTACGCCGTACCCGATCATCTGTCGCCACCCTCCGCCGTGCCGGCGGGCGGCGGGACCGCCCGGTGGACCGGCATCTCCAAGGGTGCGCGCGGCGGCGGTCGCGGCCCAGGGATTCTGCCGGCGGCAGATCCGCCCAGGGCAGAACCCCGGCCGGCCTACACCAGGGTCAGCTGCCGCCGGCCCGCTCGGGCCCGGCGGCAGGCCAGCATCTTCACGGTACGCGGACCGGGGCGCCCGGCCGGCGCGGAGGCGATCAGCCGGACCCGCAGCCCCGCTCCTCCGACGGTCGACCCGACGGGCGAGGCTGGACCGCCGAGGTGCAGGATCGGCCCGCCGAGGTGCAGGATCGGTCCGCCGAGTCGCAGCACCGGCCCGGCCGGCTGCTGAACGGGGGCCGGGGCGGCGGCCACGGGTGGTGTCGCCCCACCCGGCTGGAATCCGATCCGGAACGCCGCGCCGGTCTCGTTGCGCGGCGAGGGCACCCGCTCCAGCCGGGCCAGAGCGGCTCGGGGAGCGGCGGGGATCCGACGCTCGACCCGGCGCAGGTCGTCGCGCGCCGCTTCGAGCAGATCGGAGAGTTGGATGCCGAGCGCCCGGCAGATCGCCGCCAGGATCTCCGACGAGGCCTCCTTGCGCCCGCGCTCGACCTCGGACAGGTAGGGCACGGAGACCCCGGCGGCCTCGGCCACCTCGCGCAGCGTTCTGCCCTGGCTCTGGCGCAGCCGGCGCAGCACCCCGCCGATCACTCGTCGCAGCAACGACATGGGGGGCCTCACTCTCGCGGTCGTCCCGGTCCAACACCCCCATCATGCCCTCTGTCACCCGCGCCGGTCGTCCCGTCCAGGCGCGCCGGCCACCCCGACGTGCGATGTGCGACGTACCCGCTATGTTGTGGGCGTGCAGGCGACGGCGGCGGAGCAGGTTCGACGGTGATCCATTTTCCCGCGCAGCGCCGGGGCCCACTGAGCGCGCTGAGCCTCCGGCTCGCGGCCGCCCTGGGCCTGGTCTTCGCCGTGGTGGCGGCGGTCTACCTGGACCGGGACGGCTACCGCGACGTCAACGAGGACGGCCTCACCCTGCTCGACTGCTTCTACTACGCGGTCGTCTCGCTCTCCACCACCGGCTACGGGGACATCACCCCGGCCGCGCAGTCGGCCCGGCTGGTCAACGTCCTGTTCGTCACGCCGGCTCGGGTGCTCTTCCTGATCATCCTGGTCGGCACCACCCTGGAAGTCCTGACCGAGCAGTACCGGACCGGCCGTCGCCTGTCGCGGTGGAGGAGAGTCGTGAAGGACCACGTCATCATCTGCGGCTACGGCACCAAGGGTCGCAGCGCGGTCAACGCGCTGTTGGAGAACGGTCTGGACCGGTCGCGGATCGTGGTGGTGGAGCGCAGCAGCGTCGCACTGCGGCAGGCCACGTCGGCCGGGTTGGTGGCGATCGAGGGGTCGGCGACCCGGTCGTCGGTGCTCAACGAGGCGCACGTCAAGAACGCCAAGGCAGTGATCATCGCGACCGACAGCGACGACGCGTCGGTACTGGTGGCGCTGACCGTCCGGCAGCTCACCGCCGGGCAGGTCCGGATCATCGCGGCGGCGCGGGAGGCGGAGAACGCTCCGCTGCTCAAGCAGAGCGGCGCGCACCACGTGATCGTCTCCTCGGCGACGGCCGGCCGTCTGCTCGGTCTCTCGACCTCGGCGCCGCCGCTGATCGACGTGGTGGAGGATCTGCTCACGCCGGGGCAGGGCATGGCGTTGGCGATGCGCTCGGCGGAGCGGGACGAGGTGGGTCGCTCACCGCGCGAGCTGGACTCACTGGTGATCGCCCTGGTGCGGCGCGGCAAGGTGGTCACCCTGGCCGACAAGGCCGGTGCGGTGATCGAGACCGGCGACATGCTGGTGCATGTCCGGGACGACCGTCCGCAGTCCACGGCCACGGTCTGACGTACGTACGTCAGCAGGCGCTCGGATCAGGGGCGCTCAGTGCCTCGGTGCAGCTGATCGGTGTCGTGGTGGCGGCCCGCCGTAGCAACTCGTAGAGCGTCTCCCGCTCGGCCGGCTCCAACGCTCCCAACACCTCGTCCTCGGCACCTGCGAGAGCGCATTCTGCCTCTTTGAGGCGTTTTGTGCCGTCTTCGGTCAGTTCAACGACGTGGCGTCGCCGGTCCTGGGGTGACCGCCTGCGCTCGACGAGGTCCTTCGCTTCGAGGTCGTTGAGCAGCCCGACGATGTTGGTGCTGTCCATTTCCAGGGTGCTCGCGAGGGCCTGCTGGCTGATGCCGCCGCCCGCGCGCAGCACCGTGAGCGCGACCAGGTGACGCGGTCGCAGCCCCAGTGGCGCCAGCACCGACTCGGCCCGTAGCCGCATCCGCCGCGCCAGGTGGTCCAGCAGGGCACCTGAGCGGTGCTCCGAGGGATCCAGCGGCAGGGCGGACATGTGACCCAGTCTACCGACGCGTCGGAACATCTGCCTGCTATAAATAGTTGGTGCTACACAGACGATCATTGGAGGAGGAATCATGAACCTGCTGCATATCGATTCGAGTATCCGGGGCGACTGGTCGGTCAGCCGACAGCTCACCGCCCGGGCCGCCGCCACCTGGCGTGCGGCGCACCCCGACGGCACGGTGACCTACCGCGACCTGGGTGCCGAGCCGCTGCCGCACCTGGACTCCGACGGCGGGCTGGCGCGGATGACGCCGCCGGACCAGCACACCCCGGCCCAGCGCGAGTCCTGGCAGCTCAGCGAGCGCCTGGTCGACGAGGTGAAGCGGGCCGACGTGGTCCTGCTCGGTTTGCCGCTCTACAACTTCGGAGCCCCCAGCAGCGTCAAGTCCTGGGTCGACCACCTGATCGTCGTCGGCCTCAGCTACGACCCGACGACCCAGGAGGGCCTGCTCAGCGGTCGTGAGTTCGTGGTGGTGGCCACCCGGGGTGGCGGCTACGGCTCGGGCACCCCGCGGCACGGCTGGGACCACGCGGAGCAGTGGCTCCCGCACGGCCTCTCGATGACCGGCCTGCAGCCGCGCTTCATCAGCGCGGAGCTGACCCTGGCGCCCACGGTGCCGGCGATGGCCGAGCTGATCCCGCTGCACGAGGCCAGCCTCGCGGCCGCGCAGAAGGAGATCGACAACCTGTGGACGCCGGCCTCGGCCCAGCGCTGAGACGACACCGGTACGACGAAAGCGGCCGCCCCGGGTGGGGACGGCCGCTTTCGTTCAGATCGGTCAGGTCAGACGATCGTCCAGGTGTCGCCGCTGCCCAGCAGGCCGGCGAGCTGCTGCTCCGGAGTCTCGGTGACAGTGGCCTTGGCCGTCGCCAACTGCTCCTGCACCACGCTGTCGTAGGACGGCCGGTCCACCGAACGGAACACCCCGATCGGGGTGTTGCGCAGGTCCAGGCCGGGCAGCCGGGACAGCGCGAACGCGTACGCCGGGTCGGCCACCGTCGCGTCGTGCACGACGATCTCCTCGGGGCGTACGGAGCTGGTCTCCCGAACCTCCAGGCCGAACGCGCCCGGCGGGTGCACCACGCAGAACCGCCCGTCCGCGCCACCGGGCTGGCCGTTCGGCTCGCGAGCAGCGCCGAAGGTGATCGGCTGGCCGTGCTCCAGGCGAATCAGGTAGTCGTCCCGGGTCGACGGGTCCTTGAGCTGGTCGAACGCCCCGTCGTTGAAGATGTTGCAGTTCTGGTAGATCTCCACGAACGCGGAGCCCTCGTGCTCGGCGGCGGCCCGCAGCACCGACTGGAGGTGCTTGCGGTCGGAGTCGATGGTCCGGCCGACGAAGCTGGCCTCCGCGCCGAGGGCGAGCGAGAGCGGGTTGAACGGGGCGTCCGCCGAGCCGGCGGGCGTCGACTTGGTGACCTTGCCGACCTCGGACGTGGGCGAGTACTGCCCCTTCGTCAACCCGTAGATCCGGTTGTTGAACAGCAGGATCTTGAGGTTGACGTTGCGCCGCAGCGCGTGGATCAGGTGGTTGCCGCCGATGGAGAGCGCGTCGCCGTCGCCGGTGACCACCCAGACCGACAGGTCCGGCCGGGACACCGAGAGGCCGGTCGCGATCGCCGGGGCCCGACCGTGGATCGAGTGCATGCCGTACGTGTTCATGTAGTACGGGAACCGCGACGAGCAGCCGATCCCGGAGACGAACACGGTCCGCTCGCGGGGGATGTTCAGCTCCGGCATGAACTGCTGGATGGCCGCCAGGATGGCGTAGTCACCGCAGCCGGGGCACCAGCGCACCTCCTGGTCGGACTTGAAGTCCTTGGCGGTGAGCTTGAGGGCGACGGGCTCAGACATTCTTCAGGACCTCTTCCAGCGTCGTCTCCAGCTCGGCGGCCGTGAACGGCAGGCCGCGGACCTGGTTGTAGCTGATCGCGTCGACCAGGTAGCGGGCCCGGATGACGTGGGCGAGCTGGCCCAGGTTCATCTCCGGGATGACCACCCTGTCGTAGGAGCGCAGAACCTCGCCGAGGTTCGCCGGCATCGGGGCCAGGTGCCGCAGGTGCGCCTGGGCGATGGACAGGCCGCGCTGGCGTACCCCGCGGCAGGCCGCGCCGATCGGCCCGTACGTCGAGCCCCAGCCCAGCACCAGCACCCGGGCGTCGCCGTCCGGGTCCTCCACCTCGATGTCCGGAACGGGGATCGTCTCTATGCGGGCGGCCCGGGTGCGGACCATGAAGTCGTGGTTCGCCGGGTCGTACGAGATGTCGCCGGTCTTGTCGGCCTTCTCCAGGCCGCCGATCCGGTGCTCCAGCCCGGCGGTGCCGGGGATGGCCCACGGACGGGCCAGGGTCTCCGGATCACGCAGATAGGGCAGGAAGGTGGTGCCGTCGTCGCCGTTGGGCTCGGTGGCGAAGTCGACCCGCAGGTCGGGAAGCGACTCCACGTCGGGCAGCAGCCACGGCTCGGAACCGTTGGCGACGTAGTTGTCGGACAGCAGGATCACCGGCGTGCGGTAGGTAAGCGCGATCCGGGCCGCCTCCAGCGCCGCGAAGAAGCAGTCCGACGGTGACCGGGGCGCGATCACCGCGACGGGCGCCTCGCCGTGCCGGCCGTACAGCGCCATGTTCAGGTCGGCCTGCTCGGTCTTGGTCGGCATGCCGGTCGACGGGCCGGCCCGCTGCACGTCCACGATCACCAGGGGCAGCTCCAGCGCCACCGCGAGGGAGATCGTCTCGCTCTTGAGCGCCACACCCGGGCCGCTGGTGGTGGTCACGCCGAGCGACCCGCCGTAGGAGGCGCCCAGCGCCGCGCCCACCGCGGCGATCTCGTCCTCGGCCTGCATGGTCAGCACGCCGAACCGCTTGTGCTTGCTCAGCTCGTGCAGGATGTCCGAAGCCGGCGTGATCGGGTACGCGCCGAGGAAGACCGGCAGCCCGGAGCGGACCCCGGCGGCGACCAGCCCCAGCGACAGCGCCGCGTTGCCGGTGATGTTGCGGTAGGTGCCCGGCTGCATCTTGGCCGGCTTGACCTCGTAGCGGACCGAGAAGTCCTCGGTCGTCTCGCCGAAGTTCCAACCCGCCTTGAACGCGGCGACGTTCGCGGCGACCAGCTCCGGTCGCTTCGCGAACTTGCGCTCCAGGAAGCGCAGGGTCGACTCGTACGGCCGGGAGTACATCCACGAGAGCAGGCCGAGGGCGAACATGTTCTTGGACCGCTCGGCGTCCTTCTTGGACACCTGGTGCTCGGCCAACGCGCCGACCGTCATCGAGGTCAGCGCCACCGGGTGCACCACGTAGCCGGCCAGCGAGTCGTCGTCCAGCGGGCTGCTCTGGTAGCCGACCTTCGCCAGGTTGCGCCTGGTGAACTCGTCGGTGTTGACGATGATGTCCGCGCCGCGCGGCAGATCGGCCAGGTTGGCCTTGAGGGCCGCCGGGTTCATCGCCACGAGCACGTTGGGCGCGTCGCCCGGGGTCAGGATGTCGTAGTCGGCGAAGTGCACCTGGAAGCTCGACACACCCGGCAGCGTCCCGGCGGGGGCCCGGATCTCGGCGGGAAAGTTCGGCAGCGTGGAGATGTCGTTGCCGAGCTGCGCCGTCTCGGAGGTGAACCGGTCGCCGGTCAACTGCATGCCGTCGCCGGAGTCACCGGCGAACCGGATGACCACCCGGTCGAGTTGACGGATCTGCTTGGTCACTGTGCCACCTTCGTTCGCGACTGCGGGCTCGCAAGCGCTGTCGTCCCTCACCAAGAGCCTACGTCGAATGGACCCCCGCCCCTCCCCGGAGGTCCGCCGACTGAGACCCGATCAACGCAAGAATTGCGGCGGTATGCGGTGTTTGGTCCCGGCCGCCGTAATCCAGATCACCGTAGGTGAGCCGGCGACGACCCGGCCGGCGGCGGTCAGGATCATCGATCGGTCAGTCGGTAGGCGGGGTCGTGGGCGGGGTCGTGGACCTGGCCGTCGGCCCGGCGAGCCGGCGACGCAACGAGGTGGTCGCCAGCGTGAGAGCCAGCACCACCAGCAGCGCGGAGACCACGACCAGGATGACCGCGGTGCGCTGGACAGAGGTCATGCCGTCGTCGGTGGTGGCACCCGCCGGGAGTACGCCCTGGGAGCCGGTCGGCGCGGGCGGCGAGACGACCGGCGTGGCCAGCGCCGCCGCCGCGGTGATGCGGAAACTCATCTGCATCCGCCGCGTCGCGCCGTTGCGCGGGTCGAGCTGACCGACCACCGCCCCGGACAGGGGTGCCTCCCGCTGGGCCTGTGGTGTCGCCTCCACCGGCAGCCGCAGCTCCCGGGTCTCACCCGCCGACAGCAGACCCGCGTCGCACCGGGTGCGGGACGTGTCGAGGGCGACGCAACCCGGCGGCGGGGTCGCCATGCTCACTCCCGCCGGCAGGACCACCTCCACCAGGCCGGCGGCGTCCACCGTGCCGGTGTTGCCCAGCCGCACCGCGAGGGCGCTCTGCGCGCCACTGATGTCGAACGCGACCTCGTCGGCCGCCAGCGAGATGCCGGGCACCGGCGGGCCGGGCGGGAACAGCACCGCGAAGCCCTGGTCGTCGGCCACCTCGCCGGGCATCCCCGGCACGTCCGCGACGACCCGCACCGAGCCGCTGAGCGGCATCCGCTTCCAGGCGTCACCGGTGACGCGCAGCTGGATCAGGCTGCTGAACCGGGTGCCCGCCTCGGTCGTCCAGGCCCCGCAGCCGTACGCGCCGCCGCCCTCGGCGACGCACCCGTTCGTGCCGGCGTCCATCAGCCCGGCCGGCAGGGTGTACGACAGCCGGACCCGCTGCGCCGAGGTGCCGGTGTTCGCCACGGTGACCCGCAGCGTGGTGGTCGTGCTGGACGCGTTCCAGTACGACCCCGGGAGGGTGACGTCCTCGGTGGTCACCTGCACGCCGAGCGGGCTCGGCGGTGGCGCCTGCGTGCCGCCCTGCGCGGGCGGGGGGATCGGCGGTGCCGGCGGCGCGAGCGTCGGGGGCCGGCTGGAATTGCCGGGGGCGGGGGCGGCGCTGGTGGCCGGTGGCGGCGGCACGGTCGTCGGCGGGGGCGCCGGCGGTGTCGTCTCCGGTGGCGGCGCGGTGGTCGGCGGGGCCGGGTCGGTGGGAGCCGGATCGCCCGGGTCGTCCACGGTCGGGGTGGGCTCCGGCGGCGCGGAGCTCTCCGGGTCCGGGTCGAGGTCGGGTGCCGACTCCGTCACGGCGGCGACCGGATCGGTACGCGGCGCCGCGGCGCCGGCGAGCGCCGGTGCGACGGCGAGAGCCGTGAGCAGACCGAGCACGAGCGACGTCGCCAGCAGGTGCGTGGAACGCCGCCCCGTGGCCCAGCGATCGGGCGAGACCTTCACGCGGGCCATCTGTCCTCCGGTGACATGGGTAGGCGTCCAATTTTGTTAATAGTTGCCCAGGCGCACTAGTCCCACCCGGAAACAAATTTGTAACGTGTTGGGGGCGGTCCCTGTGGGGCTGGCGGTAGGCTCCGGACGTGACCGGTTACCTGGGCTCGTACGCGACGCTCGGGCTCTTGCTGCTCGTCAGTGTCCTGTTCTTTGTGACGGCGTTCTCGGCCAACCGGGTGTTACGTCCGGCCCGTCCGGCCGACCCGTTCGGCAAGCGGACCAGCTACGAGTGCGGGCTCGATCCGGTCGGCGCGGACTGGGCGCAGATGCAGATCCGCTACTACGTCTACGCCTACCTGTACGTGCTGTTCGCGGTCGAGGCGGTGTTCCTCTTCCCCTGGGCGGTGGTCTTCGACCGGCCGGGCTTCGGCCTGGTCACGGTGGTGGAGATGGCGGTGTTCGTCGCGGTGCTCGCCCTCGGCATCCTCTACGCCTGGCGCAGGAACATCCTCCGCTGGACCTGACCTCCCACCCATTTCCCGGGTGGGGTCAGGCCAAGCCTCGTCTGGTGGCCACGGGTGGGCGGTCGCCGCGGATCGAGGCGACCATGTCCAGCACCCGACGGGTCGGCCCGACCTGATGGGCCCGGAACACCCGGGCACCCAGCCAGGCGGAGACCGCCGTGGAGGCGAGCGTGCCCTCCAGCCGTTCGGCCACCGGCAGGTCGAGCGTCTCGCCGATGAAGTCCTTGTTGGAGAGCGCCACCAGCACCGGCCACCCGGTCGCGGTCAGCTCGTCCAGCCGGCGGGTGATCTCCAACGAGTGCCGGGTGTTCTTGCCGAAGTCGTGCGCCGGGTCGATGAGGATTCCGTCGGGGCGTACCCCCGCCGCCACCGCGCGCTCGGCGAGCCCGGTCACCGTCGTGACCACGTCGGCGACCACGTCGTCGAACGCGGCGCGGTGCGGTCGGGTCCGGGGGACGAGCCCGCCGGCGTGTGAGCAGACCAGCCCGGCGCCCGTGCTCGCCGCGACCTGGGCGAGCGTCGGGTCGGCGCCCGACCAGGTGTCGTTGAGCAGGTCGGCGCCGGCCGCCACGGCCTCCGTCGCCACCTCGGCGCGCCAGGTGTCGATCGAGATCACGACCTGCGGGAAGGCTGCCCGTACGGCGGCGATGGTGTCCACCGTGCGGCGGATCTCCTCGGCCACGTCCACCTCGGTGCCCGGCCCGGCCTTGACCCCACCGATGTCGATGATCTCGGCGCCCTCGGCGACCGCCCGCTCGACGGCCCGCAGCGCGCTGTCAGCGGCGAAGGTGGCGCCCCGATCGAAGAACGAGTCCGGTGTGCGGTTGACGATGGCCATCACCACCAACTCACCCGGCGCGAACGTCCGCGAACCAAGCCGAAGTGCCCCGGCCATGACGCCTCCCGCCTCTTGCGCGCCGTTACCGCTGCTCCGGCCGCCACCGACGCTAGCCGGTCCGTCCCGGGCGCGCGCGGGGCGGGCGTGGGCGTCGACGGGTGATCGGGGTGGTGGGGTCGCTACCGGCCGGCTGTCGTGCCACGATCAGTGCATGGGTCAGCTTCTGCTCCTCCTGGTCGTGGCGTTGACCGTCGCGGCGGTCGTCTTCGGCGTGACGGTGCTGGTCGGTGGCCGCGATCCCGGCCTCGCTCCGACGGAAGCGGATTCGCAGGCAGTCCCGCTGCCGGGCACCCGGCCGCTGCGCGAATCCGACGTGGGCGCGGTCCGGTTCGACACCGGGTTGCGCGGCTACCGGATGTCCCAGGTCGACCAGGCGATGCGCCGTGCCGCCTACGACATCGGCTACAAGTCCGAACTGATCGGCGTGTTGGAGGCCGAGGTCATCGCGCTGCGCGAGGGCCGGACCGACGACGCGGAGGTGCTGCGCCGGGCGCGCGAGCAGGCCGCCGTCGCGTCGCCGGACGCCGCCGCCACCGAGCGGGACGCGTCACTCGCCGACGACGAGGCGACGCCGGTCGGCGTGAGCGGCTCCCCGTCAGCCACCTCCTCGGCGGCGGACGCCGACGGTGTGGCACCGGCCGCCGACGAGGCGGGCGTGCGCACCTCCGGCGACGACGAGTCGACCGATGCCGCCGAGGCCGAGGTCGAGCCGGCCGGGGGTGTCGGACCGCACGGCGCGGTGGTCCGGTCGGAGTCGGCGTGACCGGCCCGGAGGGCGTTGATGATCTTCAGGAGGCGGCCCAGCCCGGCGCCGGTGAGGTGACCGCCACGGTCATCGTGAACGCCCCGGCGCCCCTTGTCTTCGCCGCGCTGCTCGCCTGGGAACGGCAGTCGGACTGGATTCCGTTCACCCGGGTCCGGGTCGTCGAGGGCGACGGGCGCGAGGGCAGCCGGATCGAGGCGGTGACCGCGCTCGGCCGGGCGACGCTCCGCGACGAGATGCGGGTGGTCCGGGTGGACGAGCCGTACGAGATCGGCGTGGTGCACCACGGCCAGGTGCTGCGCGGCCCCGGCGTCCTGCGCTGCACCGAGCTCGGCCAGGCCCGCACCCAGGTCGTCTGGCACGAGTGGTTCCACCTGCCGGGCGGTCGGGCCGGTCGACTGGCGTGGCCGGTGCTCTGGCCCGGCTCCAAGTTCGGCCTCACCCAGGCACTGAAGAGGTTCGCGCGGCTGGTCGAGCAGGGCCGCCTGCCCTGACCGCTTGCCGCCGGTGAGTCCGGCTGTCGGTCCGATGGCCTAGCGTGTGCGACGTGAGTGACCTGGTGATCGGCGCCGACGGGCTGGCCCGCTGCGCCTGGGGGACGAGCACCCCGGACTACGCCGTCTACCACGACACGGAGTGGGGGCGGCCGCTGCACGGCGACGACGCGCTCTACGAGCGGATGACCCTGGAGGCATTCCAGTCCGGGCTGTCGTGGCTGACCATCCTGCGCAAGCGACCGGCGTTCCGGCTGGCCTTCGACGAGTTCCACATCCCCACCGTGGCCGGTTACGACGACACCGACGTGGTCCGGCTGCTCGCCGACGCCGGCATCGTCCGCAACCGGGCCAAGATCGAGGCGGCGATCGCCAACGCCCGCGCCGCCCTGGACCTGCCCGACGGACTGTCCGCGCTGCTCTGGTCGTATGCGCCGGAACGGCGGCCGGCCCGTCCCGCCTCGTTCGCCGAGCTGGCGCCGATCACCGCCGAGTCGACGGCGATGGCCAAGGCGCTCAAGAAGCGCGGCTTCCGCTTCGTCGGCCCCACCACGGCGTACGCCCTCATGCAGGCCACCGGGATGGTCGACGATCACATCGTCGGCTGTCACGTCACCCGCTGACGTACGGCGTGATGGGATGACAGGCATGACGACCGAGACCGCGTACCGGGCCGACGGGTCCGGCCACGCAGACGGGCCGGGCACCTGGGCGGTGCTGCTGCCCGCCGAACGTTACGAGGCCGAGCGGCTCGTGCACCACGACTCGCTGAGGCTGACCGGCCTGACCGAGACCGGGCGGCCGGGCCCCGGTGACCGGGTGGCCGTGCTGGCCGACGCACCGCCGCGCCTGGTGGCCCTCGGCCGGGTCAGCGCGCCGACCCAGCGTCACCGCGATGACCCGGACGATCCGCAGTCGCCGGTCGAGCCGGAGACGCTCGTCGTGACGTACACCCGGCGGGCCTTCGACGAGCCGGTGCCGGCCGACCTGCTGACCCTCGACGGGCCGGTCACCGCCCTGGACCCGGCCGCCTTCCGGGCGCTGGCCGACCAGCTCGGCCCGCCCCCGGCCCGGCGTACCTGGCTGGTCAGCCTGGACCTGCCGATCGAGGCCGGCACGCCGGCCGAGGCGGTACGCCTGTTCTGGTCGTACGTGCAGGAGCTGGGGCCGCGTGAGCTGCCCGCCTTCGTCGCGCCGTCCGGCGACGAGCTGGCCATGCAGGCGTTCGTGCTCGGCGCGGAGGCCAACCAGGACCCGGAAGAGGACGATTAGAACAACTTGTCGAGGCGTCCGCGCCAGTCGGCGAGCACCGGGCCCGGATCGGCGCCCAGCACACGTTCCAGCAGCGTGGCGTAGACGTCCCGGAAGTCGGTCGTGAATTTCAGGTCCCCGTCGTCGAGGTCGGTGAGGCTGGGCGCGTCCCCGTGCCAGCCTCCGCGCACTCCCGCGCCGAGCAGCAGCATGTCCGAGGCGGTGCCGTGGTCGGTGCCGTCGGAGGCGTTGGCCCGGACCCGCCGGCCGAACTCGGAGTAGACGGCCACCACCACCTTGCGGCCCGCCTCGGTGCGGCTCATCCGGTCGGCGAACCCGGTCAACGCCCGGTCGAGCTGGCCCAGCAGCACGGCCTGCAACTGCTTCTCGTCGGCGTGGGTGTCGAAGCCGCCCAGGGACACGGAGAAGACCCGGGTCGACACCCCGGCCTCCACGCACTGCGCGACCAGGTCGAGTTGCGCGTCGAGAGGCGTACGCGCCCCGCCCGTGGCGGTGGCCGGGGCCTGCTCGCCGTCCGGGTCCGCCGTGTCCGGGTCGCCGGAGTCGCGGACCTCGCGGATCATCTCGTCCACCGAGCGCATGTCGGCGAAGCAGGCGGCGGCACGGGCGCGGGCCGACGACTCGCCAGCCTCGGCGGCGGAGAACGCCTTCAACGTCTCCACCGACAGCCCCTTGGCGGCCTTGCGGTCGGTGACCGGCACGGCCGCGCCCGCGCTGCGCTCACCGGCCAACAGCGGCGGCAGCGCCGGCTCGAACGAGACCGCGAGCCGAGGGTCCCCGCCCGCCCGGTCCAGCCAGCGACCGAGCCAACCCGTGGTGCCCGGCCGGTCCGGTTGCGCCGTGTGCCAGATGTCCATCGAACGGAAGTGGCTGCGGTCCGGCTTCGGGTAGCCGATCCCGCGCACGATCGCCAGTCCGCCGTTGGACCACCGCTTGTGCAGGCCCTCCATCGCCGGGTTGAGGCCGAAGTCGTCGTCGAGGCGGCGCACCTCGCCGTCGGGGTAGGCCAGCTCGGGGCGGGCCGCCCGGTAGGCCGGGTCGCCGTACGGGATGACGGTGTTCAGGCCGTCGTTTCCGCCGTAGAGCGTGACCAGGACCAGCGTCTGCGACTGCGGATCGCGGTCACCGGCGGTGTCCAGCAGGTCCCGCAGGCTGTACGCGCCAGCACCGGCGGCCAGCGCACCGGCGCCGACCACCCCGCTGGTGAGCAGGAACTTACGTCGGGTCAGGGCGTCCATCTTCGCGACTCCTCCGCTCAGCTGACGGTGTACTCGGGGCTGACCAGGCCGGCGGCCAGCAGCTTGCGGGGTTCGCCGGCCAGTGGTGTGAGGGCGGCCCGGGTGCGGGCGCCCCAGCCATCGACGACCAGCAGCCGGGCGAGGGCGTCCGCCCGGCCGGCGGCGGGCGCGGCGGTCAGCCGGCCCAGCACCGCCGGGGCGGCTGCGGCGGCGAGCATCCCGGCCAGCCGCAGTCGACCCTGCAACGACGAGGTGGTCAGCCAGGCCGCGCCGGCCGGCCAGCCGCCGACGCTCGGCGGTCGCAGCGGCACCTGGTCCAGCGCGTTCAGGCCGCTCAGCAGTTGCTTGCGCTGCTGCTCGGGCAACTCCTTGGGGCGGATGCCGAACTGCCGCAGCGCGCCGACCATCCACTCCACGGGCTGTTTGACCAGGGTGCCGCGGGTCTGGGCGAAGGCCGGCGACGAGAACACCGCCCGCAGCGTGGCGACGGTGTCCGCGCCGGCCAGGCCGTCCGGCGTCGGGACGTCGGTGCCGGCGTACCGGAACCAGAGCCGTCGGGCCACGAACGTCGCCGCCGCCGGCTGGGCGGTCAGTAGTTTGGCGTACGCCTCGGCGTCGAAGCGGCCGGTCTGTCCGAGGATCGTCTTCTCCCCGGGGTCGTGTCGTTTGGCCTCGAAGCTGGCGGCTCCGGTACGGCGGTCGACCGTCCAGCCGGTCAGCGCCCGCGCGCCGGCCTTCACGTCGGCCTCGGTGTAACCGCCGATGCCGAGGGTGAACAGCTCCATCAGTTCGCGCGCCAGGTTCTCGTTCGGCGCCTTACGGGTGTTCTTCTGCCCGTCCAGCCAGATGATCAGTGCCGGGTCGCGCACCATCGCGGCGACCAAAGGCGCCAACGGCCCGCGTCCGTGCCGGCGCAGCGTCTCCAACTGGCCCAGCATCATCCGCGCCGACTTGACCTTCTGGGCGCTCGTCGCCCAGTGCCCGTGCCAGAAGAAGAGCAACTTCTCGGTGAGCCCGTCCTCGGCGGCGACCATCCGGTCAAGCCACCACAGGGTCACCTGCTGAAGCTGCTCCTTGCGCTGGGCGTTGGCCTTCTGCCGCTGCTCGCGGGTGGACTCCTTGGTCAGCGCGGCGTACGGGTCGGCGGGCAGGGCCGGCGGTGGCGTGGCCGCCGCGCCCCGGTCGGCTCGCCCGGGGGCGAGTAGGGTGTCCAGGGTCGCCGCCGCACCGGCCCGCTCGGCCGCGTCCACCTCGTCGGCGGTCGGCCCGAAGGTGGCCCGACGCAGCAGGTGCGCCACCGCTTCACGATCGCTCATGGACGTCGACGCTAGGCGGCCCGCGTACGAGGACGGTAAGGACGGGGTGCGAATCGCGTTCAGTGTCCCTCGAAGACCGGTTTCTGCTTGGCGACGAACGCGAGGGTGGCGGCCTTGTGGTCGGCGGTGGCGCCGCAGATGGCCTGGGCCTGGGCCTCGGCCGAGAGCGCGTCGGCGAGCGTGCCGGCGTCGGCGATCGAGAGCTGCCGCTTGATCGCCCCGTACGCGACGGTGGGGCCGGCGGCGAGCCGAGCGGCCAGTTCCTGTGCGGCCGGCAGCACCTGCTCGTCGTCGTCCTCCAGTCGGGTGAGCAGCCCCAGCCGACAGGCCTCCTCGGCGCGGACCGGTTCGGCCAGCATCAGCAGCTCCACCGCCTTGGCGTGGCCGACCAGCCGGGGCAGGGTCCAGGAGGCGCCGGTGTCGGCGGCCAGGCCGACCTTGGCGAAAGCCATCAGGAAGCTGGTGCTCGGCCCGCCGATGCGGATGTCGGCCAGGAAGGCCAGCGACGCGCCCGCCCCGGCGGCCATGCCGCGTACCGCGGCCACGACCGGCTTGGGCAGGTTGGCCAGCCGGGCGGCGATCGGGTTGTAGTGCACCCGGACGGTGCCCAGCGGGTCGTTCGAGCCGTTCTCGAGCGTCGAGACGTGCTCGCGCAGGTCCTGGCCGGCGCTGAACGACCCGCCCGCCCCGGCCAGCACGACCGCCCGGCACGACCGGTCCGTCTCCAGCTCCGCCAGGGTGTCCCGCAGCGCCTCCTTCAACGCGACGTCGAGCGCGTTCATCGCCTGCGGCCGGTTCAGCGTGAGGGTGACGACGGCGTCGGTCCGGTCGACGAGCAACGGCTCGGTCACGTGTCTAACGCCCCTTCTGTCGAACGATGCGGTTGCCGGCGTCGAGGCACTGTTCGACGTACCGGTCGGCGGCCGGACGCAGGCGGGCCGCGTGCCGGTCGAAGAAGCTGGCCGCGGCGGTGCCGGGCCAGCGCTCGGGCAGCAGCGCCGGGGGCAGCTGCGGGTCCCGGAACAGGAAGGTACGCCACGCGTGCACGAGCCGGAACCGGACCGCGTACGCCTCCTCGTCGCTGCTGCGCACGGTGACCGCGCTCAGGAGCGAGCGCTGGTCGGCGACGAACCGCTCGTACGCCCGGCCGATCTCGGCCAGGTCCCACGCGCGGCGGACGACGCCCATCGCGCCGGGGGTGCCGGAGAAGTGTGCGGCCGTGAACCGCTCGAACCGGATGCCGGCCTCGGCCAGCAGCAGGTCGACGTCCTCGCCGGGCCGGGTCGCCACCCACGTCTGTTCGTCGAGGGTGCCGTACCCGAGGAAGCTGAGGGTGGCGGCGAGTCGCTGCCGGTCCCGCCGGGAGCCCGGCGCGTCGAGTACGAGCAGATCGAACCGGCCGTCCCAGGTGACCCGGCCGGTTCGGTAGATCCGGGCCGCCGCCTCGTCGAGTCGTCGAGCGGCTTTTGGTGTGATCGAATATCCCGGTCCGGAGGCCAGCCGGAGCGGGTCGAGCCAGCCTTGACGCACCATCCGGGACACGGCGGTGCGAACGGCGGGCGGCGCGATTCCCAACGGCGCCAGTAGCTTGACCAGGGCGGCGACCGGTGCGCGGCCACCCCTCGGCCGGAGGTGGTCGCCGTACAGGTCGAAGAGTGCCGACCGTGCCTGCATGACCGCACATTGTGACAGGCCTTCTCAAGATAAGCTAGATGCTGTTACATCAATGCTGCTCCGGTTTGGGTCCGGCGGTGTTCATCAGGGAAAATCGTCTGTCGACACCCCCGCGAGCGTTGCGGGTGGTCGTGACGAAGTGGCTGTGGGGCAACCCACCGACCCTGGTGTAGGTCTGAGGGGAGACAACATGGCGGCGATGAAGCCGCGGACGGGCGACGGTCCGCTGGAGGTCACCAAGGAGGGTCGGGGCATCGTCATGCGGGTCCCGCTGGAGGGCGGTGGCCGGCTCGTCGTCGAGATGACTCCCGACGAGGCCAACGCGCTCGGTGACGCGTTGAAGGCAGCCGCCGGCTGAGTGAGGGACGACCCGGACGGCGTACGCCGGTCGGAGCGTTTCTTGGACCCTGAGCCACCGGGATCGCCGGTGGCTCAGGGTCTTCATATCTGTGCACGGGCAGTGGCCCGATCCACTCTGTGGAAATTCCTGGAGGTGCGGTTCCGCGTGCTCGCCATCCGTCCGCTCGCCGAGCCCGAACGGCTCGACGTCCTCGTCCTGCCCGTGCGTCCCATCGACCCGGCGGCGGGAGGTGACGCTTCGGCGGAGCTGGTGCCCGCTGCCGTGACGCCGCCGGACGGCACCACCGAGGAGGCGGCCGCGCTGGTGCCGGCCGCACGACTGAGCGGGCGGGCCGGCGAGATCACCACCCAGCTGCGTCCCGGTCTCAGCCCTGGTCGGCTGGTGCTGCTCGGTGTCGGCGACGGCGGAGAATCCTCCTGGCGGGCCGCTGGCGCCGTCCTGGCCCGCTCTGCGGTAGATGAGACGCACATCACTATCGCGCTGCCGGCTGAGGTGCCCCCGGCCGTGATTCGCGGGCTGACCGAGGGGTTGCTGCTCGCCTCGTACCGGTTCCGGCTGACCGACGCCGACGGGCCGCCCGCGCTCGGTAGCGTCGATCTGCTGGTCGCCGACCCCGCGGCCCACGAGGACACCATCGCCACCGCGCGGACCACCGCGGCGATGACCCGCTTCGCGCGCGACCTGACCAACACCCCCTCCTCGGTGAAGACCCCACAGTGGTTCGCCGACCAGGTGACCACTGCCGCCGCCGACCTGCCGGGCCTGCGCCTGACGGTCCGTGGCCCGGCCGAGCTGGCCGCCGAGGGCTTCGGCGGGATCCTCGCCGTGGGCGGTGGCTCGGCCAGCGGTCCACGTCTGCTGGAGATGGAGTGGCATCCCGCGGACGCGCGTACCCACGTGGTGCTGATCGGCAAGGGGATCACCTTCGACACCGGCGGCATCTCGATCAAGCCGGTGCCCGCGATGAAGCTGATGCGCAAGGACATGGCCGGTGCCGCGGCGGTCGTCGCCGCCACCCTCGGCGCGGCGGCGCTGCGCCTGCCGGTGCGCGTCACCACCCTGACCCCGCTCGCCGAGAACATGGTCAGCGGCTCGGCGTTCCGTCCGGGCGACGTCATCCGGCACTACGGCGGTACGACCAGCGAGACGACCAACTCCGACGCCGAGGGCCGTCTCGTCCTCGCCGACGCGCTGACCTACGCGGTACGGCAGCTCAGGCCCGACCTGATCGTCGACCTCGCCACCCTCACCGGCGCCAACGCCGTTGCGCTGGGCAAGCGGACCGCCGCCCTCTACAGCGAGAACGACGACCTCGCGGCCGACGTGCTGGCGGCGGTCGAGGCGGCCGGCGAGGCGGCCTGGCGGATGCCGTTGCACAGCGACTACGTCGAGTACCTGGGCAGCGAGATCGCCGACCTCTACAGTGCGCCGACCCAGGGTGCCGGCTCGGTGACGGCCGCGCTCTACCTGCGGGAGTTCACCGGCGACCTCCGGGACCGCTGGCTGCACCTGGACATGTCCGCCCCGTCCTGGGCGGACGGCGACCAGGCGGAGTTGAGCCGCGGCGCGACGGGCTGGGGCGTCCGCTCGCTGCTGCGCTGGCTGGCCGCCGTCGACTGACCGTCAGCGACGTATGGCGGCGGGCACCCGTCAGCACTTCACGGCGGCGAGGACCCCGTGCCCGACCGGGAGCAGCGCGGGAATCCAGTGCTCCGACTCCCGCAGTGCCTTGAGCGTTTCGCGGACCGTCACCGTCTCCGCGTCCCGGGCGGCCGGGTCGGCGATCCGGCCGCCGGCCAGCATCCCGTTGAGCGCGAGCACGCCACCCGGACGCAGCAACCGCAGCGCCGCTTCCACGAAGGCGTGGAACCCGGTCGCCTCGGCATCGACGAAGACGAGGTCGTACGCCCCGTCGGCGAGCCGGGGCAGCACGTCCAGCGCTCGGCCGGTGATGATGCGCGTACGGCCGGCGGGGAAGCCCGCCTCGGTGAAGATCCGGCGGGCGATCCGCTGGTGCTCCACCTCCAGGTCGATAGTGGTGAGCACGCCGTCGACACGCATGCCGCGCAGCAGCCAGACACCGCTCACGCCCGTGCCGGTGCCGATCTCCACGACCGCGCGGGCGTTGCCGGCAGCGGCCAGCAGCCGCAGCGCCGCCCCCGCTCCGGGGGTGACCGCGTCGAGGCCCACCTCGTGGGCCAGGCTGCGGGCGGTGCGGAGCACGAGATCCTCGGTCACGTACGACTCGGCGAACTGCTGAGCCTGCGTCGTCGAACTGCCGGAACCGGCGACCGTGGCGATGGGGCACCTCCGGGCGGCGCGTGGTGCGGGGGGCGGGTTGGCACTGTGAGCGTAGAGGCGACCGGCGCGGGGCGCAGCCGCGCCTCCGTCCCTCCACGATCACCAGAGGCAACCGCTGACTCCACCGCGCGCATCCGTGCAATCCTGGAAGCGGTATTCCGTCAGCCTCGACCGCGCCGAACCGTGGCCGGGCGACGCCGTACGGAATCCGGGGGACGGACTGGGAGGCACCGACGTGACCGACGGCTGGGAATGGCGCCGGGACGGTGAGACTCCGGCTCCGGCGCGCCCGCCGGAGGCAGGAGCCCCGTCGGCGGGTCCGCCGGCCGCGCCGGGGAGCGGCACCGCGCCGGTGCCCTCGGCGGGCGACACCGTGGCCGGGCCGTCGCCCGCGCCCACCGGGCCGTACGCTGGCGCGCCCCGGCCGACCGCGATTGGGTCCGCCGCAGCCGACGCGTCGCCGTGGTGGTCCGACGCGCTCGGCGATCCGTGGCGTGACCCGGCGGCTCCCGCTGCGGTGGTGGTGCCACAGGTGGTGGCCGCCGGCACCGAGCCCGAGCCGGTCACCGACCCGGACGCGCCGGGCCGGCCGACGTTGCGGCACCTCCTGCTCATTCCGGTGATCACCGCCCTGCTGGCGGGCACCCTCGGCGGCGCGTTGGGCTACGCGTTCGCGGTGCGGGGCGGCGCGGCCGGCACGGTGCTCGGGGCGCAGGCCGCCGAGCCGCCGGCGCTGGCCCAGCGCAGGCCCGAGTCGCTGGCCGGGGTCGCCGAACGCGTCCTGCCCAGCGTGGTCACCATCCGCGTCAGCAGCCTCGGCGGGATCAGCGAGGGCTCGGGGTTCATCGCCAGCGCGGACGGGCACGTCATCACCAACGACCACGTGGTGGCCAACAGCAGCGGCAAGGCATCGGTGGTCTTCAACGACGGCAGCTCCGCTCCGGCGACAGTCGTGGGCCAGGATCCGGAGTCCGACATCGCGGTGATCAAGGTGAACCGGACGGGGTTGCGCCCGGTGGAGTTCGGCGATTCCGACGCGCTGGCCGTCGGTGACCCGGTCCTCGCGGTGGGCTCACCGCTGTCCTTGGCCAACACGGTCACCGCCGGCATCGTGAGCGCACTGGACCGGACGATGCAGGCCGGTGAGCCGGGCGGTCCGGTGCGCTACTACGCGGCGATCCAGACCGACGCCGCCGTCAACCACGGCAACTCGGGCGGCCCGCTCGTCGACGGCGCCGGGCGGGTCGTCGGCGTCAACTCCACGATCAAGTCGTTGGTGGCCGAGGGGCAGGAGGCCGGCAACATCGGGCTCGCCTTCGCCATCCCGATCAACCAGGCCAAGCGGGTGACCCAGGAGATCATCGGCACCGGCAAGGCCCGGCGTACGGTCATCGGCGCCCAGGTCGGTGGCCCGGGCGCGGGTGCCGGCGGCGGCGTACGACTGGCTGCCGTGGAGCCGTCCGGCCCGGCGGCCGGAGCCGGGCTCAAGGTCGGGGACGTGATCCTGAAGCTCGACGGTCGACCGACGACCGAACCGACCGACCTGATCGCGCTGGTCCGCAAGTTCGCCCCGGGGTCGGTGGTGACCGTCGAGTTCCGGCGGGGCAGCGCGCGCCGGAACACGTCGGTGACGCTCGCGGCGGATGCGAAGTGAACAGCGGGTCACCCCCTGCCGGAAAGCCGCCCGACGTGCGTAGTCTTGCTGCTGACGCCGAGAGGAGGCCCGCGGGATGCTCGACAACCTGAACTGGTGGGAAATCGGGGCGCTGCTGCTCCTGGCGCTGTTGATCTTCGGTGACCGGCTGCCTGCCGTGATCAACGACGGCCTGCGGCTGGTGCGCAACCTGCGCAACATGGCCCGCAACGCCACCGGCGACCTCAGTCGCGAGCTGGGCACCGACATCCAGCTCGAAGATCTGCATCCGAAGGCCTTCATCCGCAAGCACCTCCTCAGCGAGGAGGACGAGGCGGCGATCCGCAAGCCGTTGCAGGGCGTCTACGACAACCTGCGCGCGGACGTCAACGGCGTGCACAACGACCTGAAGGACGTGGCCAACGCCGCTGACCTGCGGTCGAACGGGACGCGATCCAGCACGGCCACCGGCACGCCCTCGACGCCGGCGCCTCGGGTCAGCTACGACGACGCCACCTGACCGACCCGCCTCCGGGGCCCGCGCTTTCCTTGATCAACTCGGTTTCGGAAAGTCGGCCCGTCAACGGCGCGGGATGCCCCGATTTCCAGAAACCCGAGTTGACCATGGCGGCCGACGGGCTGACATGTTCCGGGTGGTCAGCGACCGGCGGGCTTGAGACCGAGCGGCTTGCCGAGCAGTGATTCGCGGCGCAGGGCGAGCCGGTCGGCGACCGTGCCGAGCGCCTGAGCGGCCGGGGAATCCGGCTCGGCCAGCACGATCGGGTTGCCGGCGTCGCCGGCCTCGCGGACCCGGGTGTCCAGTGGGATCTGACCGAGCAGCGGCACCTGCGCGCCGATGGTCCGGCTCAGCGACTCGGCCACCGCCTCACCACCGCCAGCGCCGAAGATCTCCATCCGGGAGCCGTCCGGCAGCTCCAGCCAGGACATGTTCTCGATGACGCCGACCACCCGCTGGTGGGTCTGCAGGGCGATCGCCCCGGCCCGTTCCGCGACCTCGGCGGCGGCGGTCTGCGGGGTGGTGACGATCAGGATCTCCGAGTTGGGCAGCAACTGGGCCAGCGAGATGGCCACGTCACCGGTGCCCGGCGGCAGGTCGAGCAGGAGCACGTCCAGGTCGCCCCAGTAGACGTCGGCCAGGAACTGCTGCAATGCCCGGTGCAACATCGGGCCGCGCCACACGACTGCGGCGTTGCCGGACGTGAACATGCCAATGGAGATCACCTTCACGCCGTGCGACTGCGGCGGCATGATCATGTCTTCGACCCGGGTGGGCCGCGCCTCCGTGCCGAGCATCCGGGGCACCGAGTGGCCGTAGATGTCGGCGTCGACGACCCCGACGGAGAGCCCACGGGCGGCGAGCGCCGCCGCCAGGTTGACGGTGACGCTGGACTTGCCGACGCCACCCTTGCCGCTGGCCACCGCGTACACGCGGGTGCGCGAGCCGGGCTGGGCGAACGGGATGACGGGCTCCTCGGTGGCGCCGCCGCCGCGCAGCTGCGACTGCAACGACTGCCGCTGCTCGGGGGTCATCACCCCGAAGTCGATCTCAACGCCGGTGACTCCGGGTACCGAGGCGACGGCGGCGGTGATGTCCGTACGCAGCTTGTCCTTCAGCGGGCAGCCGGCGACGGTGAGCAGCAGCTCGACGCGGACCACACCGCTGGCACCGATCGTGGCGGAGCGGACCATGCCCAGCTCGGTGATGGGCCGGCGGATCTCCGGGTCGTTGACGGTGGCCAGGGCGGCCTGGATCGCGTCCTCGACGGTGCTCACGGGTGCTGACATGCCCGCAATGCTACGTCGCGGGGCATCCGTTGCCGCCGCTGCCTGGGGCGGTGTGAGCCAATCGATGACCCGTCGGTCAGCCCTCCGACCGGCGCGGGCCGGTGCCGTCCGGACGGGCGTTGCGGGTGAAGTCGCCGTCCAGGTCGTCGCGGGGTTCGTCCAGGCCGACGCCGTCGGTCGGCCGCTGGCCACGTCGCTCCTGCCGGTTGTCCTTCTCCTGCTGCCGGCGCTCCAGGCGTTGCCGGCGCTGCCCCGCCTCGTCCAGCTCCTCGGCCAGGCGGGTCAGCTCGGAGCGGAGGAAGTCACGCGTGGCCAACTCGCCGAGCGCGATCCGCAGCGCGGCGATCTCCCGTGCCAGGTACTCGGTGTCCGCCTTCTGGGCCGTGGCGCGCCGCCGGTCCTCCTCCAACGCCAACCGATCCCGGTCGGCCTGCCGGTTCTGGGCCAGCAGGATCAGCGGCGCAGCGTAGCTGGCCTGCAACGACAGCACCAGCGTGAGGAACGTGAAGGTGTACGGGTCGAAGCGCAGGTTGGCCGGTGCGAGGGTGTTCCAGCCGAACCAGATCGCGATCACCACCGTCATGACGACGATGAAGTTCGCGGTGCCCATGCCCCGGGCGATGCCCTCCGACCAGCGGCCGAACGCCTCCGCGTCGAACCGGGGGAGTGTGATGCCCCGGGGCTCGCGGGGCTGGTCGAGTCGTTCCGTCCGCCGCTGCTCAGCCACCGTCGCCGTCCATCACCGAGTCGGAGGCGCCCGGCGCGCCCACGGCGTCGCGGTCGCGCCAGTCCCGCGGCAGCGAGTGGTCCAGGACGTCGTCGACCGTGACGGCGCCGACCAGCCGGCTGTTGCGGTCGATCACCGGCATGGCGACCAGGTCGTAGGTGGCCATACGGCGGGTGATCTCCGGCAGTGGTGTGGTGGGACGCAGCGGGTCGATGTCGTTGACCACCACCTTGCCGAGCAGGTCGGCAGGCGGTTCGCGCAGCAACGCCTGGAAGTGCACCATGCCCAGGTAGCGGCCGGTCGGGGTGTTCTGCGGCGCCCGGGTCACGAAGACCTGCGCGGCGACGGCGGGTGACAGTTGCGGCTCCCGGATGCGCGCCAGCGCCTCGGCGACGGTGGCGTCCGGCGGCAGGATGACCGGCTCCGAGGTCATCACGCTGCCCGCCGTTCCCGGCGTGTACTTGAGCAGTTGGCGTACCGGGTCCGCCTCGTCGGGCTCCATCAGGTCCAGCAGGACGTCCTGCTCCGGCGGGGGCAGCTCGTTGAGCAGGTCCGCGGCGTCGTCCGGGTCCATCTCCTCCAGTACGTCGGCGGCCCGTTCGCGGTCCAGTGCGGCGAGGATCTCGACCTGGTCGTGCTCCGGCAGCTCGCTGAGCACGTCGGCCAGCCGCTCGTCGTTCAACGCCGCCGCGACCTCGTTTCGCCGCGCGTCGGGCAGGTCCTGTAGAGCGTTGGCCAGGTCGGCCGGGCGCATGTCCTCCAGGACGGCGAGCAGGTTCGCCGTACCCCGGTTGTCGGCGATGCCGCTGAGCCCGCGCACCCGGTCCCACTCCACCTGGTGCAGGTGGCCGCGGCGGGTGAGCCGGCTGGTCTGCTCGCGGACCGCGACCCGGCTCAGCGACCACTCGCCGCCGCGGGCGCATTCCATGGCGACATCCACCACCGAGCCGGGTTGGCCGCCCGGGTCGAGCTGTACGCGCCGGTCCAGCAGCTCCTGGAGCACCAACAGCTCGTTCGGGCGCTTCTCGAAGCGCCGCAGGTTGAGCGTCCCGGAGCCGAGCACCACCGCGTCCGCGTCGATGGACGTGATGCGGTTGATGGACAGGAAGATCCGCCGACGCATCGGCATCTCGGCGACCAGACCCACCACCTCGGGCGGACGTGCGGTGGCCCGCAGCCGTGCCACGGCGTCACGGACCCGTCCCACCTGGTCACCGTTCGGATCGAAGACGGCGACTCCGGCGAGGCGGGCGATGTAGACCCGGGTCGGCGTACTCACGGGCACCAGCCTAAGCGCCTAGTGTTTATCAACATGTCGACCTTGGCCTACGAGATCGTG
Organism: Micromonospora sp. NPDC049102; assembly: GCF_043197485.1. Taxonomy (NCBI): domain Bacteria; kingdom Bacillati; phylum Actinomycetota; class Actinomycetes; order Micromonosporales; family Micromonosporaceae; genus Micromonospora; species Micromonospora sp. NPDC049102. Next base: position 76,135 of record NZ_JBICTE010000023.1, on the reverse strand, counting down.
GACGTCTTCACCGACCGCCCGTTCGCCGGCAACCCGCTGGCCGTGGTGTTCGGCGCGGAGGCGCTGGCCACCGAGCAGATGCAGGCGCTCGCGCTGGAGTTCAACCTCTCCGAGACGGTGTTCGTGCTGCCACCGACGCAGGTCGGCGCCACTTACCGGGCCCGCATCTTCACGCCGGTCGAGGAGCTTCCGTTCGCCGGGCACCCGAGCGTCGGCGCGGCGGTCACCGCGAGTCGGCGCGGGATGTTCGGTGTGGGGCAGGTCACCCAGGAGTGCGGGGCGGGCGTACTCCCGATCGAGGTGACGGCCTCCGGGGCGACGCTCACCGGAGGCCTTCCCACCCTCGGCCCCGAGTTGGACCCGGAGCTGCTGCTGGAGATCGCCGGGCTGGGCGCGGAGGACCTCGACCGTGACGGGCCGGCGCCCCGGGTGGCCGGCTGCGGGCTGGAGTTTCCGTACCTGCTGGTCCACCCGGACGCGGTGGCCCGGGCACGGGTGAACCCGGCGGCAGCGGAACGGTTGGGGGTGGCGCACGTCAGCGTCTTCTCCTGGGACGCCGCCACGCAAACCGCGCATGCCCGGGTCTTCGTGCCGGGGATCGGCGTCCCGGAGGATCCGGCGACCGGTTCGGCGGCGCTCGGGCTGGGCGTCTGGCTGGTGGCCAGCGGGCTGCTGCCGGCGGAGGGGATGTCGCGCTATTCGGTGCGCCAGGGCGCGGAGATGGGCCGGCCATCCGCGCTGGCCTGCACGGTGACCGCGGCGAACGGAGTGGCGGTCGGCGCGACAGTCGCCGGTCAGGTGATGCCGGTGGCCCGGGGCGAGATCGCCGTGCCGCCGTTCGTGGGCTGAACGACGCCGCCGATGCGGGAGGATGCGGGTGTGACGGACGAGGATGCCACCGGTGGCACGCCGCTGGTCGACGAGGCGATGAAGAAGGCCGCCGTGGCCTGGGTCAGCGTGTCCGGTGGGCCGGCGCTCGCGCTCTGGTGCGCGCCGTTGGAGGGGGCGCTCCTCGTGGTGAGCGGGCCAGGTGAGCAGGCGGCGCCGGGCCTCGCCGACGCCACCGAGGCGCAGGTCTCCCTGCGCGGCGACCACGGCGGTCGGATCGTCACCTGGCCGGCCCGGGTGACCCGGCTGGCACCGGGCACCGAGGCGTGGGACACCGCCGCGCCGCTGGTGGCGGGCAAGCGCCTGAACGCCCCCGGCCCGAGCGCCGACCTGGTGGCCCGCTGGGCCGCCGAGGGTTGCGCCCTGAACCGCCTCGCCCCGGCCGGCGCGGCCCTGACCGGCTCCGACCTACCGTCCGATGCGCAGGCCGAGACGCCGCGGGAGACCCCGGCGGTGCGCGCCACCCGCAAGCCGTTCCGTCTGCACCGGGTCCGCCGCCGCTGATCGGCGCGTCACCCCGCCCGGCCGCCGACCCTCACTACCTCGGTGTCGACCAGGTCGAGCACCTCACGCAGGGTGCCGAGCGTGGTGCCGCGCCACTGGCGGTCGGCGTTGAAGACCATGTGTTCGGCCAGATCGGGCGCGGCCAGCCGAACCGCGGTCATGCCGGCCTGTTCGGCACCGGTCAACTCCTGGCTGCCGCCGTCACCGACGTACAGGCAGGCGTCGGGCGCGAGCCCGAGCCGACGGCACGCGGTCAGGTAGAGCGCCGCGTCCGGCTTGCAACGCCCGACCTGTACGGAGAAGACCCGCACGTCGAGCAGCGGCGCGACGGGGAGCTGCGGCAGGAAGGCCGGCAGTTCGTGCGTACAGTCGCTGATCACGCCGGTGCGGACGCCGCGCTCGCGCAGGGCCGCGAGCACGGGCACCGCGTCGGCGCGCAACCGGGTGTCCGCGCGGATCGCGCGGTGCCGGGACACCACCGCCGCCTGCAGGGCACGGTCTGTCGGGTGTACGCCCGCCTGTGCGCACACCCACCGCATCGTCGTCGCCGCGTCGCCGCGTCGGCCGGAGGCGCGCTCGTAGTAGGTGCGGTTCAGCACCTCGCTCAGGGTCTCGCTGGGGCAGCCGAGCAGTTCGGCGGTGTCGAGGTGCGCGGCGCCACGCTGCACCGAACTGGTCAGCGTGCCGAAGAAGTCGAACAGCACCGCCCGGTAGTTGGGCATGGGGGAACGCCTCCGGGCGGTCGTGGTCACCGGCATGACCGCGTGATGGTAACGGAGTGCTGACCCTCCGTGTCGTCCGTCATGCGTGTGAGGATTAGTCCTCGTGTCTCCACCCTCCGACCGTCCGTCCCTGGACCCGCTGACCACCGGCGCGGTCGGCCTGGCCGTCGTCGCCGTGTCGTCGTCCGGGCCGTTGATCGCGTACGCCGCCGCTCCCGCGCTGGCCATCGCGTTCTGGCGCAACCTGCTCGCGGTCGCCCTCCTGAGCCCCTTCTCCCTGGCGCGACGCCGGGCCGAGTTCCGTCGGCTGACCGTCGGCGTCGGCCGGCGCGAAGGCCTGTTCTGCGTCCTGTCCGGGGTTGCGCTGGCCGCGCACTTCGCCACCTGGGTGCCGAGTGCGCAGCTCACCTCGGTCGCCGCGGCCACCGCCCTGGGAGCCACCCAGCCCATCTGGCAGGGGCTGATCGCCCGCGCCCAGGGACGACGGCTGCCCCTGGTCGTCTGGATCGGCGTCGCGGTGGCGGCCGGTGGCGCGGTGATCGCCACCGGAGCGGACGTGGGCGTGTCCGGCAGGGCCGTCGCCGGCGACCTGTTGGCGGTGACCGGCGGCATCTTCGCGGCCGTCTACACCGCCTTCGGTGAGCGGGCCCGCGCGAGCATCAGCACCACCACCTACACGACCATCTGCTACGGCATCTGCGCAGCGATCCTGCTGGTGGTCTGCCTCCTCGGTGGCGTACGACTCGTCGGCTTCGACCCGCGCACCTGGCTGGCGATCCTGGCCCTGGTGGCGGGCGCCCAACTGCTCGGGCACTCGATGTTCAACTACGCCCTGCACAAGATCTCGGCGACCACGGTGAGCGTGCTCATCCTGCTGGAGGTGCCTGGCGCGGCGCTGCTCGGTTGGGCCTGGCTGCACCAGGTGCCCCGCCAGTACGCGCTGGTGGGGATGGCCTTGTTGCTCGTCGGAGTGGCGGTGGTGGTGCTGGGCGGCGCTCGCGCGGGCCGCCGCGCCACGCCGCCTACCCCGCTGCCCGCCGACGCCGCTCCACTGGAGAGCTGATGATCGCTTCAGACGTCGTGCGCCTCGATGACGCGGGTGGTCGGGGCGGCGTCGCCGAGTTCGGCGCGCAGCGCGGCCCGCTCCGGGTCGACGAGGAACGACTCGTAGCCGCTGCGGGCCGCGAACGTGATCACGTGTACCTCGCTGCGCCCGTCGGTGCCGCGCAGCCGCCGTTCCAGCCGGCCGCCGTGCCGGTCGAGCAGGGCCAGCACGGCGTCCTCGTAACCTTGTCCGACGGCCTCGGCCCGGGCGGCGTACTCGACGATCGCGACAAGCGTCAGCATGGCGGCCACGCTATCCGTCGATGCCGACGGCGGTGGCGCTGGCGTCCCAGAGCCGGGCCGCGAGCCGTGGGTCCGCCGCCTTGCGGTACGGCCGACGCGGCCGGCGGTTGTAGTAGTAGCCACCGTCGACGAGCCGGGCCGGGTCCTGGTTCGCCAGCCAGACGAGTGTCTCGGCGCCCTTCGCGGGGCTGCGGAACGGCATGAACCGCATGCCGAAGGCGACCAGTCGGCTGTCGTTGGCGAACCGGGTCCGCACCACTCCCGGGTGGAAGCTGTACGCCCGGACGCCCGGCCAGCGCCGGGTCGCCTCGGCCGCGAACAGGATGTTGGCCTGCTTGCTGGTGCCGTACGCGCCCATCGGACGGTAAGCGCGCAGCGGCCTGTTGAGGTCGTCGGGATCGAGCACGCCGAAGCGGTGCGCCCCCGAGGCGGTCACCACCGTCCGGCCTACCCGGTCGGCGAGCAGGTTGGTGAGCAGGAACGGGGCCAGGTGGTTGGCCTGGATCGACAGCTCGAAACCGTCGACGGTGGTCAGCGGTTGGAACGCGATGGCCCCGGCGTTGTTGGCCAGCACGTCGATCCGGTCGTACGCGTCACGCAGCCGCCCGGCCAGTCCGCGTACGTCGTCGAGCACCGCGAAGTCGGCCCGGAACAGCTCCGGACGTTCGCCGGAGATGTCCCGTACGCGGTCCGCCGCGGCCTGCAGGCGGGCCGGGTCGCGCCCGACGAGCACCACCTGGTCACCACGACAGGCGAAGGCCACCGCGGCGGCCAACCCGATGCCGGAGCTGGCACCTGTCACCACCACCAGTCGACGCCCAGTGAGATCTTCCACAGGTCCATTCACCGCGGTCATGGCGCGAGGTTACCGTGACGTCACCACGCCCTTTGGGATCGTTAAGTTTTCTCGGAGTCAGGTGGCTCGGCGTGTCCGCCGGTCGCTGGAAGGAGCGCATCCATGGCCGCAGTCGGTCGTCCCCGCCGGTCGTGCCTGGCCGTGCCGGGTTCCAGTGTCAAGATGCTCGGCAAGGCGCAGGGGCTCCCCGCCGACCAGGTCTTCCTCGACCTGGAGGACGCCGTCGCGCCGCTGGCCAAGCCGGACGCGCGCAAGAACATCGTGGCCGCCCTCAACGACGGTGACTGGGTCGGCAAGACCCGGGTCGTACGCGTCAACGACCTGACCACCCCGTGGACGTACCGGGACGTCATCGAGGTGGTCGAGGGCGCCGGCGCGAACCTGGACTGCATCATGTTGCCGAAGGTGCAGAACGCCGCCCAGGTGCAGTGGCTGGACCTGACGCTCACCCAGATCGAGAAGACGATCGGCCTGGAGGTCGGTCGGATCGGCATCGAGGCGCAGATCGAGAACGCGGCCGGTCTGGTCGACGTGGACGCCATCGCGGCCGCCTCGCCCCGGGTCGAGACCATCATCTTCGGTCCGGCCGACTTCATGGCGTCGATCAACATGAGGTCGCTGGTGGTCGGCGGGCTGATCCCGGACTATCCCGGCGACCCGTACCACTACATCCTCATGCGGATCCTGATGGCCGCCCGGATGCACGACAAGCAGGCCATCGACGGCCCGTTCCTACAGATCCGCGACGTCGACGCGTTCCGCGAGGTGGCGAAGCGTTCGGCGGCGCTGGGCTTCGACGGCAAGTGGGTGCTGCACCCGGGCCAGATCGACGCCGCAAACGAGGTCTACCAGCCGGCGCAGGCCGACTACGACCACGCCGAGTTGATCCTCGACGCGTACGAGCACTACACCTCGGAGGCCGGCGGCAAGCTGGGCGCGGTGATGCTCGGCGACGAGATGATCGACGAGGCGTCCCGCAAGATGGCGTTGGTGATCGCTGCCAAGGGCCGCGCCGCGGGCATGAGCCGTACCTCGTCGTTCACCCCACCGGCGGAGTGAGTGGCCGGGCCGGGGCGACCGCCGCCGGCTGTCGACCCGGTCCCGCATCCGGCGGTACGACCACCAACTCGCCGTCTCAGTAGTTGCTGCTGCCGCCGCTCTCGCCCGTCGTTACCGCGAAGATGATCACAGCGGCGTACGCGGCGATCGCCAGCACCATCAGCGCGGTGACGATCCAACCGACGATGATGCCGGCCTTCGCCATCCCCTCGCCGTCCTCGCCGCTGGCCCGGATCTGCTTCTGCGCGACGTGACCGAGGATCGCCCCGATCGGCGCGGTGATGCCGCAGGACGTGAGACCGACCAGGGCCAGCACCAGCGACGCGATGGCCAGGCCGTTGGTCTTGCGCGGGGCCGGGTAGCCGTAACCGGGGTACTGCGGCGGGTAACCCGCCGGGGCGTAACCGGGCGCGGGGTAACCGGGCGGGGCGTAACCGGGCGTCGGCTGACCGGGTGCGAACGTCGCACCCGCGTACGGGTCCACCGGCGCGTACGGGTCCACGGGGCCGGGCTGGGCCGGTACCGCCTGACCGGCCACCAGGGTCGGGTCCGGGGGTGTGCTCGACGGCGGAGCCGACCAGGTGGGGTCGTTCCAGTCGCCGGGGGGCGGGGGATTGGTCATGCGTGATCTCCGTCGGCTCGGGTGCGCCGCCAGAGTAGCCAGGAGTGACCAAACCCGACGCCCCCGCTCCCGGGTGCCGCATTGCCCGGGCCGGTCGTAACGGGCAGGATCGCTGGCATGGCAACTGACGCGCGTGCCGGGGACCGTTCCGGCAGCCGACCGCGACGGGACGTGAGCCGCCCGGGTGTCGCCCGACGCGGTCGGGTGGCCCCGTCGACCGGTGCGACCGGCACCGACGAGCCGGTCGCGCTCGCGGACCCGGTGACCATGCGGCTCGACGGTCGGGTCGCCCTGGTGACGGGGGCGGGCAGCGTGGACGGCATCGGGTACGCGACCGCCCGTCGGCTCGCCGACCTGGGCGCGCGGGTGGCCATCGTGTCGACCACCCGGCGCATCCACGAGCGGGCCGGTGAGCTGGGCGTGACCGGGTTCGTCGCGGACCTGACGGACGAGTCCGAGGTCGGTGCGCTTGCCGACGCGGTGGCCGAGCAGTTGGGCGACGTCGAGGTGCTGGTCAACAACGCCGGTCTGGCGAGTCGGGCGAGTCAGGGGGTCCTGCGCCCGGTCGCGCAGTTGAGCTACGACGAGTGGCGCGGCGAGATCGACCGCAACCTGTCCACCGCGTTCCTGTGCAGCCGCGCGTTCATCGGCGGGATGGCCGAGCGGGGCTGGGGGCGGATCGTCAACCTGGCGGCCACCGCCGGACCGGTCAACGCCCTGCCCACCGAGGCCGCGTACGCCGCGGCGAAGGCCGGTGTCGTCGGGCTGACCCGCGCGCTGGCCATGGAGATGATCGCCGACGGCGTGACCGTGAACGCGGTCGCGCCGGGCACCATCTACACGGCGGCGTCCACGATGGCCGAGATCAAGCAGGGCCTGGGTACGCCGGTCGGTCGACCGGGCACCCCGGACGAGGTCGCCGCCGCCATCAGCTTCCTCTGCTCTCCGGCGGCGTCGTACATCACCGGTCAGATGCTCGTGGTGGACGGCGGCAACAGCGTCCGTGAGGCCCGGTTCCGCTGATCAGTAGCCGCGACTGTCGCTGTTGCCGAGGACGACGAGCGCCAGCCAGCCGCAGCAGGCCAGCAGGGTCAGCGCGGTGAACACGTAACCGAGGATCAGGCCCCAGGTGGCGAGCTGGTCACCGTCCTCGCCGCTGGTGCGGATCTGCCGCTTGGCCAGGTGGCCGAGGACGGCGCCGGCCGGGGGGAACACGAAGGCGAACACCAGCGAGAGGATCGCCAGGATGTTGGTGGGCCGGCCGGGCCCGCGCTGCGGCGGGCCGTACTGACCGTAGGGGCCCTGCGGAGGGTACGGCGGCTGTTGGCTCCAGTGCGCGGGCTGGTGCGGTCCCTGCTGCTCGTAGGGTGACGGGTCGTCGGCGGGCGGTCCGTACGGCGAGCGTTCCGGCGGTCCGAAGGACGACTGGTCCGGCGGCGGCGCGTACGGTGACTGGCCGGCCGGCGGCGGCGCGTACGGCGACTGGTCCCGGGGCGGCTCGTACGGCGACGGCGGCGATTCGTCCCCCGGCGGGCCCGACGGCGGCGGGTGGCTCACGACTGTCCTCCTCCTGCCGTGCCGGAAAAGTCCCTCTTGCCGGACGCTACCCGCAGCGGTGAACCTTTTCACAGCGGTTGTGTGGACTGGTCACCTTGGCCTGGTCGGCCGGGCGGCCGATACTGACCGAGCGTTCAGTTACCTATGAGTAGTGCGCTGATCCCCGGAGGCTGAGATGGCCCGACTCGCCCAGACGCCCGGCCTCACCGATGTGCAGCGGTCGATCCTGGAGACCGTCCGGGAGTTCGCCGACAAGGAGATCATCCCGCACGCCCAGCGGCTCGAGCACGCCGACGAGTACCCCACCGACATCCTCGACGGCATGCGCGAGATGGGGCTGTTCGGTCTCACCATCGACGAGGAGTACGGCGGCCTCGGCGAATCGCTGCTCACCTACGCCCTCGTGGTGGAGCAGTTGTCCCGAGGCTGGATGTCGGTCTCCGGGATCGTCAACACCCACTTCATCGTGGCGTACCTGATCTCCCAGCACGGCTCCGCCGAGCAGAAGGCCCGCCTGCTGCCGAAGATGGCCACCGGCGAGGTGCGCGGCGCGTTCTCGATGTCAGAACCGGAGACCGGCTCCGACGTCTCGGCGATCAAGTCCAGGGCGGTCCGGGAGGGCGACACCTATGTCCTCAACGGGCAGAAGATGTGGCTGACCAACGGGGCGTACTCATCGGTGGTCGCCACCCTGGTCAAGACCGACACCGGCGCCGAGTCCGTCTACGGCAACATGAGCACGTTCCTGCTGGAGAAGGAGCCGGGCTTCGGCGAGACCGCCCCGGGCCTCACCATCCCCAGCCGGATCGAGAAGATGGGCTACAAGGGCGTCGAGACCACCGAGATGGTGCTCGACGGCGTGGCCGTGCCCGACACCGCGATCCTCGGCGGCGCCGACCAGGTCGGCCGCGGCTTCTACCAGATGATGGACGGCATCGAGGTCGGCCGGGTCAACGTGGCCGCCCGCGCCTGCGGCATCTCCCTGCGCGCCTTCGAACTGGCGGTCAGCTACGCCCAGCAGCGCAAGACCTTCGGCCAGCCGCTCGCCAAGCACCAGGCGATCGCCTTCAAGCTCGCCGAGATGGGCACGAAGATCGAGGCCGCGCACGCCCTCATGGTCAACGCCGCCCGACTCAAGGACGCCGGCCAGCGCAACGACGTCGAGGCCGGAATGGCCAAGCTGCTCGCCTCGGAATACTGTGCCGAGGTCGTCCAGGAGGCGTTCCGCATCCACGGCGGCTACGGCTACTCCAAGGAGTACGAGATCGAGCGGCTGATGCGCGAGGCCCCGTTCCTGCTCATCGGCGAAGGCACCTCGGAGATCCAAAAAACCATCATCAGCCGAGGCCTCCTCAAGGAGTACAAGCTCTGACCCCAGCCGAATCCCCGCGATCTTGCAGTTGCTGTGGCGACACAGTGTGCATAGCGGGGCAGAACGTCGACCGAAAGTGCAAGATCGCGGGGGAGAGTGGGTCAGGGGAGGCGGGTCAGGTCTCCGGCGGCGCGTTCGACGATGAGGCAGCGGTCCTCGACGTACTCCATGCCGGCCTCCTCGGCGATCCGCCGCGCCTCGGCCGAGACGATGCCCAGTTGCAGCCAGACCGCCGGCGCTCCGATCGCCGCCGCGTCCCGGACCACCTGCACGGCGTCAGCGGCCGGCCGGAACACGTCCACCAGGTCGACCGGGTGCGGGATGTCCGCCAGCGTCGCGTACGCCCGCTCGCCGAAGAGTTCGTCGACGGTCGGGTTGACCGGGATGATGCGCCAGCCGTACCGCTGCATCTGCAACGGAACGCGGTGTGCGGCCTTCAACGGGTCGCGGGACGCGCCAACGACGGCGATCACGGCGGAGTCGGCGAGGATCTGCTGAGCGGTACGCACCCGCCGACTGTAGCGCCGCCCCGCCCGCCGCCGGCAGGCGAGGATCACCCGCGCCGAAGGGCCCGACTGGCCGCCCCCAGCAGCCAGTCGGGCCCGGCCCGCGCTTCGCGCGGAGCGAAGCAGACCGGTTACGCCGTGGGTTGCCGTTCCCCGGAACCCAGGGAGCGGCAACCCACGGCGGTCAGTCGGTCGTCGGGCTGGGGACCTGCCCGGGTCCAGCGGGAAGGGTGAACGGCGAGTCGCCCTTGGTGGACTTGCTCCCGGCCTTCTCGTAGCCGGCGGGCGGCGTCAGACCGAAGTGGCTCAGGTTCTGCTCCGAGCGGGGCAGCCACTCGAAGGTGCTGACCTCTGACCTGTCGGTCACCTTGCCGCTCTTGTCGGCGACCGTCTTGTAGGGCAGGAACGAGGTCGAGTCCACCCACAGGTCCGCGGTGTAGGCCGCTTTTCCCGCCTTCAACCGCAGGTGCACGGTGTCGTGCCCGTCCACCTTCTCCTGGCCCACGATCTCCAAGCTCCCCCGGGCGAGCCAGGCCCGGATGCTCCCCGGGTCGTTCGGAACGAAGACCGTGCTGGTTGCCATGTCCGCCGAGTCGACGAACTGGGAGTACGTCCGTTCGAGGTGATTGATCTGGGTGCCACGGAATTTCCCGTCGGCGACGACCGTCACCAGCGTCGAGTCCGGGCTGCCGTCGCCCTGGAAGATGTCGACCCGGCGGCGTCTGGTCTGCTTGTCCTCCCAGGAGTCGATCGAGCCGCCCTTGTAGGCGTCGTGCACCTTCACGACGTAGTCCTCCGCCGCACCCAGCGCGGCCTGGGTCTGCATGCTGACGTAGGCGACGTCGCGTAACTGCGACGGGCGCGAGGCGTCGGTCGAGCTGGCGGAGGCCCCGCCCGTCTGCCCGGTCCGCTGGTCGGCCGTGCCGAGCGCGACACCGCCCGCGGCAAGACCGGCCAGGGCGAAGGCGGTCGCGGTCGCGATCGAGAACGCGACCAGGAACGTCTCGGCAACCAGATCCTCGGCGAGCTGCCGCCCGACCCGGCGGGCGCTGAAGTTGTACAGCCACCCGCCGTACCGCTCGAACAGCTCTCCGAACAGTTCAGGCGCTCCCGTTACCAACAGCGCGTCGGAGCGCTCGGTCACAGTCATGTCCCGATGGCCCCCTGGTTCGACGGTGCGTTCATGCCCTGTTCTTGTCCGACGCCGCCGCCAGGTTCCCGCCTTTTCGGCCCAGCACCGTCGCAAGCACTGCGCGTGATGCCAGCGGCTGTCCGTCACCGTCGCATGGGTGCGGAAAGAGGTGGGGCTGTTGAACGTTCGGGCAGGTCAGGGGCTTGCCTGTCGGCACGGAGACTAGAGCAGGGTCAGCTGCTCGGCGGTCGCGGTAGGCGACGGCTCGGGTAGGCGGCGATTGTCGCCCACCTCGCCCCGGAGCAGTCCGTGGCGGCGGGCGGCGATCCGCACTCGCGCGGTCAACTCCCGCTGGTAGGCCTGCGGGGCGTACGCGCCGGAGCGGTACAGCTCGCGGTAGCGGGGGACGAGGTGCGGGTGCTCCCGGGCGAGCCACTGGGCGTACCACTCGCGGGCGCCCGGTCGCAGGTGCAGCGCCAGCGGGGTCACGCTCGTCGCACCGGCGGCGGCGATCGCCGAGACCGTGGCGTCGATCGACTCCTCGCCGTCGCTGAGGCCGGGCAGGATCGGTGCCATCAGCACCCCGACGGAGAAGCCGGCGTCGGTGAGCCGGCGGACCGCGTCGAGCCGGCGGCTCGGGTGCGGTGTGCCCGGTTCGACGCCACGCCAGAGCCCGTCGTCGACGAAGCCCACCGAGAAGGAGATGCCAACCGTGGTCACGTCGGCGGCCTGACGCAGCAGGGGCAGGTCGCGCAGGATCAGCGTGCCCTTGGTGAGGATGGAGAACGGGTTGGCGAAGTCCCGCAGGGCCGCGATGATCTGCGGCATCAGCCGGTAGCGACCCTCGGCCCGCTGGTAGCAGTCGACGTTGGTGCCCATCGCGACGTGCGCGCCCCGCCACTTCGGCGCGGCCAGCTCGCGTCGCACCAGCTCACCGGCGTTGACCTTGACGATCACCTGCCGGTCGAAGTCCGCACCAGCGTCGAGATCGAGGTAGGTGTGGGTATTTCGGGCGAAGCAGTTGTGACTCACCACACCGTCGGCGATGAAGTCGCCGGTGCCGGTGGTGATGTCCCACAGCGGCAACTCCAGCCCGAGAGCCTGAACGTCGACGACCCTGAGGTCCGCCTTGCACTTCAGCGCGGCGCCCTCGATCGAGCGCTTCCTGGTGATGGCCGGGTCCGTGAGGTGGAAGAACCGGAGCCGAGCGGGAAGACCTCCGGTCAATCTGATCTGCCGCACCCGGTTGGGTCTGCCGGGGTCCTCAAGCACGCAGGCGAAGCCGAACCGGCGCAGCGCCGCCGTCGTCTGGTCGAGGATCGTGTCGTCGCTGTTGCTGATGCGCAGGGCGCCTTTACTGCAGCTGCCCTCGGCGTCGAAGATGCCGGCCAGGAAGCCGAGGCGCCACTCGTCGGTGGGGGCAGCCGGCCACTGGATCAGCTCGGTGATCGTTTCGATGTCCCGCTGTTTCGAGGTGCGGATGGCCGACAGGGCTTGCCGGGTGGCGCTGGCCGGTGCGAACGAGAAGCGTTGTGTCTCGATGCCCTCCTGGGCGAGGTAGCGCTCGCTCCGACTCAACGCCTCGTCGTCGATCAGCGCCAGACGGAACCGATGCACGACCCCCTGCGGGTACGAGTAGGTGGCGAGGTTGGCGTCGCCCCGGACCATCCCGCAGAGGTAGCCCCGGCGGTAGTCAGGTGACTCCTTCGGCCCGGATGCGAAACGGCCGGTGCCGATGAGGCGATTGTTGGTGGTCAGGTAGGGGCGCTGGCCGGTGCCCTGCATAGCCCCGGTGACGTACTTCCAGCCACGATCGGAGAGGAACCGGTGGTCTCCGCTGGCGATGAGGGTGGTGCCGTCAGTCAGGGTGACCCGGTATGCGGGTTTCACGGTGGACCACTTGTCAAGAACGGTGGTGACGATGTATCGGCGGTAAGCACCGCGTCGCTCCGTCCCGTAGATGCGGTCGCCGGGCTCGAGCTCACTGATCGGTTTCGTGCGACCGTCCGCCATCAGGATCGGAGTGTCACCGGCCATGCAGTAGACACAAGCATGAGTGCATCCCCGGTACGGGTTGATGGTCCACTCGAAGGGGACGCGGGACTCGCCGGGCACCCGGTTGAGGATCGATTTGGCCTGCACCTCGTGGAAGGTCATCCCGGCGAACTCGGGAGTGTCGAAGGTGCGGACGACGGTGCCGGGCAGCGCCAGCGGCAGGGGTGGCGTCGCTGGCGCTGCCCGCTCGGGGTCTCCCTCGACCGGGGGAGCGGTGAGGTTGTCCCAGCGCATGGCCACTATTCGAACACGTGTACGAGGCTTGCGCAAGTGACGCGCCGGACACGCGTGAGTGATCGGCGTTGCGACGGGGGAGGATGGGCGCCATGGAGACGTCGACCTTCGTCTACGACGGTGACTGCGCGTTCTGCACGACCTGTGCGGAGTTCATCGAACGCCGGATCCCCACCAGCGCACGGGTGGTGCCCTGGCAGTTCGCCGACCTGGACGCGCTCGGCCTCAGCGTGGCCGAGTGCGAGGAGGCCGTGCAGTGGGTCGGCGCGGACGCCACCCGCGCAGCCGGCCCGGACGCCATCGCGAAGCTGCTCGCCGCCAGTGGCCCGCTCTGGCGGGTCGCCGGGGCTGGCCTGAGGTTTCCACCGGTGCGCCTCGTGGCCTGGCCGGTGTACCGCTGGGTGGCCCGAAACAGGCACCGCCTCCCGGGTGGTACGGCGGCGTGTTCCCTGCCGCAGGAGGCCAGGGAGCGGCTCTACGGCCCGACCGGGCGTCCGACCGCCGGAGCCTGATCGCCGAGCCGGGCCCGATCATCGGGCGGAGCCTGATCGGGCGGCGTCGACGTCGTGTCGACGTCCACCGGGCCGCGGCCGGCGAGCCGGCCTGCCCACACCAGTGGGCGTACCCGTTCCAGGGGCAGGAAGCTGGTCATCGCGGCCAGGTGTGGTGCGAACGAGATCGTGATGGTCGCGATGGTCACCGCGTGGAACGAGTAGAAGAAGCCGACCATCGCCAGTCGCCAGCGGGCCGGCAGCAGGAACACCACGGGGCTGAGCAGTTCGAAGGCCACGATGCCGAACTGGGCGACGATCAGCAGGTACGGCACCTGGGCGACGAGATCGGCCAGGTCGGTGCCGCGTCGGATGATTGCCCGGGCCAGCACCGAGCCGGTCAGCCAGTCCAGGCCGCCGAAGCGCAGCTTGGCGAAGGCTGCCAGGAAGTACGTGCAGATCACCGCGATCTGGGTGACCCGCAAGGCCCAGCCGCCGGCCTCGGTGCGGGTGGTGTCGCCGTGGCGGGCCCGGCCGGCGGTGGGCAGCACGGCCAGCGCGACGAGCAGGCCGATCCGGTCGTGGTCGACCTTCCCGTAGCTCATCGCGAGGATCATCCACTCGAGGTACAGGGCGCAGACCGTCCAGCCGAGCAGCCGGGGCGCCCGGCCGGTCGCGGCGAGCAGGGCGGCGAGCAGGAGCACCCAGAAGATCACCGCCACCACTGTCGGCGTCGGCGTCGGCAGGGGGAGCAGTCGGCCGATCAGCAGGGGCTGGTACAGCTCGCCGGGCACGCTGGCTCTGGTGCGTACCCACGGGGTGAAGACCACCAGGTCGGCGGCGACGAAGAGGTAGATCGCGGTCCGGAACCCGGCAATCCGACCGCGTGGCACCGCCTCGGTCAGCCAGCCGGTCATCCGGAGACCTGCCAGCGGACCACGGTCTCGTCGGTGTGCTGCCCGGTGGGCCGGCCCGCGCGGATGCCGTGCCACCGGATGACGATGCGCACCTCGACCAGCGCGGCGGCGTCCGGGTGGCGTTCGGCGTACGCCTCGGCGACCCCGGCGAGGAGCGCCGGGTCGGCGGTGTAGCGGTCCTGCTGGCCCTCGATCTCGGCGCGGCGGATGCCTGTCGCGTCCTGGTCGAGGTCGACCACGGCTCCGGTGCTGCTCACCCCTTCCACCCGGGTGTCCGGGGCGGGGGCGTTCGGCGGGTTCGAGGTGGCGTACATCCGGAACGGGCCGAACGGGAAGTCGTCGTCGCTGCCCCAGAAGGTGCCGAGCAGCAGCAGGACGAGACCGAGGGCGGTCGCGCCCAGCCGGGTCACGCGCCCGCGGGTGGTCAGGGTCTCCATCGGGTCGTGACGATACGGGATGTACCGACCGTCTCGCGTCCCACCGACGGTCAGTTCCGCCTGGCCAGGTCGGTGATCATGGGCCAGTGCCCGGGCATGACGGAAGGCCGGACCCGAACCGGGCCGGCCTTCGCGTGCCGCCGCGCGGACGGCTCAGTGCTTGTGCTCGGCCAGCTGCTTGCGGACGTCGTCCATGTCCAGCGCCTCGACCTGCTCGATCAGGTTCTCGAGGGCGGACTCGGGGAGCGCGCCCGGCTGGGCGAAGACGATGACGCCGTCGCGGATCGCCATGATCGTCGGGATCGACCGGATGTCGAACTTCGCGCCGAGCTCCTGCTGGGCCTCGGTGTCGACCTTGCCGAAGACGATGTTCTGGTGCTTCTCCGAGGAGCGCTCGTAGACCGGGGCGAACCGCTTGCACGGACCACACCAGTCGGCCCAGAAGTCGACCAGGACGATGCCGTCGTCGCCGGTCACCTCGTCGAAGTTCGTCGAGGTCAGCTCAACGGTTGCCATTGCACTCTCCGATCACCTGCGGGTTGTCTGCGTCCCGTAGAACCAGGGCTGACCGTATCGAATTCCCGGGCGGCCGCGCACGAAACGTGGCCGGGGCTGGTCGGGTGCCGAGCAGACCATCGAGCGGTGTCAGTTCATCTCGTCCTGCGGAACGCAAGTGCACGACGCACTTGCGTGACCTGCGGTGATGGGAGCGTTTCCAGGGAGATCCACCCGGTCGAGCGCTACGAATCGGTAACTTGAGCCCTGACGAGGGGGTATCCGGCCTCCGGAGATCGCTGATCAACCCTGCGTTCATCACGGAGAGTATTGTTACAAAAAGATAAATGTGACCGCGATCTCTGTTGAAGCTACGGCACCGTAGGGCAGAATTCCTCACATCAGAGCGTGGGCGGCGGGTGCCGGGGAGGGCCCCGCCGCTCATTGCGTCTCCCCCTGGTGAGTGACCGGTGTGACATTTCCGCCGAGGTCCCGCCCGGACCGTCGCCTTAACCATCGGTAAGGCATGCTGTGCCGAACTCCATCGCCGCCCGTCGAAGGGGACCAGGATGCAGTTCGGCCGCTACTACGAGGAGTTCGAGGTCGGCGCGGTCTACCGGCACTGGCCGGGCAAGACCGTCACCGAGTACGACGACCACCTCTTCTGCCTGCTCACGATGAACCACCACCCGCTGCACATGGACGCGCACTACGCCGCGACGTCCAGCCAGTTCAAGCGCAATGTGGTGGTCGGCAACTACATCTACTCCCTGCTGCTCGGCATGTCGGTGCCCGACGTCAGCGGCAAGGCCATCGCCAACCTGGAGGTCGAGTCGCTGCGGCACGTGGCGCCCACCTTTCACGGCGACACCATCTACGGCGAGACGACGGTGCTGGACAAGCGCGAGTCCGGCTCCAAGCCCGACCGGGGCGTGGTCTCGGTGGAGACCCGGGGTTACAACCAGGACGGGACCATGGTCTGCGTCTTCCGCCGCCGGGTCATGGTCCCCAAGAAGGAGTACGCGGCCAGCGCGGTGCCCGACGGGGTGGACCCGGAGCGGCCCAGCTTCCCCACGCCGCGCTGAACGCGCCCGCCGGAGCGGGGCTCCATCGGGCCGCAGGTTCCCCGGTGGCGGCCCCGGTCCCGTTTTCGGGGCTTATGCTGACGCCGGAGGTTCCGATGAGCCACTCCGTCGCTGGAGAGCCGCCCTCTGCCGGCCGCCGCGCCGCACCCTTGACCACCGCCGTCTACTCCGCCGCCGAGTGGGACCTGCTCACCAGCCTGCCCGCTCGGGTGCTCGTGGCCGCTGCCGCGCCCGGTGCCGGCCGCCCCGAGCGCGGGGTGATGGCTGGTCTGGCCGGCCTGGCCGCGGTGGCCGCCGGCCGCGGCTTCGACAGTGACCTGGTCCGGGCCGTGGTCGCCGCGATCTACGCCCGCCACGACGGCGCGCCCACTCCGACCGCGCGCCTCACCGACCTGGTGGACCTGCTGGCCGCCTGTCGGGCGGCGGCCCGGGTGCTGCGTCGGCGCGCCGATCCGGCCGACTCGGCCGCGTACCGCCAGTGGGTGCAGTCGGTTGCGGCCCGCGTCTGCCGGGCGGTGCCCGGCCTCGACGGAGGTCCGGTCGGCCCTGCGGACCGGCGCTTCCTGGACCGACTCGGTGACGCGCTCGGCCTGGGCTGAGATCGCCGGGCGTCCGGGTGCCCGTACTCTCTGATGACCGTGACCGACGACCAGCTTGAGGTGGGTGTGGGCCCCTGGCCGGGGGACCTGCCCGAGGACCCGCGCTACGACCCGCAGCTGCTGGCCGAGGGCGACCGACGCAATGTCGTCGACCGCTACCGCTACTGGCGGCACGAGGCGATCGTCGCCGACCTGGACCGGCATCGGCACGGCTTCCACGTCGCCATCGAGAACTGGCAGCACGACTTCAACATCGGCACGGTGGTCCGCAACGCCAACGCGTTCAACGCCGCCGAGGTGCACATCGTCGGTCGGCGTCGGTGGAACCGACGCGGCGCGATGGTGACCGACCGCTACCAGCACGTCCGGCACCACGGGACGATCGAGGAGTTCGTCGACTGGGCGGCCGGGCGGCGGCTGCCCGTGCTCGGCATCGACAACCTGCCGGGCTCCCGGCCGATCGAGACCGCCGTCCTGCCGCGCGAGTGCGTGCTGCTGTTCGGTCAGGAGGGGCCGGGCCTGTCCGCCCCCGCTCGTGCGGCCTGCACCCGCCTCCACTCCATCGCCCAGTACGGCTCCACCAGGTCCATCAACGCGGGTGTGGCCAGCGGCATCGCCATGCACGCGTGGATTCGTACGCACGCCGGTCCACCCCCGGACTGACCATCGCCCCCGGCGCGATCGGCGTTCCGGCTTGACGTGCCGGCGATGCGGGGTGACGGTGGGGATGTGAGTGTCGCGGTGAGTTGTCCGAGATGCGGGGGCCCGGTACGGGCGCCGGATCTGATGCACACCGAGTCGAGGTGCCTGCGCTGCGGACCCGTGCCGCCGCTGCACGTGCCCGAACACATCGGTGCGGAGATCGTCGCGAGCGTGGTGGAGCGGATCGCCGCGGCTTCCGGTCCACCCGGGACGCCACTGTGGTGCCCGTGGCCGCTCCCGCCCGGCTGGACCCTCACCGGCGTGGCGTACGCCGGGGACGACCGCACCGGAGTGCGGGCGACGGCGGTGGCCTGCGCCGGGCCGGCGCCGCTCGACGACGGCCCGGCGGACCTGGTCTTCGTCGCCGAGGAACCGGGTGTCGGCCTGGGCAGGCGACTCGCCGGCCTGACCGGCCCCGATCCCGGGCCGGAACTCGTCGACGCGCTGACCGACCCCGGCCCGGGGCATCCCGAGCACGTGGGGCAGGCCAGGATCAAGGTCGGCGGGCATCCGACTCCACTGTGGTTGGTGAATTCTTCGACGGATCGAAGCGCGTACGCCGGTGAGGCTCGGGGAATGTGGCTACATGCGATAGCCTGGCCGGCGAGTGCGGGTCACCTCCTCGCGGAAGACGTCGTCTTGCACGACCTGACCGAGTGGACTCCGCCCGAACTCGTGTACGGCGCACCGTCCCCGTACCTGTCCGGGAGAGTTTGACTTCTCTTTCGGGTTGACGGAGAACGGACGCAGATATTCACTGTATGACACCACACTGATACTCTGGGTGCCGCTGCGGTAATGGGACCCGGCGCCGCGCGAGAGGATGGCCCGCCATGGTCAAGAAGGTCCTCACCTGGGCCGGAATCGCATTCTTGATCTTTTTCGTCGCCTATCGGCCAAACTCTGCGGCTGATGTGTTCAAGTCGTTGGGCGGCGGGATCATGGACATTGCCCAGGGATTCGGCGACTTCTTCACAAGCCTCGTCGCCTAGCCGTCGATGGGAAGCCCCTCCGGTCCACCCTTCGACCCGGACGACCCCGACCGGGAGCGTCGCGAGCGCGACACCGAGCCGATCCCGCGGATCGGGCCCGATGACGGCCCGGGCTACGGAGCCGGCGCCGGTCTGTCCGACGGGCCATCCCTTTCGGACGACGTCGGCTATGGCGACGGGCCCGGCTATGCCGGCGAAGGGCGGTCCGGGCGAGCCTGGCTCCGTGATCCCGACGCGGCCAACCAGCCGCCCCAGATCTCCGAGGAAGAGTTGGCGGGGCTGCGCGCCGACGCCATGGGGTCGACACCCCGACGGGTTCTTCCGTTGGAGGACGAGCCCAGCTCGCTGGTCGCCCGCTACCTCTTCCCCACCGAGCGCTACCGGGGCGAGTGGAAGCGGCACTGGATCCACCTCACCAACCCGCTCCTGATCGGCGTCGCGGCGACCTTCGTGCTCGGCTACCTGTCGGGCTTCCTCGCCGGCAACAACGTCGGCGCGCTGACGACCATCGCGGTGCTGCTCTGGTTCGCCGTCATGGGCTGGGTGGCGTGGAAGGTCGCGGACTGGTGGTATGACCGGTTCATCCTGACCAACAAGCGGGTCATGGTGGTCAACGGCATCGTCACCCGCAAGGTCGCCATGATGCCGCTGGTCCGGGTCACCGACATGAAGTACGAGCAGACCCCGACGGGCCGGGCCCTCAACTACGGCACCTTCGTGCTGGAGTCCGCCGGCCAGGAGCAGGCGCTGCGGGAGATCAAGAATCTGCCCAACCCCAACGAGCTCTATCTACGCGTCGTCGAAGAGATGTACGAGCCGCAGGCCGTCGAGGCACGGTTGGGCAAGGAGGCCGACGAGGCCAAGGCCGACGACGGGGCGTGAAAGTTTTCGTCCGAACATCGGAGCAAGTGCGCACCTTTCGTCATGGACCAGACCGCCTCTGACGTGGCACTCTGCCAGGACGGTTTGGGTGCGGAGGTGTGTGGTGGCGAGCAGGGACCCGTTGGAGGAGGAGTTTCGCGAGTTCGTCGCGGCTCGCTCCGCCGCCCTGCTCCGCACCGCCTATCTCCTTGCCGGGGACTGGGCGACGGCCGAGGATCTGCTCCAGACGGCGCTGACGAAGACCTACCTCGCCTGGAAGCGGCTCGGCGGGATCGAGGCGGTCGAGCCGTACGCCCGGCGTGTGATGGTCAACACCTCGACGAGCTGGTGGCGGCGGCGCTGGCACGGCGAGCGCCCCACCGAAGTGCTGCCCGAACGGCCCGGCGTCGACGAGATCGAGCGGCAGCTCGACCGTGACCTGCTCTGGCGGCACCTCAAGGAGCTGCCCAGCCGGCAGCGAGCGGTGCTCGTCCTGCGCTACTACGAGGACATGTCGGAAGCGCAGACAGCCGCACTGTTGGACATTTCCCCCGGAACGGTGAAGAGCCAGGCATCCCGTGCGCTGGCCACGCTGCGTCGACGCATGGGCACCGACACCCCCGATCTCGCCCCAGCGCCCCGGTCTGTCGGGAACGCCGCCAGCACCCGGCCCGGGCGGGACGCTGCTGTCGTCCGGCCCCGCCCGGGTGTCGATGCTGCCCGGTCCGGCCGAGGGTCCGGTGCTGCCCGGTCCGGCGCGGTCGGAGGGGTGTCGGGGTCCCTTTCCGCGGCGGCGCCGCGTCCCAGCACCGGTCGGGCCGAGCCCGCGTCCGTCGCACCTCGCCCGCCCCGTCCGATCGCCCCGGCGGTCGAGCTGCCCACCGCTTCGGCGGCCGTGCCTGTCGGCACCGGCCCCGGAGATCAGCAGTGAGCGCATTTCCGCGGCGACCCGACAACCTGACGGGCGGTCCGCAGCGTCCTAACCAGGTGCGACGTGACCAGCTCGAAGGTGCGGTGCGGGAGACCCTCTCGCACCAGGTCGCCGTCACCCGTCCACTGACCGCCGACCCGGCGGGTCAGGCCATCCGTCGCGCCAACCGGATCCGTCGGCGGCGTGCCGGAGCCGGCGTCGCGCTCGGGGTGGTCGCCACCGTGCTGATCGGCGCCGGCATGTCACACCTCGCCGACAACTCCGGCCGCGAGGGGCCGCCCATCGTCGTGATCGGCGACCCGGATCTGTCGGCTCGACCGCTCCCCTCGGTCAGCATCGCCCCGCCCCCACCCTCGCCGGGAGCTCCCGCCGACCTGATCCTCGCCGGCACCCTGATCGACGCCGACGGCAAACGGCTGCCGCTGCCCGGCGTCGGCTCCGCCGAACGCGCCCACCGGCTGCCCAATGGTGGCGGTCTCCTGGTGGTCGGTGCGCCCACCACGGCCGGGCGTTCCCTCTGGGTCGCCCAGGACGACGGCCTGGTGCAGGTACTGCTGGCCGGCGCCGCCCAGATCGTCCTCGCGCCGGACGCGACCCAGGTCGCCTGGCGGGACGGCGGTGACCTGTTCGTGGCGGGAGTCGTCGGCACCCAGCTCATCGGCACGGTGCGCATCGCGGTCCCGGAGGGCGCGCAGCCCGTCCGGTTCGTCGGCAACAACGTGCTGGTCCGGCTCGACCCGACCCGACCGGGTCACGCCATGTGGCGGCCCGGCGCGGAGAAGCTGACGGCGGTGCCCGAGCAGGACACCCTGGACGTGTACGGCGCGCTGCCCGACGGGCGGCTGGTCGGCCAGGTGGCAGGGAACTCCTCGGACGGAACCTGCCTGGCATTGCTCGATCCGAAGCGGGCTCTGAAAGTGGTACGCGCCTGCGGCGCCCAGTTGAGCCCGGACGGCGCGGGCGGGATGTCCGACGACGGACGGTGGCTGCTGGTCAACGGACGGGTCGGGGTGGCCGACCGGTCTCTCCTGGTCGACCTGCAGCAGCTCGGGACGACGCTGAACGCCGTACCGGCCGGCCCGGCGCTGAGCGGCGGCATCGCCTGGACGAGTGACTCGGACGTCTCCTACGTCGACAGCTCCGGTCGGCTGGTCCGGGTCGACGTCGAGCGGGTACGTGCCGGCGAACAGGCCGAGCCGGTGCCCGTGGCCGGCCTCCAGCCCGGTGACCGTCCGGTCCTGGTCAGCGGCTCCTGACCCTTCGCGGGCCCGCTTCTCCGGACCGACCGGTCCGCCGGACGGTTCGGGACCTCTTCGACCTACGCGAGTCATCTTCGGGTCCGCTCGGTAGCGTCGGGACGTGACCTCGCGTACCGGCTCCGCGCCCCGGATCGACCTGCACACCCACTCGACCGCCAGCGACGGCACGCTGACTCCGGCCGAACTGGTCCGCGCCGGCGCCGAGGCGGGCCTGGACGTGCTCGCCATCACCGACCACGACACCACCGCGGGCTGGGCGCCGGCCGTACGGGCGCTGCCGCCCGGACTGCTCCTGGTCCGGGGCGCCGAACTGTCCTGCCGCTGGGCGGGCACGCAGCCGGCGACGCCGCTGCACCTGCTGGCGTACCTGTTCGACCCGGAACATCCGGAGCTGGTCGCCGAGCTGGCCCGGGTGCGGGCTTCCCGAGAGGAGCGCGGCGAGCGCATCGTGCACCTGCTGCGCGCCGACGGCATCGACGTGAGCTGGCCGGACATCCTGGCCGGCGCGGCCGGCGGGACGGTGGGTCGTCCGCACATCGCGCAGGCGCTGATCCGCGCCGGCCTGGTCGCCGACACCCGTGCGGCGTTCGGCCCGGACTGGCTCGGTGAGCGGTACCGGCTGCCGAAGGAGGACATCGACGTCTTCCGTGCGGTCCGGCTGGTCCGGGCGGCTGGAGGCGTACCGGTCTTCGCCCATCCCCGTGCCACCCGACGCGGCCGGGTCGTCCCCGACGAGTTGATCGCCGAGCTGGCCGCCGCCGGGCTGGCCGGGCTGGAAGCCGACCACGAGGACCACAGCCCGGCCGAGCGTGCGCACGTACGCTCGCTCGCCGCCGAGCTGGACCTGCTGGTGACCGGCTCGTCCGACTTCCACGGCACCCACAAGACCGTCCAGCTCGGCGCGTTCGGCACCGGCGTCGAGGCGTACGAGCGGATCGTCGCCGCCGGGGTGACCGAGGTCGCTTCGGGCTGATCCGCGTATTTTGCCCACCACGGCGCGGCTAGGTTGCTCACGTGGATCTGAAGCTGTTCGGCGAGGTTTTCGTGACCCTGCTGGTGATCACCGACCCGCCGGGCATGATGCCGATCTTTCTGGCACTGACCGGGCCGCTGCCCGCGCGCGACCGCAACCGGGCGGCCTGGCAGGCCGTCGCGCTGGCCCTCGGTGTCATCGTGATCTTCGCGGTGGCCGGGCAGACCCTGCTCGACTACCTGCACGTGGACCTGCCCGCCCTACAGGCCGCCGGTGGGTTGCTGCTCGTACTTGTCGCACTGGAACTGCTGACCGGCAAGGCCGACGACCCCAGTCAGCAGGTCACCTCGAACATCGCCCTGGTACCGCTGGGCACCCCGTTGCTGGCGGGGCCGGGCGCCATCGTGGCGACGATGCTCTTCGTCCAGCAGGCCGACGGGTTCGGCGACTTCACCGCCATCGCCGCCGCGATCCTCGCCGTCATGGTCGCGGTGTGGATCGTGCTGCGTTTCTCCGGCGGCATCGTCAAGATCCTGCGTCCCGGCGGCATCGAGGTGCTGACCCGGATCGCCGGCCTGCTCCTGGCCGCGATCGCCGTCCAGCTCATCGCCGACGCGGTGGCCGCCTTCGTCACGCAATACGTGAACATGACCTGACCGGCACACGCCGGATGTCGCAGGCGGATGGCATGATCGCAGGCGTGCGACGAGCCTCTTCAGCCGGACGACCCGCCGCGGGCGGTCGGACCCCTCAGCAGCGTCCCGGTGGCGCCGAGCAACTCGGCTTCGAGGGGATGCCGGAACGACTGTTCGTCTGCGCCCCGAGCAAGCTCGGCGCGTACGCGGACTGCCCCCGCCGCTACCGCTACTCCTACGTCGACCGGCCCGCGCCGCCGAAGGGGCCGCCCTGGGCGCACAACTCGCTCGGCGCGAGCGTGCACACCGCCCTGAAGAACTGGTACGCGTTGCCCGTCGACCGACGCCGCCCCGAGGCGCTGGCCACCCTGCTCAAGGGCACCTGGGTCCGGGAGGGCTACCGCGACGACGAGCAGGAGCGTGCCGCCTACCGGCGGGCGCTGAGCTGGCTCGAGGCGTACGTCGAGACGTTGGAACCGGAGGCCGACCCGCTCGGCGTCGAGCGGGTGGTGGCGGTCAAGACCGCCGTGCTGGCCTTCAACGGTCGCGCCGACCGCATCGACTCCCGCCCCGGGCCGGAGGGTCCGGAGGTGGTCATCGTCGACTACAAGACGGGCCGCACCGGGCTGGACGCCGACGACGCCCGCGGCTCGCAGGCCCTGGCCCTCTACGCGTACGCGGCCGAGAGGGTGTTCCGCCGGCCGTGTCGTCGGGTCGAGTTGCACCACCTGCCGACCGGCACGGTCGCCGGGCACGACCACACCGCCGAGTCGCTGGCCCGCCAGTTGGCCCGCGCCGAGGACACGGCTCGCGACATCATGGCCGCCGAGCGGGCCGTCGCCGACGGCGGTGATCCCGACGAGGCGTTCCCCGTGGCGCCCGGGCCGCGCTGCGGCTGGTGCGACTATCGCCGGCACTGCCCCACCGGGGCGCAGACGCCGGGCAAGGAGCCGTGGGCGGCCGTGGAGAGGTCCGCCGAGGGCTGACCCGTGCCGCCGCCGGTGTCCGAAGCGGGAACGCCGGTGCCGGAACGCCGCCGGTTGGTCAGCCGGCCAGCGCGGTTGCGGCGCGGCGCGCGGCCCGCTCCTTGGCAGCCTGCACGAGCGGCCCCTCCAGGTAGCGGCGTGGCACCGCGCCGAGTGCCAGGCGCAGCGCGCGTACGGTGAGGTCGGCCGACAACTCGGTGGTGGGCAGCCCCAACCCGCCGTACATCCGCCGTGCCCACGGGGGCAGCAGCGCGAACGCGGTGCCGGCGATCCCGAGGTACGCCCAGCGCGGCGGGCCCAGGTTGAGGCCCAGCCGGGCCGGCAGGCCGAGCTTCCACGGCAGCGGCGGAGCGGTGAGGAAGATCGCCGTCTCGGCGGCTTCGCGGGTCATCCGCAGCTCGGGCCGGACGACACGGTAGTACTCCCGCACCTCGGCGGCGGTGCCCGGCACCGTGGCCGGATCCAGCCCGACGAGGGCGGCCGACCGACGCTGCTCGGTGTAGTAGCCGTCGAC
The DNA here is from genome assembly GCF_043197485.1 of Micromonospora sp. NPDC049102. NCBI lineage: Bacteria > Bacillati > Actinomycetota > Actinomycetes > Micromonosporales > Micromonosporaceae > Micromonospora > Micromonospora sp. NPDC049102. The sequence continues at coordinate 51,404 of NZ_JBICTE010000023.1, read as the reverse complement.
CTCGTCATCGGTGAGCGGCAGACCCGCCCGACGGGCGGTGCTGAGGAACGATTCGACCTCGGTGACGTGCACCCAGCGCAGCAGTGCGGGGTCGTCGATCCGGAATTCCTCGCCGGTGGCCTGGTCGACGGCCCGCAGCCGGGCGTGCAGCCGACGCAGCCGCGCTCCGGCCTGCTCCGCGTCGAGGGTGGTGCCGTAGACGGTGGTCGCCACGTAGGTGGCGGTGCGGACCAGTCGTCCCCACGCGTCGGTGCGGTAGTTGCTGTTCTGCGCGACGCCGGCCATGGCGCGGGGGTGCAACGCCTGGAGATAGAGCGAGCGCAGGCCGGCGACGATCAGGATCGGCTCCTCGTGCACCTTCCACGTGACCGAACCTGGACCGAAGAGGCCTAGGTCATCGGAGTCCACCGACCAAGCGTGCCACGGCCACCGCGTTGGTGCCCGCCAGCGCGGACGGACGACCGCCCGGTCGATCTCGTCGCAGCGGCGCTGAACCTGAGCACCGTCGTCCGCGTGTCTCTAGGGCGAGAGCCCGGGACGACCGGTGGCCGTACGTACGCTGTCGATCCCGTGACCGTGATCCGCCTGGAGGTGCCGATGTTCGAGGAGATCCTGGGTCTACCGGTACACGTCTTCGTCGTGCACGCGATGGTCGTCTTCGTCCCACTGCTGGCGGGGCTGGCCATCGCGTACGTGGGGCTGCCGCGCTGGCGGCACCGACTGGACTGGGCGCTGGGGATCCTCGCCGTGGTGACGCCGGTGACCGCCTTCGTGGCCGTCGAGTCCGGCGAGGCGTTCACCGATGCCCTGGTCGCCCGCGGCTACCAGGGGCAGATCCTCGACCAGATCTTCGAGCACTCGCGTTACGGCGACATCCTGTTCCGGATCGTGGTGCCCCTGGGGATCGTGGCCATCGCGCTTCTCGTGGTGACCAGCGGACACCGGCGGGTGCCACGGCTGCCGGCACTGGTGACGCCGATCCTCGCGGTGGCGCTCGTCGTGCTGTCCGTCGCCGCCCTGGTCTACGTCGTTCTGACCGGGCACTCGGGTGCCGAGGCGGTCTGGGGCACCACCCTCTGAGCGGTGCGGGATCGACAACGCGGATCGGGGTCAGAAGATGAGCCGCGAGCACAGCAGGCAGACGAGCGCCACCAGCACCACGCCGGCGGCGGCCCCGAAGCCGTAGGTGACCCGCTGCGAGCGCTGTTCGGCCGCGTCCAGGGCGGCCGTGTCCTGCGGCGGCAACCGTCGCGCCGGCGCCGGCTCCAGGTGGACGGGGGGACGCCACCCGGCCGGGGGCGGCACGCTCGGTGGTGGTCCGGTGTACCCGCTGGTGGGTGCTGTGGCGGGTGGGGGTTGGTCCGCCGCCGGGCCGTCGCCGCTCTCGGGTCGGCGCCAGTGGTCGTCCGGGCTGCTGCCGGCGCTGGGGGTCGTCACGCCGTCCGACGCTACCAACGGAGCCGGCGGTCGGGTCGTTTCTGACCGGTGTGCCCATCCGTCGGCGAGCGGCCCGGCGGGTGTGGCCTGCGCTAGTCTTGCCGCTCGTGAGCATCGAGGACCCCGGCGTGGCGAGCGTACGCGGCAACGACGACCGCACCGTCGACCTGAGCGACGACTTCGTGGTGCTGCCCGAGCAGACCTCGGACGACACGGACCACGGCTGGGGCGAGCGCAGCGACGGCGACGACGACTGGCTCCTCGCCCAACGCCCTCCGCACTGGGACTGAGCTCGGGCGGGGGACCGCGCCCGGCGACCGACGGCGGGTCGCCGACAGGACGGCATCCGTCCGAACGGACACCGTCATGTCGCCCGACCCGGTGTCGATCATGCGGCACGCCTCCGGAGCTCCGGAGACGTGCGCGGGAGGGTCAGGAGGTCGAGCTGGCCGCCTGCGCCTTGCCGCCGCTCGATCCGCCGGACGACGACGAGGACGAACCCGACGACGAGGAGCCGGACGACGAGGACGACCCGGAGGACGACGACCCGGAATCCCCGCCCGAGGACGAGGTCGAGGTCGAGGTCGAGTCGGACTTCGCCGGCTTGCTCGCGGTGCCGCCGGCCGACGTCTCCGAGCCGGACGCGCGGGAGTCGGTGCGGTAGAAGCCCGAGCCCTTGAAGACGATGCCGACGGAGTTGAAGACCTTGCGCAGCCGCCCCTGACACGCCGGGCACTCGGTCAGCGGCTCGTCAGAGAAGGACTGCACCGCCTCGAGCTGGTGACCGCACGCGGTGCAGGCGTACTGGTACGTAGGCACGTTCTCCTCCGGTGTCTGGGCTCGGCCAGTTGGCACTCGACGTATTCGAGTGCCAATGGTGCGTCATTCGGACCAGGTTCGTCCAGCGGACGTGTGGGGCGCGACACTCTGCGCCGTACCCAGGCCGGCGTCAAGCGTACGCATCCCGTCGGAGGGGGTGACGACCGCGCGGACCGGACGATCGTGCGGCTCTGCCGGCAGCGCCTCGACCAGCTCGCCGTCGTGCAGGGGCACCACCGTCAGGCTCGCCGCCGGTACCCGTGCCAGCGCCCGGTCGTACGAGCCGCCGCCGCGGCCCAGCCGCCGGCCGCGGTGATCGACGGCTAGTGCCGGCACGACCACCACCTCGGCGCCGGAGACCGCGTGCACACCGAGGCGCGGGCCGATCGGCTCCCGGATGCCCCGGCCGGCCGCGGCCAGTGCGTCCGGACCGGTGTACGCCGCCCAGTCCAGATCCAGATCGGCGCGAAGTACCGGAAGGAGCAACTCGGCGTCGGCCGGTAACGCCCTCCGTAACGCCTCGGCGAGGTCGGCGCCGCCCGGCTCGGTGCCGACCGGCACGTACGCCGTCATCCGGCGCGGGCGCAGCCGGCGGACCAGGGTGACCAGCTCCGCCTGGACGCGTACGGCCGATTCGGCCCGCGTCGCGCCGTCCAGGGCCCGACGACCGGCGAGCAGCCGCACGCGGGCGTCCCGCTTGGTCACTCGGGTCACTTCCGCTTCATCAGAAAAATCTGGCACGCAACACTCCTGACGCAACGCCACTCCCACGGTTGCTCTGTGTCAGCATCGCAAGCAACGGAGGCGGAACTTCCGGGGGGACCGAGTGACGCTACGCGGGCGGTTGACGGCAGCCTTCCTCGTGGTGGTGCTCGGCCCGGTCCTGCTCGGCGCGTTCTTCGTCGCCTCCACCGTCACGGCCGTCGACCGCACCCGGTCCACCGAACGGCTCGCCGTTGCCGCGTCCACGGTGCGGACCTCGGTCGACGCGCTCTGCCAGCAGTTGCGCGCCGCCGCCGACGCGGTCGCCCTCACCGGTGATCCGGCCGTCGTCGCCGGCCAGCTCGTCGGCCGAGGGTTGGCCGCGGCCGTGCTGATAAGCGACGTCAGCGGGCGGGTCACGTACGCGTCGCCCGGCGCGCCGACGACACCCTGGCGGGACTGCTCGGAGTCGGCCGCCGCGTCGTCCGGCCCGGTCCGCGCGCTGTCGGCCCGGGTGGACCGCCGGGACCCGGCCGGCACCCTGCTGGGTAGCGTGGCCGCCGCGCAACTTGTCGACCCGGCCTTCGTGGCCCGGCTGGCGGCGGTGAGCGGAGTCGCGGTCACGCTGCTCGACGGCGGCGCGAGCGCCGCCCGGTTCACCCACACCACCGAGTCCCGCGAGGTACGCGACGCGGTGCTGTCCGCCGCCGGCCACACCACCGGGGAGCGGGTCACCGAGACCACCAAGGGCCGGTACGTGCGGCGGATCGGGCCGTCCGCGGGTCAGCCGCTGCCGCTGGTGCTGTCGGTGCCGAGCACCAGGCCGCCGGGGCTGCATGTGACGCTGGCCGGCGTCGTCGTGCTCGCCGGGCTGCTCGCCGTGTTGACCGCGTGGCGTCTCGCCCGGGTGACCACCCGACCCCTGGTGGAGCTGGCCGGTGCGGTCGACCGGGTGGCGCACGGCGACCTGACCGCCCGGGTGCCGGTGCGCAGCCGCGACGAGCTGGGCCGGCTGGCGGCGGCGTTCAACCGGATGACCCGCGAGACCGGGTCGTACGTCGCGGCGTTGACCAGCAGCCGTGACCAGCTACGCGGGCACCTCGCGGTGCTCGGTGACACCCTGGCCAGCACCCACGACCTGCAACGCATCCTGCGGGTGATCCTGCACAGCGCCATCGCGGCCACCGGCGCGCGGGCCGGCGCGGTGCTGCTGGTGGAGACCGGCGGGGTGCTCGTCGCACAGTGCAGCGAGGGCCTGGACGGGCGCTGGCCCACACCGGACCCGGACGGCCCACCGACCCTGCGGGTGCCGGTGGGCGTCGGCGTGGTCGGCGCGGTGGCAGCGACCGGCGAGCCGCAGCGGGGGCGGGTGGAACAGACCGACGCCCCGACCGGTGAGCCGAGCTGCCGCACCTACGTGGCGGTCCCTTTCGCCGCACCGGGTGGCACGACGACCATGCCGGGCGGCGGGCACACCACCTCGGACGATGAGAGGACCGTGGACGAGGCCGGTGCCCCGGCGGTGGCGCTCGGGGTACTGGCGCTCTACGACCGGGTGGGCGCGGACGAGTTCGACGACGACGACCTGGTCACTCTGCGGACCTTCGCCGGGCACGCGGCCGTCGCGGTGGAGAACGTGCGGGTGCACGAGGAGGCCCAGCGGCTCTCCCTGACCGACCCGCTCACCGGGCTGTGGAACTACCGCTACCTGCGCGAGTCGATCCGGCGGGAGGTCGAGCGGGCCAGCCGGTTCGGCCGGATGCTCAGCGTCCTCGCCCTCGACCTGGACCGCTTCAAGGACGTCAACGACACGTACGGGCACGCGGCGGGGGACACCGTGCTGGCGGAGTTCGCCCGGCGGGTACGCGGAGAGATCCGGGAGGTGGACCTGGCGTTCCGGCAGGGCGGTGAGGAGTTCGTGCTGCTCCTGCCGGAGACCGACGCCCGGGGTGCGGCGATCGTCGCGGAGCGGCTGGGAGCGGCGGTACGCGAGACACCGATCGCCGTCGAGGCGTACGCGGGGCCGATCGTGGTCACCGTGTCGGTGGGCATCGCCGTCTATCCCGACCACGGCAGCACAGGGCGGGAGGTGCTGGAGGCCGCCGACGACGCCCTCTACGTGGCCAAGGCCGCCGGGCGGGACACCTACCAGGTCGCCGAGGCCCGCCCCGACGTGCCGACGCGGGAGATACCGGTGCCGGCCGGCGCGGTCAGCCCACCCGACGGACTGCCGAGGGCGGGTCGACAGGTGCAGGTCCCGCGGGAGCCGGGCGGCCACGCCCGGTCGGAGTCGGCTGTGGGCGTACCGGAGACGAACCGTTCGGGGCCCGCGCACGCCCGGCCGGATCCCGACGACGGCCCGGCGGACGCGGCGCGGGCCGGCCCCGACGCGGCCCGACCGGGGCCGGGTGGCGGCGCGTCTTCTGGGCCACACCCGCCGCGGCAGAGCCGTGGCCGATAGTCTCGCGGCATGTCGGAGCACTCAGCGAACCCCTCAGCGACGGTCGCCGCAACCGGCCGTCCCCTGGCGGTCAAGGCCGTCATCCCGGCCGCCGGACTGGCCACCCGCTTCCTGCCGGCCACCAAGGCGGTTCCCAAGGAGCTGCTGCCGGTCGTCGACCGGCCGGTGTTGCAGTACATCGTCGAGGAGGCCACCCAGGCCGGCATCGGCGACGTGTTGCTGATCACCGGTCGGGGTAAGACATCGATGGTGGACCACTTCGATCGACGCCCCGACCTGGAGACCAGGCTGGAGGAGAAGGGCGACGCCGAGCGGCTGGCGGCCGTGCGCCGGCCCAGTGAGCTGGCGGAGATCTACACCGTCCGGCAGCCGGAGCAGCTCGGGCTCGGGCACGCGATCGGGTACGCCGAGTCCCACGTCGGCGACCAGAGCTTCGCGGTGCTGCTCGGCGACGAGTTCGTGAAGCCGTCCGAGCCGCTGCTGCCGGCCATGCTGGAGTTGCAGGCCCGCACCGGTGGCGTCGTGCTCGCGTTCTTCGAGGTCGACCCGGCCGACACCAAGCGGTACGGCATCGCCTCGGTCGAGCCCGCCGAGGCCGACCTGACCGACATCGGCGAGGTCGTCAAGGTGACCGGCATGGTGGAGAAGCCACAGCCGGAGGACGCGCCGAGCAACCTCGCCGTGCTGGGTCGGTACGTGCTGCCGGGCACCATCTTCGACGCGATCCGGCGGACCAAGCCGGGCAGTGGTGGCGAGATCCAGTTGACCGACGCCATGGAGTTGCTCCGCACCGAGGGCACCCCGGTGCACGCGATCGTCTACCGGGGCACCCGCTACGACACCGGTATGCCGCTGGGTTACCTCCAGACGGTCGTGCAGATCGCCGCCGAGCGCGAGGACCTCGGCAGCGAGTTCCGCTCCTGGCTGGCCGAGTTCGTCAAGGCCGACGCGGCAGGCGGATCTGGTACATGACAGCGACGGCCGACGCCGAGGCGGCCGCGAACGAGTTGACGCCGCTCGCCGACTACCTGGGCAGCGTGCTGCGCAGGTTGCGAGCGCTGCCGCCACTCGACCTCGACCTCACCCAGGCGCACGGCAACGTCCTCGCCGAGGATGTCGTCGCGCCGCACGCCTTCCCGGCCTTCGACCAGGCGGCCGTGGACGGGTACGCGGCCCGCTGGGAGGACATTTCCGGAGGGGGCCGGGGCCCGAGCTACGTCCCGGCCCCCTCCGGCACGCCCGGCGGGCGGAGCATCCGGCTCAACGTCGTCGGCGACCTCGGCGCGGCGAGCTGGCGGCCGGTGCGGCTCACTCCGGGCTCGTGCTTCTCGGTGGCCGCCGGGGCGCCGCTGCCGGTCGCCGCGGACGTCGTGGTGCCGGTGGAATGGACGGACCAGGGCATGGCCGCCGTGGAGATCTTCCGCAGCCCCAAGCGAGGGTACGGGGTCCGCCGCGCCGGTGAGGAACTGCCCGCCGGCACCCTGCTCGCCCGTGCCGGCACCTACGTCTCCCCGGCCCTCGTCGCGGTGTTCGCCGCCACCGGCATCGGCCACGTCGTGGTGCGGCCCAGTCCACGGGTGGTCATCGTGGCCACCGGCGACGAGTTGGTCGACGTGGGCCGCGGCAGCCAGCCCGGTCAGGTGGTGGACGCCAACTCGCACGCGCTGACCGCCGCCGCGGCCGAGGTGGGCGCGCTCGCGTACCGGGTCGGCATCTGCGACGACGACCCGGAGGGGCTGCGCGGCCTGCTGGAGGACCAGACCCTGCGGGCCGATCTGATCATCACCACCGGTGGCACCGGCACCGGCCCCGGCGACATGGTCCGGCGGATCCTGTCCCGCCGTGAAGGTGGCCGGGCCGGACCGGTGACCTTCACCGACGTGGCGCTCTATCCCGGCACCGCCCTCGGGTTCGGCACCGTCGGCGCCGAGGAGGTGCCGGTGGTCTGCCTGCCCGGCGACCCGGGCGCCGCGCTTATCGGCTTCGAGGTGCTGGCCCGCCCCGCCATCCAACTGCTCGCCGGCGCCGAGCCGGTGTTCCGTCCCAGCGTCCGGGCGCATCTGCTGGAGACCGTGTCGTCCCCGGGTGGGCTGCGCGAGTTCCGGCCCGCGCACGTCGCCGAACGACGCGGCGGCGGTTACACCGTGCAGCCGCTGCGCGGGGGGCCCTTCACCCTCTCCGGCCTCGCCGAGGCGAACGGGCTCCTGGTGCTCGGCGAGCGGGTCACCACCGCGGCCGCCGGGTCCACCGTGGACGTCCTGCTGTTGGACCGCCGTCGGTGAGCTCAGCTCGTCGGCGGGATCTCGTGGGTCCACTTGCGCGCGCACCGGTCCCGAGCGGGAGACTGTGCGGGTGAGTCTCTTCGGACCAGTCCGGGCGCCCGGATGGCCGGCGGTGCTCGTCGACGGCCCGGTGTTGTTGCGCCCCTACCGGCGCTCCGACGCGGCGGCGTGGTCGGAGGTGCGTCGGGCCAACCAGGCCTGGCTGGCCCCCTGGGAGTCGTCGCTGCCGGGCGGCTGGGACGAGCTGAACTCGCCTGCCATGTTCCGCTGGGTGCACCGTGACCAGCGGCGCTCGGCACGCGAGGGTGAGGGGATGCCGTTCGCTGTCTGCCTGCGAGAGGCCGACCGGGACCGTCTGGTCGGGCACCTCAACATCGGCAGCATCGTGCGCCGCGCCTACTGCTCCGGTTACGTCGGCTACTGGGTCGACGCCCGGGTCGCCGGCCAGGGTGTCATCCCGACCGCGCTCGCGCTCGCGGTCGACCACGCTTTCGGCCCGGGTGGGCTGCACCGCGTCGAGGTCAACATCCGGCCGGAGAACCGTCCGTCGCGGCGGGTGGTGGAGAAGCTGGGCTTCCGCGAGGAGTCGTACCACGTGCGCTACATGCACATCGACGGTGCGTGGCGTGACCACATCGGATACGCGATGACGAGCGAGGAAGTCGCCGCCGAGGGCGGTCTGCTGGCCCGTTGGCACCGGATCCGCGCCACCGCGCGCTAGAGGCTGTCCCACGGACGGGATCGGCGCGGCGTGGCGGCAACCCGGTCGGTGCACCGTAACCTCAAGTAACTGCAAGCTGCGGCAAGCGCTCACCGCCCGGACGATCCACGCACACAGGCGTGATTGGTCAAAGATCCTGCGGTCGGGGAGCGGTTGCTCCGAATTCGGTGACGGGAGGGGTGAGGGTGCCGACCTCGGTGCTCCTCGCCGTCCTCGCCGCCGCCGGCCTGCTCGCCCTGGCTCCGGCGCTGGTTCGTCGGTACGACGCCACAGAGCGGCTGGTGGCGGAGCGGGCGCAGTCGACGGCGCGGGTGCTCCAGCGCCGTCGGCGGCGTCGCACTGTGCCGGGACGGCAGCCCGTGCACCCTCCACGCTCGCTTGTCGTCACCCTGAGTGAGGATGCGACTACGGGGAAGCTGGCCGTGCCGGTCTCCGCGCCCCCGGCCGCCCGCCGATCCGGACGGCTGCGCGCCGTGCCGCCGGCGCCGAAGCGTCCCCGCCGCCGTCCACCGCGCCGGCAGCACACCCCCGCCGTGTACCGGCGACGCCGCGTGCTCGCCGCGCTGCTGCTGCTCAACGTCGTCGAGTTGATCGGCGTGCTGTTCGTCAGCCCCGGCTTCTGGATCGGCTTCTCGGTCACGTTCATGCTGCTGGCCGTGTACGTCGTACACCTGCGTCGGCGGGCCCTCGCCGCCCGTCGCCGGCGTCGCGCCCGGGCCCGGGAGGCGGCGTGGCTGGCCGCCCGGCAGGCCGAGGTCCGCCGCGAACAGGCCCGCCGCGCGGCGGCCCGCCGGGAGGCGCAGCGTCGTCTGGCGGCCCAACGCGAGGGGGTACGCCGAGCCGCCATGGGTCTCGACCGGCCCTCCGACCTGCCGGCGGCGGTCAACGGCGGCTCGGTCTCGTACCGCCGCTCGGGCGGACTGCGCGGTCGCCCCTACGAGGCCGGCCGCGGCGCCTGACCGCGCTTGCCGGGCCTGGCCGGGCTTGCGTCGGCCCCCGTCGGGGCGCTTGATCGACCCCCGTCGGGGGCGCTTGATCGAACCCAGATCACCGATATGGGGGTGTCACCGCACGATGATGCCCCCACGTCGGCGATGTCGAGTCGATCAAGGCCGAGCGAAGGCCGGCCGCGCTTGATCGACTCGGCTTCCCGGAAGGCGGGGTGTCCGGGCGTCCGGGATGGCCCGACTTCCCGGATGTCGAGTGGATCTCAGAGCTGGCCGGGCGGCGCACCGGGGGTGGATTCGCGGTGGAGGCGAACGACCTGTTAGCCTTGCTGCCGGCCCGCCCGGTGCAAGCCGGGTGGGACCGAAGCCGGTTAACCGGTGGGGGGCTGTGGCGCAGACTGGTAGCGCACCTCGTTCGCATCGAGGGGGTCAGGGGTTCAAATCCCCTCAGCTCCACCACGAAACAGCAGGTCAAGGGCGGGTCTCCGGAAGACGGAGACCCGCCCTTGATCATTTGTCCGCTGCTTGTCCGCAGGGCGGCGCCGACGCGACCCGGTCCGTCCTGCTGGGGGGTGCGTCAGGCGCTGGTGCGCGCTGTGTCGGAGGAGACGCGGTCGTCGGATCGCGCCGTCACGAGCACCACCTGTCAACTTCAGCGTGAACCGATCCGGCCGACCTGCGATAGCCTGACAACAATTCAACATTTGCTTCCTTGTGGAGCCGGCCGCCCAAATCCTGGGAACGGCGGACGGATTGCCGACGTCTACCGGTCCACACCGGTATGGAATACTATGTCGGTGATCGATCTGTCGCTTTACCAGGCATTCGTGTTGGCTGCCGTGATTCTGGTGATCGTGCCGGGACCCGACATGGCATTCATCATCACCATGGGCGTGAGCGGCGGCCCGCTGGCCGGATTCGCCGCCGCGCTGGGCGTGGCGGCCGGCCTCGCCGTGCACGCGGTGGCGGCCATCCTCGGCTTCGCCGCGATCTTCGCCGTGGCACCGTTCCTCTACGACGTGATCCGCTGGGCCGGCGCGGCCTATCTGGTCTACCTGGCCGTCAAGACGTACCTCGAACGCAACGAGACGACCCTGGCCGCGCCGGCCGGCGAGGCGGGCGGCGTGAACCGCTGGGTGGCGTTCCGCAAAGCGGCAGTGGTCAACCTGCTCAACCCGAAGGTGATCCTGTTCAACGCCGCGTTCCTGCCCCAGTTCGTCAACCCGGAACTCGGCAACGTCGCCGGCCAGTTCCTCATCCTCGGCCTGACCCTGGTGGTCATCGACCTCCTGATCGACGGCGTGATCGGCCTCGCCGCCGGGCACGCGGGTCAGTTGCTGCGCCGCAGCCGGCGGATCATCAAGGCGCTCAACGTGGTCACCTCGGCGGTGTTCGTCGGCCTGGCCCTGCGGCTGATGCTGGTCCGGGACTGACCTACGGCACGGTGTGACGGCCTGGTCACCGGAACGCCGGTATGGTGTCGTGGTGACATTCTTCGTTGTCTCGCCACCACCCGCGAACCGGTAACGACACCTTTCCAACCCGGCTCCCTCTTTCCTGAGCCCGGGTGCGTTTGTGGTGCCCGGGTGGCGATGACTTCGGAGAATTGTGTGAATACTGATATGCGCCCGTCCGTCGGGCGTGGAATCTTCTACATCTGTGTCGCGGCTGTCGCCTGGGGGACCGGCGGCGCCGTGGCGGCCGTCCTCTACGACAACAGCGGCATGGGACCCGTGGCGGTGTCCTTCTGGCGGTTCGCCAGTGGAGTCCTGCTCCTCGCCGCCGCTCACCTGCTGCTCCGCCGCCGTACCGGCACCCCCGCCCGGCCGCGCTGGCAGCAGGTGGTGACGACAGGGGTGGGGTTGGCGGTCTACCAGACCGCCTACTTCGCCGCCGTCGACTACGCCGGGCTGGCCGTCGCGACGGTGGTGACCCTCGGATCCGGACCGGTCCTGATCGCCATCGGATCCCACCTCCTGATGGGTGAACGGCTCGGCCGGGCTGGGGCCGCCACCGTGGCGATGGCCCTGGTCGGGCTGCTTCTGCTGGTCGGCGGCGGGAGCGCCAGCACCGCCTCGGCACCGGCGCTGGGGCTCGCCTGCGCGCTGCTGTCCGCCACCGGGTACGCCGGGGTCACACTGCTCAACCGCAAGTTGGGCCGGGACAGCGGCGGCAGCCCGCAGGTCATGGCACTGGGCGGGTTCACCGTCGGAATGGTGTTCCTGCTCCCGCTGGCCCTGCTCGAAGGGCTGCTGCCCACCTCGGGGGACGTCGGTCAGACGCTGGGTCTGGTCTTCTACCTGGGATTCGCGCCGACAGCGCTCGCGTACAGCCTGTTCTTCGCCGGGCTGGCCACGGTCCGGGCGACGACGGCGTCGGTGATCGCGTTGATCGAGCCGGTCACCGCCGCCGTGATCGCCGTGCTCTGGTTCGACGAACGGCTCACCGTGGCCGCCACCGTCGGCTCGGTAGTGCTGCTCGGCGCCGTGGTCGCGCTGACGCTCGGCGAGCGACGGGCCAACGGGGCGCGGCCGGCGAACGCGACCGACGGCGGCCGGCGGCCGTCGCCGGCCCGGACCGGCTGAGCCGGACGCGGGGGCCGCCCGGCTGGACATCCCACCGGGCGGACCCCGCGTCCGCGGTGCCGACCGGCGTCAACCGGGTCCCACGTCCTCCGGCAGCACACCCTCGACGCCCTCGGCCAGCACCGTCGCCACCCGGTCCAGCGCCGCCGAGACGTACCCCGGATCGAGCGAATGGATCACCCGGAAGTGCCCCTCCCAGCCGAAGTGGGCGCCGGCCCCGACCAGCACCCGACCCCGCACCCGCAGCGCGGTCGCCAGCGCCAGGCTGTTCACCGGCGCGCGGTACCGGACGAAACCGAGTGCGGTCGCGGTCGGTGGGACGATCGACACCAGCTCCTGGTGCGTCTTTACCCAGTCGACCAGCAGGGACCGGCCGGCGCGCATCAGCCGCCGGTTCCGATCCAGCAGCCGGGTTCGGGTCGGGGCGGCGAGGGCCAACTCGGCGACCTGCATGGCGAGCATCCCGGTGCTGACCGTCAGGTACTCGTGTCGGCGCCACACCCGGGTCAGGAAGTCCGCCGGCGCGACGATCCAGCCCACCCGCAGCCCCGGCAGGGCGAACGCCTTCGACAGGCTGCCAACACAGATCACCCGGTCGTACCCGCCCCACAGGGTCGGGGTGACCGTGTCGAAGTCGAGTTCGGTACCCCGGTGCACCTCGTCCACGACCAGCCAGGCGCCGTTGCGCGCGGCGACCGCGACCAGGGCCGCCCGTTCCGGCGCGGACAGCACCGAGCCGGTGGGGTTGTTCGGGTTGGTGACGACGATCGCCCTGGTGTCCGGCCGGACGAGGCTCTCCAGCGCGGCCAGGTCGATTCGCCACCCGCGTTCCTCGTCCAGCGCGAAGGTGTCGATCTTCGCGCCGGTGTTGCGGGCCAGTCCCCACACCTGCCGGTACCCGGGTTCCATCAGCACCACGTGGTCGTCCGGCCCGACCAGCGCGTCCATGATCAGAGTGTTCGCCTCGGCCGCGCCGACGGTGACCAGCACCTCCTCCGGCCGGCAGCCCTGCCAGTCGGCAATCAGCTCGCGTAGCGCCGGGGTACCACGCACGGACGGGTAGTGCTGGCGGCCGTCGAGCAACCGGTCGGCGTCCGCCCCGGTCACGAACTCCCGCAGCCGTACCGGCTGGCAACTGCTGTCCGCCAGTGTGTACTCGACCGTGGGCTCGTACCGGGACTGCCACTCGACAAGCGCGAACGGTTCGAAACTCATGTGGCCTCGATTCTCCTCGGCGGCCGCTCAGACGGCGCTTTCCGTCCTGCCGGGATCACGCTCGACCACGTCGCCGAGGGTCTCGTCGATCCGCCGGAGCAGCGACGGGTCGAGCCGTACCCCGACCGCCGCGACGTTCTCCCGGATCTGCTCCGGCCGGGACGCCCCGATCACCGCCGCCGCCACGTTCGGATTGTTCAACGTCCACGCGACCGCGAGCTGGGCCGTGGTCAGCCCGGCCTCGGCGGCCAGCGGACGCAGCGCCCCCACCCGCTCCAGCACCTCCGGCCGCAGGTACGGGCCGACCCAGTCGGCGCCGTTCACGTCCAACGCGCGGGAGCCCTCCGGCGGCGGCCCGTCGGACCGGTACTTGCCGGTGAGCACGCCCTGGGCCAGCGGTGAGAAGACGACCTGGCTCATGCCGGCCTTCTCGCAGGCCGGTACCACCTCGCCCTCGATCACCCGCCACAGCATGTTGTACTGCGGTTGGTTCGCGACGAACGCGGTCAGGCCCAGGTCCTCGGCCAGCCGCCGGGCGGTGACGATCTGCTCCGCGGTCCACTCGGACACCCCGAGGTAGAGCACCTTGCCCTGGCGGACCAGGTCGTCGAACGCGCGCAGCGTCTCGACGAGCGGGGTGGCGTGGTCGAACCGGTGCGCGTAGTAGACGTCCACGTAGTCGGTGCGTAGCCGACGCAGCGAGGCGTGCAGCGACTCGACGATGTGCTTGCGGGACAATCCCTGGTCGTTGGGGCCCGGGCCGGTCGGGAAGTACACCTTGGTGCACAGCACCAGCGACTCCCGGCGTACCCCGGTCAGCGCCTCGCCGAGCACCGCCTCGGCCCGGGTACCCGCGTACACGTCGGCCGTGTCGAAAGTGGTGATCCCCTCGCCGAGCGCCGCCGCCACGCAGGCCCGCGCGGTGTCGACGTCGATCTGCGAGCCGTGGGTCAGCCAGTTGCCGTACGCGATCTCGCTGACCCGAAGGCCGCTGCGACCGAGTGGGCGGAACTCCATGGACGGTCTCCTACTCTCTGGTCACGATAGTTCGACGTCCCCGGGTACGACGGGTTCGATCTGCACCCGGTTGTCGTGGAAGACGGCGCCGCCGCCCATGTCCGAGTCCCGCTCGTCCACAGTGGCGTTCACCCCGGCGCCGCCGCTGAGCTTGAGCCAGTGGCCCTTTGTCGTCGCGACCACCCCGGGCCGGACGTGGTCCGCGTCCACGCTCACCGTCGCGGTGAACGCGCCCCGGTCGTTGAAGATCCGCGCCTGGCCGCCGTCGACGAGTCCGCGCGGCCCGGCGTCGTCCGGGTGCAGGACGATCCGGGGCCCGCCGGCCCGGCGGACGAGTTCCGGCTTGTTGCCGAAGACCGTGTTGACGAAGAAGTGTCCGGCACCCGCGATCAGGGTCAGCGGGAAGCGTCGGGACAGGTCCGGGTCGTTCGGCTCCTTCGGTGGGACGTACCCGACCAGCGGGTCGAGCCCGTCCGCGGCGGCCCGCTCGGAGTAGAACTCCAGCCGGCCGGACGGGGTGGGAAAGCCGTCCGCGAAGGGCAGGAACGCCGGCTCGTAGTTCAGCCGGGCCCAGCCTTCGGTGCGCAGCCGATCCATGCTGATCCCGGCCAGTGACGGATCGTCGGTGGCCAGCAGTTGCCCGGCCAACTCCTCATCGGAGTCGTACAGGCTGGGTTCGGTCAGCCCGAGGTGCCGGGCCAGCCGGCGGAACGTCTCGGTGGTGGACAGGCACTCCCCGGGTGGCGGTACCGCCGGCTCGTTCCAGGTGATGTACATGTGCCCGTACCCGTCGAGCACGTCCAGGTGTTCGGTCTGCATGGTGGCCGGCAGCACGATGTCGGCGTAGTCGACGGTGTCGGTCGGGAAGTGGTCGAGGACCACCGTGAACAGGTCCGGCCGGGTCAGCGCCCGGCGGATCCGGTTCTGGTCGGGTGCGCTGGCGACCGGATTGGAGCCGTACACGACGAGCGCCCGCACGGGCGGGTCGTCCACGTCGAGCAGGGTTTCCGCGAGCCGGGTCATGGACAGGGCGCGGACCGGCCGGGTGAGCAGGTCGGGGCGGGCCAGCGCGTCCCGGTCGCCGCCGAAGTAGCCGTCGGTCGAGAACGCCAGCCCGCCGCCCGGGTACTGCCAGTCGCCGGTGACGCCGACCAGGCAGGCCAGCATCCGCAGCACCTCGCCGCCGCCGGCGTGCCGCTGCACCCCGATGCCGGCCCGGATCGCGGTGGGTCGGGTGTGCGCCAGCCGCCGGCCCAGGGTGACGATCTGTTCCTCGGTGAGGCCGGTGATCGCGGCGACCCGGTCCGGCGGGTACTCCAGGATCCGATCCCGGAACTCGGGCCAGCCGAGGGTGTACCGCTCCAGGTAGTCGCGGTCCTCGGCGCCCTCGGCGAGCACCACGTGCAGCAGGCCCAGGGCGAGGGCCGCGTCGGTGCCGGGCAGCGGGGCGATGTGCTCGTCGGCCTGCCGCGCGGTCCGGGTCCGTACCGGGTCGATGACCACCACGTGCGCGCCGGCGCGGCGGGCCTGGTCGACGAAGCGCCACAGGTGGTGGCTGGTGGTGAGGGTGTTGGCACCCCAGAGCAGGATCAGCCGGGCGTGCGCCATCGACTCCGGATCGATGCCCCGGCTGGTGCCGGTGGCGTACGTGGTGCCGTGCAGCCCTGCGATCGAACAGATGGTCATCTCGTGCCGGGAGGCGCCGAGCACATGCCACAGCCGGGCACCGGACCGGCCCTGCAACCCCTGGAGGAAGCCCAGGTTGCCGGTGCCCTGGTAAGGCCAGATGGCTTCGCCGCCGCTCTCCCGCACGATCCGGTTGAGCTGGTCGGCGATCTCGGTCAGCGCCTCGTCCCAGCCGATCCGGGTGAACCGGCCGGAGCCCTTGGGGCCGGTCCGGCGCATCGGGTACAGCAGCCGGTCCGGGGAGGCGACGTGGTCGAGGTACTGATTGACTTTCACGCAGAGCGTGCCGCGCGTGTACGGATGGTCCGGGTTGCCGCGCAGCCGCACGGCCTTCCCGTCGGTCACGGTGACCTTCCAGCTACATCCGTCCGGACAGTCCAGCGGGCATCCCCCGACGACCTCACGCGTTTGCGTCATCCGATCCGCTCCGTTTCCCGTTCCTTGGCGGTGACCCGGGCGATCAGGTCGCCACTCAGCTCACCGGCGAACACCTCGCGGACCGGCCCGGTGAGGGTGACCGTGCCGTCGGCGTCGATGCCGACCTCGACCGTGCCGCCGGGCATGTGTACGACAACCTGGTCGTCGACCAGGCCGAGCGCGTGGGCGGCACCGGCGGCGGCGCAGGCGCCGCTGCCCGACGCGGTGGTGTAACCGGCTCCGCGCTCCCAGACCTCGATCTCGACTGTGGAACGGTCCAGGACCCGCAGGAACTCCACGTTGGTCCGGCCGGGAAACTCCGGGTGGCCGGCGATCGGCTCGCCGAGCGCCCCGGCGACCGCCCGGTCCACCGCCGGCAGCGGCACCACCAGGTGCGGGTTGCCGTCGTCGAGGGCGACCACGGACAGGGTCCGGTCACCGACGACAAGCGGGCGGAGCAGCCGGGCGGCGGGGTCCGTCGCGCTCGGGTCGGCCACGCTGAAGGCCGGCGCGTCGGTGGCGATCCGGACCGTGCCGGTACCCGGATCGCGGATCTCCACCCGGGACGTGCCGCCGCGGGTGCGGACGGTGACCTGGTTGCCGGCCGGCCCGCGGCCGAGTTGTGGTGCCCGGCCGAGCAGGTGACTGGCGAAGATCCGGATGCCGTTGCCGCTGCGGCCGCACGGGCTGCCGTCCGCGTTGAAGATCAGCAGGTCGACGGGTTCGCCCGGGACCACCTCGCCGACCGGGCCGATGAGCAGGCCGTCGGCGCCGACCCCGTACCGGCGGTCGCAGAGCAGGCGGGCGGTGTCGCCGGTCCGCGCGATGTCCAGCCGTCGGGGGTCGACGATCAGGTAGTCGTTGCCGAGCGCGTGGTACTTGACGAAGTCGCTCATCCTCGCTCCCGTCTGTCCGGCGGCGAGCCGGTGGTCCGCTTGTCCGCTGGCGGGTCCGTCCGATGGGCCCGCCGCGTGGGTGATTCGCCCGCCCGGCGGGCCGCCGTGGCCCGGTGTTGCGACCGGACCACGGCGGACGGCCTCACCCGGCGGACGCGCTCACATCGCCGAGACGACCGGCTCGCCGTCGGCCAGCACGGCGGCGTCGTGCTCCTCGCCGTACCACTTCTCCCGCCAACGGGAGCAGGCGACGATCAGGATGTCCCGAAGGCCGGGCTGGCCGTTCTCGGGCTCGATGTCGGTGACGTCGTGCAGGATCGCCCGGTCGTCGAGCAGCAGGGCCTGGCCGGGATTGAGGGTGCCGGTCCAGAACGGCTCGGTGGCGTCCGGCCGCCACAGCCGCGTCTCGCCGCCGACGACGTTGTGCCGGCGCAGGATGGCGATCATGACGTACTCGTGGCCGTCCTGGTGGATGCCCTCCGGGGTGAGCTGACCCGGCTTCTCCAGCGTGGCCCGGCTGCGGTTCTGGTGCACGTTGAGCTGCCAGTCCTCCGAGGGGTCCAGCGGGATCGACTCGATGCCGAACCTGGCCCACGGGATCAGGTCCGCCTCCAGCGGCTCGTACGGCCGCCGCATCCCGCCGCCGATCGAGTTGAACTTCTTGAACGCGGTGTACGCGCGGTGCGGCAGCTTCTCGAACTGCCACCCGTCGTCGCCCTTGTGCGACACGCGGTACTGGGAGAAACGCTTGTAGCGGGTCAGGTTGCCCATGTACGGGTCGGGCGGGCAGCGGTCGTAGCTGGCCAGGACCTCCTCGGTGACCGGCGGAAGCTCGACGAGCTTGAACCCTTCGTCGGTGATTGGCATGTCGTTCCCTTTCGCTTCGGGTACGGGTGTCGCCGCAGGTGCTGGTGGCGGGGCGCGGCGGCGCCTCGATCACCAGGTCAGGCCGCGCGGGCCAGCCGCTCGTCGAGGTGCCGGGCGGACGAGTTCATCCGCCAGAGCGAACCGCGGGCGATCCCCCGGCGCATCTGCGGCGACTCGCTCGCCGGGACGACGATGTTGTGGAACCAACCGGCGGCGTGCTTGGAATCGATCGTGATGTGCAGGCGGTGGTAGGTGATGCCGACCTCCGGCAGGCCGAGGCGCTCCCAGGCCCGGACGACGTTCTGGAACCGGTCCGGCACCAGCCACTCGGTCATGCCGAGGAAGCCGACCGCCTCCGGGTAGAACTGCCGGTACCGGCAGAGCAGCACCGCGAGGTTTCCGGCCAGCAGGTCGTTGGCGGTCATCGCGCTCTCCAACTCCTCGTCGGAGATGTCGAACACGTCGTAGATCTTGTTGAACAGGTGGGTGTGGACCTCGGCCGGGTTGCCGTTGCCCATCTCGTCCCAGAAGTTCTCCGCGATCTCCATCTTGGCCGCGCCGCTCGTGCCGATCTGCATCATGGCGAGCAGGTCGTCGAACCGTCCGTCTACCAGGGACTCCTGGATGACGTACGTGCGCAGGTCGGCGGAGCTGGCACGGTGGTTGATGAAGTCGACGTAGTACGGGTGCTTGAACACCGGGTGCTGCCGCGCGACCCCCTTCAACCAGGACAGGAACGGCTGACCCGGGCCGGGCATGGCGTCGTAGACGGCCGGTTCGATCCAGTTGTCCTCGGCCTCGATGGTGGCCTGCTCCAGCAGGCGGGTCACCTCGTGGATGATCACCGAGCCCTCGGCCGTCGCGCCGTCGGGCAGCGCGGTGATCAGGGCGTAGATCCGGGCGAGCAGCAGTTGCTGGTGGTACAGAGCGTCGGGCTCGTTGGCTGCGGCGCGGTCGTTGATCGTACGAACGGCCGACAGGATGCGTTCCCGGTCGTGTCGCAGGTCCTCGTCGACCTTGTCCGCGGGAACCGCGAACCACGAACTGATCTGTTCCACCACATCGGCTGCCGATGTCGGCCCGGCGGCGAACCGGAGCCGGTCACTGACGATGGGCACTGAACCTCCCCCTGGTGCTGGTATAGCCACGTGAACGGTGTGCGCGAGCTTGCGTGTGCGTGGGACGACGAGTCCCGCCGCGCTGCCGTGCCCGCATCCCGACCCGCCGCACGCAGGCATGCACCCTGGACCGACGCGCCAGGTCACCCCGCGCACCCAGGGTGGCGGCGGACCGGCGAGTGGTGAGGCGGCGCATCCGACAAGGCGGCACGGCGTACCGGCCACCGGGCGGTCCGATGGCGTGGCCGCAGCTTCGGGATGATCTGGATCGGCAGTCGCAGAAAGCGATGATTCTGAGAGCGGACGGCCCCGTTGACGACACTCCCCGTGCATGCGTCGAGGAGTGGTCCCCCGATCACAAGGAGTCACCCTACTGAATACATTGACTGATGTCGAGGTGCGTTTCAGGAAAATATTGCCGACGGTGCCGTCTTGATCATGGTACGCGGAGTCCATTCTCGGGGTCGTGATGATCCGATCATGCAGGCATCCGGACATCGGCAATGAATACGCTGTTTCAATCTTTGCATCGATGTTTACATCCGCAGCCGGCCCGGGTCGCCACGCCGGCCGGGCCAAGAGGAAGTCAGGCGTTCGAATTCCCCCAGCTCCACGAGCGCAGCAGAGGCGGCTCCCGGGTCACCGGGAACCGCCTCTGCTGCATGCCGGGTCCTGCCGTCAGCTGACGGTGATGTCGCTGCACCACATGTAGGTCTGGTCCATGTGCGACGCCTTCCACAGCACGAACAGGATGTGGTTTCCGCTGCGCGAGGACGGGATCGAGACGTTGAACGAGATGTTCTGTGCGGGCGCGTAACGCCCGGTCGTCGCGATCAGGTCCAGGTTGCCCCACCCGAGTTTCTGGGTGGCCGGGTTGAACCCCTGCTTCGAGACGTAGACCTGGAAGTAGTCAGCGCCGTGGCTGGCCTGGTCGTACATCTGGACCGTCAGGTTGCGGCTGACGGCTGTCGACTTCCACGCTCCCGGCTGGTTGAGCGAGTCGTTCCGGGAGAGCGCGTTGCTGCACAGTTGCCCGTCCGGGGTGCGGGCCTGGAACTGGCCGGCGAGACCGTCGCGCAGCTGGCTCATCCAGTTCCACATGGTGTCGGGGTTGGCCTGGAACGCCCGGTAACACATCGGGTCCTGTTGCTGCATGGCCGGGTTCGTGTGCTGGTTGCCCCAGGTCTTCCAGCACTGGTACGCGCGGGTCGCCGGGCCGATGACGGTGCCGTGTGCCTGGGCCGCGCCGATCGAGGGCAACGTGCCGGCCACCATGGCGAACAGCAGGACGAGCGCCTGAAGTGACCGACGGGCGGTTGACCGGGGTCGTCCGCCGGATTGATCGGATTTGGGTGAACGCACGGTTCATCCTCCGTTCTTCGGGGTGATCGAAGTGGGAACGCTCCCAAACCCACTGTTACATCCATGTGTCCAAATATCAATGCTGATCTATCTAAAATCGGATATGAGGTGGTCAGGGTGGTTCCCATCGACCGGAGGGATCTGGTCAGAGCTCGGCTGCGGCGTCGTATCGGCGACGCTGGTCGGCCATCTCCGACTGGGTCAGCGCCTCCTTGAGCGCCAACTCCTCGTACTTGTCCGGGAACATCTCCCGTAGCCGGTCGACGAACATGACGTCGGCTGTCGCCTCGACCACCTGGATGCCCGGAGGGTTGGTGGACATGTCCATGATCAGCGGGCCGGCCAGCTTGACCGCCACGTCCCAGGGGCGCTTCTTCTCGGCGATTCCGCAGAGGTGGAAGCCGTAGACGGTCCGTACGTCGGCGAGCGCGGCGGCGTCGGTCGGCTCGTAGCCGTAGACACGAACTCCGCAGATCACCGGGGGCTTGCTCTCGGTGACCGCCTGCTGGGCACCGTGACCGGCATGGTTGTGCTGCCCCGGGTCCGCCTGTTCGAGGGTGGTACGCATGCGGGCCGTGATCTGTGCCTGCAGATCCGTCGGCTCCGCGTCCCGACCTGCCCGCCGGACCAGGACGACCGTGCCCGCCGACACCGCCAGCAGGATCACCACCACCCACACCAGGCGGTGCCGGTACCACCTCTCGGCAGTCGCGGCACTCTCGACACTCTCCTGGGAACTCATGACTGCCTCTCACCTCGTCGCCGGTTCCGGCGTCCCGACAGGCCGGATCGGACGCCCCCGGCGGGCGGGACGTCGAGTGCGTCGGCCGTCGGGGTGCGTGCCAGGGGATGCGTGCGACGGGCGAGGACGCCCTACGCGTCGAGGTGCCCGTCGTCGTGGAGGTGGCCCGGTGCTGCGACAGGCGAGCGTCTGCCCAAGTGGCGCGCTGCCGGCACCGCGATGCTCCCGCAGTGGCCGTTCGCAGCGCGGTTGCCCCCGTGCTGCGGCGATACGAGCCATTCCATCACGTCTGAACCCACGGTGGCAACATCGACGTACATCATCGCAAAGTCCGTACGTCGCCCTTTGTGGAGCGGCTACGAGAACCGTTCGGTCGTCACGACGATCAGGCCGTACCTGCGCAGCAGGTTCGTCAGGTCGGTCAGGGTCGCGCGTACCGCGTCGACCGCGTCGGTTCTCATCAGGACCGTCACGTCGAGGCACCAGGCGAGTGTGTGGGCGACCCGTCGCAGCT
This sequence comes from Micromonospora sp. NPDC049102, assembly GCF_043197485.1. NCBI lineage: Bacteria > Bacillati > Actinomycetota > Actinomycetes > Micromonosporales > Micromonosporaceae > Micromonospora > Micromonospora sp. NPDC049102. The sequence goes on along the minus strand of NZ_JBICTE010000023.1, from coordinate 29,616 downwards.
CCCAGGTGAACTGGTCACCGCCGCTCTCGCGCCGACCGTCGGCGACCGATCCGGCTGCGCCGCCGCCAGCCGCACGCCAGAGCGCGCGCAGGGCCGCCACCTGGTCCGTCCGCAGGTCCCTGGCGAACAGGACGCGGTACACGCGTCGCTCGTGAAAGCCGTCCGGCGGCTGGGTCGGGCCGAGCCGCAGCGGCGGGGCCGTCGCGATCGGCTGGTGGTCGCGGAAGTACGTCCGCAGCGCCGCCTCGGAGGGCAGGTCACCACCGCCCAGGCGGCGGTAGGCGTCTGCCGCCCCCGCGCGTTCGGCGGGGACGACCCGGGCGAGTGCGGCCGGATCGCTACGCAGGTCGCGGCTCAGCGAGGCGGAACTCCACCAGCCGAACCCGGGCGTCCAACTCGCGCTGTGCAGGCCGTTGGCGGAGAAGTCGTCCTGCCGGGTGAACTCCTCGACGAGGATGCCCTTCCCGTCACCGGTGCCCGGCGCGGGCAGGACCAGGTGATAGTCCAGTGCGCAGTTCGCCTGCGGCCGATCGATGATCACCTGCTCGATCCTGCGGCCACGACGCCCGTCGGGCAAGGGCATCCGTCCGTAGCAGACCCGCGAGACGCCCCGCTCGATCAAGTCGCTCATCGGACAGGCCGCAACCGTGAGGCGTCCTCAGGAGTGCATCTGGCATCAGTTGACGCCCGGAAACGCCGGGCTCCACACGGGGAGAGAAGATGACGTACACCGCTCGACGCAGAATGCTCGCCGGCACCGCCGCCGGACTGCTCGCCGCCACCCTCGGGCTCGCCGGGTTCTCGACGGCGACCGCCGCCCCCGCCGGCAGCGCCTGCACGATCAGCACCCTGCCCTACCCGACGGACACCTATCGGGCCGAGGCGCGCGCCATCGACCCGTCGGGTCGCTTCGTCGTCGGGTCTGCCCTGCGGGTCTTCGACACTGGCAACCAGTACGTGCTGCTGTTTTGGGACGGACAGCAGCTCACCGAGACCGAGATGCCCGCCAACGGGGTCTCCCCGGTCGACGTCAACGAGAGCGGCATCGCGATCGGCAACGGCTGGGCGGAGAACGGCATCGGCCGGCCGTGGACGTACCGCGACGGCAAGTTCGAGCAGTTGCCGGTGCTGCCGTCCACCGGCATCGTCGTCACCGCCATCAACTCCTCCGGTGACATCGTGGGTTACGGCTCGGACATCGTGCCCGGCGAGTACAGCGCCCTGCGCTGGCCGGCCGCCCGTCCGGGCACGGTCGAGGTGCTCGACGCCCCGCTCAACGCCCAGCCGGTCGGGATCACGGCGAACGGGACCATCGTGGGTTACGCGGGAACGTTCGGCGACTGGACCGGCTGGGTTCGCCGGCCGAACGGCAAGGTCAAGCCGCTCGCGGTCCCGGGTGGTGGGTCGACCACTGTCAACGCCGCTGCGGGTCACTGGGCCATCGGCCAGGTCTGGCTGGGCGGCACCAGCCCGGCCATGGTGCGGTGGGACGTACGCGACGGCTCGTACACGTTCCTCGATGAGGAGGCGGGGCTGGACGACGTCAACGCCAAGGGCGTCGTGGTGGGTGGCGACCGGGTCGCGCGCGGCGGTACCTCCCAGGTCCTGCCGGGCGGCGGTACGCGGATCAACATCGGTGCCCGGGCCATCGCCGACACGGGCACGATCGTCGGCTTCCGCAATGCCGACCGGGTGACCCCGGTCCGGTGGACGGGCTGCTGACACCCGACCTCCACAGGTGCGTGGGGCCGGCCCGTCGGGTCGGCCCCACCGCACGTCACGGCTTCCAGGAGCCAGCGGTCGCGAACCTGGGTTGGTACTCGAGCACTCCCGACCTGTCGTGCACGTCGAACACCACGCTGCCGGTGCGTCTGGTGCCGGCGGTCAGGTCGTTCCCGGCCGGGATGGGCTTGCCGCAGCCGGAGAAGGCGCCGGCGATCGCATTGGTCTCGGTGCCGTCGGCGGCGACCCACTGGAAGTAGAGCGGGTTCGCCGAACCGGTGCCCCTGGTGACCGCAACCGTCACGTCGGCGATCAAATACACGCCCTCGTCCGGCTCAAGGCCGTACGACGTGCAGGGCTCGGCCGAGGTGCTGAACTTCGTCACGGTGATCTCGACGGTTCCGCTGCTGTCGTCGAGGACCAGGGTGTCGCCGACCGACATGTCGCGGGTGTCGCCGCCGTCGGCCGCCCGGGGCGACGGGGCGGCGGTGGCCGGTGGCTGCCCGACGCCGCGGGTCACGCCCGGGGTGGGAAGCGCGTCGGTCACCTCGTTCGCCGCGCGGTTCGCGCCGATGACCACCGCCACGATCCCGCCCGCGCAGCAGAGCAGGGTGAGCACGGCCGCCGTCACCGCGACGACCACCACGGTCTTCTTGGAGCTCTTCGTCGCGACGGGCGGCGGCGTCGTGAGCGGGTAGCCCGGACCGCCGGGAGGTGGATACGCGCCCCCCGCGTACGGGTAGGCGCTGCCCGAGAACGGGGGCTGCGGCCAGGGCTGGTCGGGGGAGACCGGATAGGGCGAGCTGGCGAACGGCGGCAGCGGGGCGTTCGTCGGGGCCGCCCACTGCTCCGGTACGCCCTGCGGTGACACCCCGGCTGCCGGCTGACCCGACACCGGCGTCTGCGCCGCCGCCGACCACGGGTCGGGCGGCACCGGCGCCTGCGGGACCGTCGGGTCGGCGGCGGACTGCTGCGGCTGCGGTGTCGCCGGGAACGGCTGCGTCGGCGGCGGCTCCGGGCTCGGCTGCTGAGAGTCCTGCGGTCCGACGGGGGGCTGGGGGTGGGTCACCGTACTCCTTGACGCCTCGTACGTGCGGTTCGGGAACCCGTCGACGCTACCGTGCGTCGACTGTCGCCCGGTCGGCGCGCCGCCTCGCGTCCACGGTTCCGCCGAGCGCCCGCGCGGCGGCCAGCATGGACGGTGCGAGTGGCGGCGGTCAGGGCAGGGCGAGGACGGCGGCGGTGCGGACCAGGCCGTCGGCGACCACGAACCGGCCGGTGATCGTGGTCGGGGGATCGGCGACCTGGGCAGCGTCCACGCGCGCCGGTGCGATCCGGGCGGTGAACGTGCCGGCGTCCGGGTCCAGGTCGAGGTGGGCGTCGTGGAAGTCCAGCCAGGTCCCCACGACCGGGTGCCAGACCTTGTAGACGGTCTCCTTGGCGCTGAAGAACACGATCGGCCACCGGACCCCGGAGGGTAGCCGCGTGCACGTCTCCTCCTCCTCGGGCAGCAGCACGAGTCGGCGTACCCCCGCATTGATCTCGCGGTGTTGCTCGGCGTCCATACCGACGGATCGCACCTCGGTGGCGCGCGCCGCGGCGGCGGCGCAGTAGCCGGCGGTGTGGGTGATCGCACCCACCACGCCCGCCGGCCAGATCGGCGCGCGGTTGGCGGCGCTGGGCAAGGCCACCGTCGGCAGGCCGAGGTCGGCCATCGCCCGACGGGCACACACCCGACCGGCGGTGAAGTCCCGTCGGCGGGTCTGCACCGCCTTGTCGCCGAGACACGCCTGTTCGGCGTCGAGGAGGTCGCCGGTCCAGTCGTCGGGTGCGGCCACGGCCACGGCCACCGTTGGCGGCATGAGGTCACGCACGGCGGACACCTACCGCCGGGTAGTGAGGGGACGTTAGCGCGACGGTCACATTTCCGACTCCCACGATCGCAGAACGTACCGCAAAGATGTAACACCGGAGGGACGCGTCGCGCCCTTCGTGATGGCTCCGGGGGGACCACCATCAAGAGCTGGCAAGTCCCGTGAACATCTGGAGGAGCTGCGATGAGCGATGGCGCCGAACGGCCGAGGGGCCGGGCCGACGACCACGCACCGACGACCCCGGGCTGGAGCTGCGGCTCCTGCGGCGACGAGTGGCCGTGCACGACCAAGCGCGGCCGGTTGCTGGCGGAGTACGGGGGTGACCGGGCGATGCTCAGCGTCTACCTGGGCTCGTGTCTCGCCGCCGCCGCCGAGGACCTGCGGGCAGCTCCGGTGATGTCGTTGCAGGACCGGTTCATCGGCTGGCTGCCCCGAGGAACGCGACGAAGCTGAACCGCCGGTGGCCCCGCCCCGATCGGGCGGGGCCACCGGCGGACACGGTCGGGTCAGGGCCGCCGGGGCCGCCGGGTCAGGGCGAAACCGACCACCCCGGCCACCGCGGCGAGCACGCCGCCGACGCCGGTCCAGATCCAACGCGAGCCGAGATCCGGTAGCCAGTCCGCCAGCCAGTCACCCTCGTCGTCCGCCTCCGGCGCGGGCGTCGGTACGGCGTTGAGCACCGTGCCCGCCTTGGTGTTCGGCACCAGCGGGGCGGCCAACGCGCCGTCGTCGGCCGAGGCGCCCCGGTCCGCGACGACGCCGGCCAGCAGGTCCACGTCGATGGGTGCGCCCAGGTCCGGCTCGGGCAGGTCGACGACCGAGAGTCGGACGACGTACGTGCCGGGAAGCGGGTCGGCCGACCAGGGCTCCGCCCAGGGACGCACCTCGCGCAGGGTGCAGCCCAGCGCCACGCTCGACGCCTTGCCGTCCACCGTCGGCGTCTGCGCGCCGGCGGTGCACGCCTGTCGTCGGCGCAGCCCGTCGAACACGTCGATCGTCCAGGTGGAGGCCCCGCCGCGCGGCTTCGGGAAGGTGACGGTGGCGGTGATCTCGTGGACCTGACCGGCGGTCGCCGTGAACGACCAGTACAGGTGGTCGCCGACGGAGGCGTCCACGCGTACCGGCTGGCCGGCGATGATCGGCGTGGCGGTGAGGAACGAGGTGCCGGCCCGGGTCACCGGCGTGGCGCCCGGAGACGGGGTGGGGGCGGCCACGGCCGCCGCGGGCAGCAGCGCGGCCCCACCGGCGGCGAGCAGCGCCGCCAGCGAGCGGAACAGAGCAATACGCATCAGTTCTCCCTCCAGGTGGCGACCCACCAGCGGGTGAGCAGGCCGGCGATCAGGCCGGTCAGCAGGCCGGCCACGGTGAGCAGGACGAGCAGCACCCAGCCCCGCCCGAGATCGGGGCCGTCCGGGGCGCCGGCGGCGGCGACCACGTCGATGGTCAACTCCACCGGCATGCCGGGCGTCGCCGCGGTGCCCGGACGCGCGGCGAACGAGTTGCTGACCACCAGGCAGACGGTGGTGGGCTCGACGACGGGTGCCGGGCTCTCCTCGGCGGCTTCCTCGTCGTCGGTGGTGGCCTCGTCGTCCGCCGTGGCGGACCAGCGCAGACCGGCGGAGAGCACGTCGGCGCGGCCGCTGCCGGCGTCCGCGCCCCGAACCAGTTCCCGGCCGTCCGCCGCGGTCGCCCGCAGCAGCACCCCGTAGTCCCGGTTCACCGGACGGTCCAGCGCCATGCTCACCGACGCGCGCAGCTCCTGCCCGGGGCGTACGGGCACCCGGTAGTAGCGGTGCTCGGAGAACGACTCCCGGTCGGCGTACACCCCGGGGGCGAGCAGCGGCGCGGAAGCGCAGTCGTCCGTGCCGCCGACGACGGTCGGCGCCCGGGTGTGGGTGTCTCCGGCCCGCTCGACGAGTTGCTTGATGCGGCCGGTCAGCTCGTCGGCGCTCTGCGCCGCGGTGTACGTGCCGCCGGTCGCCCCGGCGATGCAGAGCAGTTGTCGGCGTACCTTCTCGTCGGGTGCGAGGCCGAGCGTGTCGACGACCAGGCTGGTGCCCTGCGCGGCGAGTTCCCGGGCCACCTGGCAGGGGTCCGGCGGCGCGCAGGTGTCCTCCCCGTCGGTGATCAGCACGATCCGTCGGGTGGTGGTGCCGGTGCCCAGGTCCTGTGCGGCGGAGCGCAGCGCGAGCCCGACCGGGGTGAACCCGGTGGGCCGCAACCCGGCGACCGCCGCCTTGGCCGCGGACCGGTCGACCGGCCCGACCGGCACGATCTGCTGGGTGTCCTGGCAGCCGACCTTCTTGTCCTTGCCCTTGTAGGTCGCGCCGAGCACCCGGATGCCGAGTTGGGTCTCCTCCGGCAGCGCGTCCACCACGTCGTTGAACGCCTGTTGGGCCACCGAGATCCGGGTGCGCCCGTCGATGTCCGCCGCCCGCATCGAGCCGCTGACGTCGAGCACCAGCTCGATCCGGGGCGGCTCGGCCACCTGCTCCTCGTCGGCCGCCGCCGGGACGGGCCCGGTCAGCGCGGTGGTCGCCAGCAGTCCGAGAAGGACGGCCGCCGATCGTCTGAAGTTGATCACGGCCCGCAGTGTAGTGAGATCTACTTTGGATGATCGTCGGGGTGGTTGGTCGTCCAGTACGGTCCGGGAACGACTCCGCGAGGGGGCGCTGGGTCCACGTCAGGTCACCCTCGGTCAACGGCCGGAGGGTAGTCCTCGGCCCGGGCGGAATCGGTCGGAAATCCGACCCAAGTTGACCCGTTGTGCCGGTGGCGCGCGGTGGTTAAGCTCTTCATGCGCGCCCCAATCGCCCGCTTCCCCCGTGGCAGGCGATCGGGGCGCGCGTCTTCGTGTAGAGCTTGGAGAGCAAAAATCGGGCCCGCACGCTTCACGCGTGCGGGCCCGATTTCCGTCGCGCTGTGCGGCGCGTCGCCTGCCGGTGCTTATATCCAGCGACCGTCGAGCCACATCCGGGCCAGCCAGTCCGAGTACGGAATCAGTCGGCCCACGAAGATCGGATAGAAGTACGCGAAGCACAGGCCCACCAGCAGCACGTACGCCCCGGCCGCGATGCTGCCGACCAGCCGTCTCTCGTAGCCGGCGTCCCCGGGCGTCAGGGCCGCCGTCTCGCCCACGTCACCCCCGGCCGGGGCGATCATCGCACCCAGCACGTACACCACGGCGAGCACCAGGAAGGGCAGTGCCGGCGCCGTGTAGAACGAGAACATCGTCCGGCCGTCGAGGGCGAACCAGAACCAGGGCAGCAGACCCGCGGCCACGGTGAGCAGGATCGCGCCGGCCCGCCAGTCCCGGCGGGCGATGCCCAGCCAGACGAGCGCGACCAGAGCGGGCAGGAACGACCACCACAGCAGCGGGGTGCCCAGCAGCAGGATCTCCGAGGCGCAGGTCGGCGCGCCGCAGGCGCCGTCCCCCGACCAGTGGAACGCGACCGGTCGCCCGAGCAGCAGCCACTGCCACGGCCACGACTGGTACTTGTGCGGATCGTCGAGCTGCGCGTGGAAGCCGTACGCGGCCCGGTGGTACTCGTAGAGGTTGACCAGCGGGCCGATCACCGGGGTGTCGCTGAGTGACCCCGTCGGGTAGGCGGACGACGTCGCCAGCCGGTAGTAGCCGTCGTCGCTGATCAGCCACCCCGACCAGGTGGCCAGGTAGGTGCCGACCATCAGCACCCCGGCCAGCACCAGCCAGGGCACCTCGTCGAGCAGGGTGTCCCGCCAGGGCCTGCGGACGCCCGCCGACCGGCGGAGCCCGACCTCCCAGAGGACCACGAACAGGGCGAACACCGGCACGAAGTAGAGCGCGCTCCACTTGACCGCGCAGGCGCAACCGATCAGCACCCCGGCCGCCAGACGCCACCACGGCCACGTCCGCCAGCCGGTCGACGGCCGGCCCTCGCGACCCGGCAGGCTGGGGTCGAGCCCCTCGTCCAGGGCGCGCGCCCAGCGCCGCCGCCGGGCGTCCCGGTCGAGCACCAGCGCCCCGAACGCGGCCAGCACGAAGAACAGCAGGAAGATGTCGAGCAGCGCGGCGCGCGACAGCACCAGGTGGAAGCCGTCCAACGCGAGCAGCAGGCCGGCCGCGCAGCCGAGCACCGTCGAGCGGAACAGCCGCCGACCGATGCGGACCAGCAGCAGCACCGACAGCGTCCCGATGACGGCCGCCGAGAACCGCCAACCGAACTCCGGCGCGGTGGTGAACAGGTGCCCGCCGACGGACACCTTCGACTCCGCGTCCTGATAGCCGAAGGCCCACTCGCCGATGCCGATCAGCCACTTGCCCAGTGGCGGGTGCACCACGTACGACGGGCCGTTGTCCTTGTAGTTCCACTCGACGCCGCGACTGATCAGCCCGTAGGCGTCCTTGGCGTAGTACGTCTCGTCGAAGATCTTGCCCTTGGGACTGGACAGGCCGACGAAGCGCAGGATCGCCGCGATGGCCACCACCACGGCGGTGGCCAGCCACGAGTACGGGTCCAACCGGGTGTCGACGGTGGCGAACCGACGGCGGACCACGGCGGACACCCCCCCGCCGTCGGCACGCGGCTCCGCCGGTGTCTGCTGCGGGCTGGGCTCGCCGGACACCTCGACCGGGTCTGCCGGGTCGGCGCTCGGGCTCTGCGCTGTCGACGCACTCGTCACCCGGCGATCGTAGGCTGCCAGGGTGTCGTGTGGCGCCCGTCGTCCCTGATACCGGTATTCGCTGTCGATGAAGGAGACGATGTCGTGGGTGAAATGTCCGAAGCTGGGCGCCTGATCCTGCTCGGTGCCCCGCTCGGCAACCCCGCCGACGCCTCGGTGCGGTTCCGGGAGGTGCTGGCGAGCGCCGACGTGGTGGCCGCCGAGGACACCCGTCGCCTCACCCGGCTGGCCCGCGACCTCGACATCACCGTCGGCGGTCGGATCGTCTCCTACTTCGAGGGCAACGAGGAACGGCGTACGCCCGAACTGGTCGAGGTCATCCTCGGCGGGTACACGGTGGCGTTGGTGACCGACGGCGGTATGCCGAGCGTCTCCGACCCGGGATACCGGATGGTCCGGGCGGCGCTGGACGCGGGTGCGCCGGTCACCGTCGCGCCGGGGCCCAGTGCGGTGACCACCGCCCTCGCCGTCTCCGGGCTGCCGTGCGACCGGTTCTGCTTCGAGGGGTTCCTGCCGCGCAGTGGGGGTGCCCGCCGGTCCCGGCTGCGGGCGCTCGCCGCCGAGGAGCGCACCCTCGTCTTCTTCGAGGCGCCGCACCGGATCGGCGCGGCGTTGACCGACCTGGCCGAGACGTTCGGCGCGGACCGGCCGGCCGCGCTCTGCCGGGAACTCACCAAGACGTACGAGGAGGTGCTCCGCCGCCCCCTCGGTGAGCTGGCCCGATGGGCCTCGGAGAGCGAGCCGCGCGGGGAGATCACCCTCGTGGTGGCCGGCGCTCCGGTGACCCCTGCGGAGCGCCCCGACGACGAGACCCTGCGTGCCGCGGTCGCCGAGCGCGAGGCTGCGGGCCGCTCCCGCCGGGACGCCATCACCGATGTCGCCACCGAATACTCCCTGCGCCGCCGCGAGGTCTACACGATCGTGCACAGCTGACCCGCCGCGCCCGCGTTCACCAGGCGGCGGCCAGGAAACCGAGGGTGATCAGGGTGGGGCCGGCGAGTGCGGCGGAGACCGCCCAACGGCGGTGTCGTCGGCCGGGCAGCCGGGCCGACCCGGTCCACCGGACGATGCCGGCGGCGCAGCCGAGCACCACCAACAGCCCGGGCAGCCAGTGCAGGTGCCGGCTCGCGCCGGTGTCGGCGTACGCGGTGCCGCTGTCCGGGCCGGTCATCCGGGCCCGGTGCGCGGTTCCCGTCGCGCCGCCTCCGGTGGGCGCGCCGCTGACGCGTACGCCGTGTGCCAGGAAACGTCCGTCGTCCGCCGTGAAGATCCCCCGGCACCGCTGGCTGAGGCCGCCGCCGGTGCAGGTGTCGATCACCACCGTGCCATCGCGCCCGTGCCCGACGGCGAGCCAGAACGGCCCCGCGCTGACCCAGGCGAAGAAGGCTGTGACCAGGCTCAACAGCACCAGGACGGTGAGCCCGCGCAGCGGGTCCGGCAGCGCCGTCGTCCGCGCGGCCCTGCGGCGGTCGGTCGCCGGGGAGCGCGGTCGGGGAGCGGGGTCGTCCCGGACCGGGGTGCCATCCCAGTGCACCTCCTCGATCGGCGCCCAGAAGACACCGTCGTCCGACGACTGCTCCCCGTCGGGCCGGTACGCGTCCCGGCTGCGGCTCTGTTGACGGATCGGCACCCGGCGCGGCACCGCGTCCACCGGGGCCCCGGTGGTGGGCTCCACCTCGACCGTCGCCCCGCCCGGTCCGGCATCCGCCGGTGCCGTGCTCGCGGCCGTCGTCGTGCCGGCGGGCGAACCGCGTGGCGGCGTGTCGGTGGACGAATCGGGTGGCGTCATGTCGGCGGAGGAACCGGGTGGCGGCGTCTCGCCGGACGATCCTGCCGGGTGTGGCCGGGTCGGGCTGGGTGTGGGCACCGTCGGGCTGGGTCGCGCCGGGGTGGGTGTCGGCGGCCGTGGCGTGGGGCTCGGCCGGGACGACGCGCCCGGCCGTGACGACGCGCCCGGGCGGCCGGTGGTGGTCGCGTCGGCGGCGGGGGGTACCGGTCGGGGCAGCGGCGCGACCCCGCTGCCCCGGGGCTCGGAGGTCCGGGTGGCCTCGTCGCCGGCCGCCGCCCCGGTGGGACGCTCGTCATGGTCCCGAGCCGCTCGTCTGCCAGTCACGACGTTCATTGCACACCGGTAGCGGGGGCTGAACGGGCAGCTGGGCCGCGTGTCGACGACAAATCGGACCAAAGGTCGAGGGGGTCGGCCCGGTCCGTCGGCCCGGCACCCCCTATTGGTTCGCGGGCACGCCGGACGGGTCACTAGGCTTGCTGCTCATGAGTCACGTTCTCGCGGCAGTGGCCTGGCCGTACGCCAACGGCCCCCGCCACATCGGCCACGTCTCCGGTTTCGGCGTTCCCTCCGACGTCTTCGCCCGGTACATGCGGATGGCCGGCCACGACGTGCTCATGGTCTCCGGCACCGACGAGCACGGCACCCCCATCCAGGTGCAGGCCGACGCCGACGGGGTCACCCCGCGCGAGCTGGCCGACCGGTACAACAGGGTGATCGTGGAGGACCTGCACGGCCTCGGCCTCTCCTACGACCTGTTCACCCGCACCACCACCCGCAACCACTACGCGGTGGTGCAGGAGTTGTTCGAGGGCATGTACCGCAACGGCTACATCGTGCCCAAGACCACCATGGGCGCGATCTCGCCGTCCACCGGGCGCACCCTGCCCGACCGGTACATCGAGGGCACGTGCCCGATCTGCGGGTACGACAGCGCGCGCGGCGACCAGTGCGACAACTGCGGCAACCAGCTCGACCCGATCGACCTGATCGACCCGAAGTCGCGGATCAACGGCGAGACCCCGAAGTTCGTCGAGACCGAGCACTTCTTCCTGGACCTGCCCGCCCTGGCCGAGGTGCTGCGGCAGTGGCTGGACACCCGGGAGGGGTGGCGGCCCAACGTGCTGCGGTTCTCCCGCAACCTGCTCGACGACCTCCAACCCCGGGCGATCACCCGCGACCTGGAATGGGGCGTGCCGATCCCGCTCGAAGGCTGGCGGGACCGCCCCGACAAGCGGATCTACGTCTGGTTCGACGCGGTGATCGGCTACCTGTCCGCCTCGATCGAGTGGGCACGCCGCTCCGGCGACCCCGAGGCGTGGCGTAAGTGGTGGTCCGCCGACGCCCAAGGCAAGGACGCCCGTTCGTACTACTTCATGGGCAAGGACAACATCGTCTTCCACTCGGTGATCTGGCCGGCGCTGCTCTCCGGCTACTCCGGCGAGGGCTCGCGGGACGGTGAGCCGGGTGACCTGGGCCGACTCAACCTGCCCACCGAGGTCGTCTCCAGCGAATACCTGACCATGGAGGGGCGCAAGTTCTCCTCGTCCCGCAAGGTGGTCATCTACGTCCGGGACTTCCTGGAGCGCTACGACGCCGACGCGCTGCGCTACTTCATCGCCGCCGCCGGCCCGGAGAGCAACGACACCGACTTCACCTGGGCCGAGTTCCTGCGCCGCAACAACGACGAGCTGGTCGCCGGCTGGGGCAACCTGGTCAACCGGTGCGTGTCGATGGCCGCGAAGAACTTCGGGGCCATCCCGCCGGTCGACCCGGCCGGGCTCACCGAGGCCGACGAGGCACTGCTCGCCGTCGCCCGGGCCGGCTTCACCACGGTCGGCGACCTGATCGGTCGGCACCGGCAGAAGCAGGCCATCGGCGAGGCGATGAAGGTGGTGGCCGAGGCCAACAGGTACCTCTCCGAGCAGGCCCCGTGGAAGCTCAAGGCCGAGGCCGACAAACCCCGGATGGGCACCATCCTGCACGTCGCCCTCCAGGTGATCAGCGACGCCAACACGCTGCTCACCCCGTTCCTGCCGCACTCCGCCCAGCAGGTGCACGAGCTGCTCGGCGGCACCGGCGTACACGCGCCGATGCCCGTCATCGAGCAGGTCGACGACCTGGACGGCGGCCCGTCGTACCCGGTGCTCACCGGTGACTACACGGTGGGCGCGCGCTGGGAGTCGGTGCCGATCGAAGCCGGCCGGCCGCTGACCGCCCCCAAGCCCGTGTTCCGCAAGCTCGACCCGTCGATCGTCGACGAGGAGCTGGCCCGCCTGGCCGACTGAACGTCGGACGGCGCGCGGCGGTGGACGTCCCGCCGCCGCGCGCCGTCAGATCGCGTACCGGGTGTCCATGACCTGGTCGTCGGTCACCTCGGCGCCCGGCGCCCAGGTCTCGTAGACGCCCCGGTCGTGGCACTGCGCGCCGGTGCCGACCACCGCGTCCGGGTCGGGGTGCCGCAGCCGCAGCCAGCCGGCCTCCTCACGCAGCACCAGGCACGACACGCCCCGCCACGTCGCGAACCGGAGCCGGCGGGCCACCGCCTCCACCGGGTAACGGGCCGCCCGGGTCATCGCCAACACCCGGAAACCCCCGGGCAGGTCGGCCACCGCCTCGTACTCCGTGTCGCCGTACAGGCCGACCAGCTGGGTCGAGCGCGGGGCGTCGCCGGTCGGGACGTACTCCTGGTCGGGGGAGACGCCCGGCACCGCGGCCAGCAGGTGCCGCCACTGCGGGCCCACCATCCGCAGCCAGGCGCGCTGCTCGGCCTGGTAGCTGTAGAGCACCACCTCGACACCCTCGGCGGTGTACGCGAGCAGGGTCGCGTTCGCCGGCATGGGCAGGTCGGCGACGTCGCGGGTGACGAACTCGGGGATGAGCTGGCCGTTGCTCGGCACGAAGCCGGTGCCCAGCACCGGTGGGCCCACGCGGTCGCGGGACGCCAGCGCGGTCAGGCCCCGGTGCGCCTCGCCCACCGGCACGTCGTAGTCGCCCGGGTCGGCCGTCCGCCAGCGCAGCGCGTACGCCACGTCCGAGCCGTCCCGCGCGACGTCGCCGTCGGTGCGCAGCACAGTGGTCGTCGCCGTCGTCCGCAGGTGCGCCACATCGTGCTCCCGGTAGCAGAAGCCGTGCGGCAGCCAGCCCCGCACGTACCCGGCGAGCTGCGCGGCGGAGAGCACCTTCACCATCCGGGTGCCGCGCCGCACCACCGCCGAGGCGCGCACCGCGGTCAACACCGGGTCACCCACCGCCGATGGCTGCTGGCTGAGCTGGTGTACGTGCGACCAGCCGCGCTCCCGGTGCGCCGGCATCATCAGCGGCGTCTCCGGCTCCTCGGCCGGCTCGACGGCCCCGTGCACCGCGCTCACCTCGGTGACGTGCACGAACCGTCGCCACGGCAGGGCGTTACCCGGACGCGACGCCCGTTCGAAGCCGGCGACCTCCTCGGCGCTGAACAGCTCGTACGCGGCGCCCCGGGCGATTTCCTCGGCCGGATAGACGCCGCCGCCGAATGCCACGCGCAGACCGGTCCGTTCGCCTGCGGCGTCGCTCACGTGGGGTCTGACGTCCATTGCCGCGACGGTAGAGTCGCGCGGCGTAGTCGAGGTGAACGCCGGGTGGCGGGCGGATGGACGACGCCCGTGTGTGATGCTGTCGCTGATGAGCGAGCCGACTGAAACCCGCCGCGAGCGTGCCGCCCGGCGGGCCGGAGAGTTCCCACCCGCCCCCGAGCCGCTGCCCCGGCCGGTGCTGGACAGCCACACCCACCTGGACATCACGGTGAGCGAGGCGGGCGTACCGGGTGGCGGTCCGGCCGACGACCCGGTCGCCGCGGCCGTCGACCTGGCCGTCAGCGTCGGGGTGGACCGGCTGGTGCAGGTGGGGGTGGACGTCGTCTCCTCGCGGTGGGGCGCGGACATCGCCGACGCGTACCCGGCGGTGCTGGCCACCGTGGCGCTGCACCCCAACGAGGCGCCCCGGCTGGCGGACCTCGACGAGGGGCTGCGGGAGATCGAGTCGTTGGCCGCCCGCGACCGGGTCCGGGGGGTCGGCGAGACCGGAATGGACTTCTTCCGCACCGGCGACGAGGGGCGCGCCGCTCAGGAGGAGAGCTTCCGGGCGCACATCGCGATCGCCAAGCGGTACGGCAAGGCGCTCGTCATCCACGACCGGGACGCCCACGCGGACGTGCTGCGCATCCTCGACGACGAGGGCGCGCCGGACACGGTGGTGCTGCACTGCTTCTCCGGCGACGCCGAGTTCGCCCGCGAGTGCGTACGTCGGGGCTACCTACTCAGCTTCGCCGGCACTGTCACCTTCGGCAGTGCCGCCGCGCTGCGCGAGGCCGCCGCGCTCACCCCGCTGGATCAGATGCTGGTGGAGACCGACGCCCCCTACCTCACCCCGATTCCGCACCGGGGTCGGCCGAACGCCTCGTACCTCATTCCGCTGACCGTCCGCTTCCTCGCCGAGACGACCGGCAGCGACCTGGACGAGCTGTGCGCGGCCATCTCCGCCACCGGCGACCGGGCCTTCGGCCCGTGGTGAGCCTCCTCGGCCCGGCGGAGATCCGGGAGCTCGCCACCCGGCTGGGCGTCGCGCCCACCAAGAAGCTGGGTCAGAACTTCGTACACGACCCGAACACCGTGCGGCGGATCGTCACCGCCGCCGGCCTGACCCCCGACGACGTGGCCCTGGAGGTCGGCCCCGGGCTGGGCTCGCTGACCCTGGGGCTGCTGCCGGTCGCCGGGCACGTGCACGCCGTGGAGATCGACCCGACGCTCGCCGGGGCGCTGCCGGAGACCGCCGCGCGGCACGCCGGGGCGGACGCCGACCGGCTGAGCGTGCACCGCGCCGACGCCCTACGCGTCACCGCAGCGGACCTGGGCGACCCGCCGCCGACCGCGCTGGTCGCGAACCTGCCCTACAACGTCGCCGTACCCGTGGTGCTGCACCTGCTCGCCGAGCTGCCCTCCCTGCGACACGGCCTGGTGATGGTGCAGAAGGAGGTCGCCGACCGGCTCGTCGCCGGTCCCGGCTCCAAGGTGTACGGCATCCCGTCGGTCAAGCTCGCGTGGTACGCCAGCGCCCGCAGCGCCGGGCGGGTGCCGCCGAACGTGTTCTGGCCGGTCCCCAACGTCGACTCCGGTCTGGTCGCCTTCACCCGTCACGACCCGCCCCGACCCGACGTACCCCGGCAGCGGGTCTTCGCCGTGGTGGACGCGGCGTTCGCGCAGCGTCGCAAGACCCTGCGCGCGGCGCTCGCCGGCTGGGCCGGCGGTCCGGACCGGGCCGCCGCCGCCCTCACCGCCGCGGGCGTCGACCCCGGCGCGCGCGGCGAGTCACTGACCGTCGAGCAGTTCGCGGCCATCGCCGCGTCGTCTCCGGCCGGTACGCCGGGCGCGAAGTAGGCTGGCGCCCGTGCCCGCCGAGGACGCCGAGGAGCTGATCGTGGCCAAGCCGTTCGACATCCGCCTGAGCATGCGGGAATTCACCCCGTGACCGAGGCCTGGCGACCGGACGACGAGGACGAGCGACGCGGGGCCATCGGCCCGGTGCGGGTGCGGGTGCCCGCGAAGGTCAACCTGCACCTCGGGGTGGGGCCGCTGCGCCGCGACGGCTACCACGAGTTGAACACGGTCTATCACGCGATCTCCATCTACGACGAGCTGACCGCTCGCCGGGGCGACACCCTCGGCCTGACCATGGAGGGTGAGGGCACCGGCGAGCTGGCGCTTGACGACTCCAACCTGGTGATCCGCGCGGCGCACGCCCTGGCTGGTTACGCGGGTGTCCTGCCGCACGCCCGACTGCACCTGCGCAAGCAGATCCCTCTGGCGGGTGGGCTGGCCGGCGGCAGCGCCGACGCGGCCGCCGCGCTGGTGGCCTGCGACGCGCTCTGGGGCACCGGGTTGTCCCGCGACGAGTTGGCCGGGATCGCCGCCGACCTCGGCTCGGACGTGCCGTTCCTGATCTACGGGGGCACCGCGCTGGGCACCGGCCGCGGTGAGGCGGTCAGCCCGGTGCTGGTCCGTCCGACGTCCTGGCACTGGGTGGTGGCGATCGCCGATGTCGGCCTGTCCACGCCTGCCGCGTACCGGGAGTTGGACCGGCTCCGTGACGCCGGCACCGCCGGTACCCCGCTGGGCAGCACCGACGACCTGCTCGGCGCGCTGCGCCAGCGCGACCCGCAGGTCCTCGCCCGTTCGCTCGGCAACGACCTCCAGGACGCGGCGCTGGCCATGCGTCCCGCGCTGGCCGACACCCTGAAGGCCGGCGAGGCTGCCGGCGCGCTCACCGGCATCGTCTCCGGCTCCGGCCCCACCTGCGTGTTCCTCGCGGCCGACGCCGCCGACGCCGAGCGGATCGCCGCCGAGCTGACCAGCGCCGGTGTGTGCCGGGAGGCGCGGGTCGCACGCGGCCCGGTGGCGGGGGCGCGCGTCGTCTGACGGCGCTCCCCGGCCGGCGCGGCCGGCCGGGACGTCCGCGTACCCTTGGGTCAGGCGTCCCGAGGTGCCCGCCGGCACCCGGACGCCTTGATCTTGAAGGGTGGAACGTGGCCAACATCGTCAATCTGGACCGGGTGTCCAAGGGGTACGGCGCCGCCGGGCGGCTGCTCACGGACGTCTCGCTCGGCCTGGACGACGCCGACCGGATCGGTGTGGTCGGCCTCAACGGCGCCGGCAAGTCCACCCTGCTACGGCTCCTCACCAAGCAGGAGGACCCCGACGACGGTCGGGTCACCCACCGTCGTGACCTGCGCGTGCTCTGGCTGCCGCAGCAGCTCACCCTCGCCCCCGAGGCCACCGTCCGGGACGTGGTGCTCGGGACTGCCTGGCTGGGCGAGGGCATGGGCGCTGAGCACGAGTGGGCCGGTGACGCCGGTGTCCGCAACATCCTCGACGGCCTCGGCATGCCGCACCTCGGCCTCGACCAGCCGGTCGGCCCGATGTCCGGCGGCGAACGGCGGCGGGTGGCGCTTGCCGCGCTGCTCGTGCGCGACTCGGACCTGCTGATCCTCGACGAGCCCACGAACCACCTCGACGTCGGCGGTGTCGACTGGCTGGCCCGGCACCTGGTCGGCCGCAAGGGCGCCCTCGTGGTGGTCACCCACGACCGGTGGTTCTTGGACGCCGTCTGCACCACCACCTGGGAGGTCGCGGACCAGACCGTCCGCGCGTACGAGGGTGGCTTCGCCGCCTGGACCCTCGCCCGGGTCGAGCGCGAGCGGGTTGCCGCCGCCACCGAGGCGCGCCGGCAGAACCTGCTGCGCAAGGAGATCGCCTGGTTGCGGCGTGGCCCGCCCGCCCGCACCTCCAAGCCGCAGTTCCGGATCGACGCCGCCAACGCGCTGATCGCCGACGTGCCGCCGGCCCGCGACACCATGTCGTTGCAGCGCATGGCCGTCTCCCGCCTCGGCAAACAGGTGTACGAGCTCACGGACGTCGAGCTGCACGCCGGGCCGAAGGAGATCCTGAGCGACGCCACCTGGCTGGTCGGCCCGGGCGACCGGATCGCCATCCTCGGCGCCAACGGTGCCGGCAAGACCACCCTGCTGCGGATGCTCGCCGGCATCACCCGCCCCGACGGAGGTCGCTTCACCACCGGCTCCACCGTGCGGCCGGCGTTCCTCTCCCAGGAACTCGCCGAGCTGCCCGGGCACCTGCGGGTCCTGGAAGCCGTCGAGGAGGTCGCCCGCCGGGTCCAGCTCGGCGACCGGGAGGTCTCCGCCGCGCAGCTCGCCGAGGTCTTCGGCTTCGACGACCGCCGCCTCTGGACACCCGTCAGCGACCTCTCCGGCGGTGAGCGTCGCCGGTTGCAGATGCTGCGGCTGCTGGCCGGCGAGCCCAACGTGCTGCTCTTCGACGAGCCCACCAACGACCTGGACACCGACACCCTCGCCGCGCTGGAGGACCTGCTCGACTCCTGGCCGGGCACGATCATCGTGGCCAGCCACGACCGCTACCTCATCGAACGCGTTACCGACACCTCGTACGGGATGTTCGGCGACGGCCGGCTGGTGCACCTGCCCGGTGGCGTCGACGAGTACCTCGCCCGGACCGCCGAGCGGGCCGGCTCCGCTCGGGTGGGCGGCACCGTCTCGGTCGGGCCGGCCGGGCCCAGCGTGGGTGGCATGTCGGCAGCCGAGGTGCGCCAGGCCCGCAAGGAGCTGACCCGCCTCGAACGGCAGCTCGGCAAGCTCGACCAGCGCGAGACCACCCTGCTCGACCAGCTCGCCGCCCAGGCCACGGACTATGCCCGCGTCGCCGAGCTGGACACCCAGCTCAAGGATCTGCGCGCCGAGCGGGAAGGTATCGAGGAGAGCTGGATGACCCTCGCCGAGGAGCTGCCCGAGGGCTGACCCGCCCGGGCACACCAGCGCGGGGGCCGTGTGCGGCGTCACACCGGCACATGCGGGACAATCATCGGCGACACCTCACCCCACGGCGTTGGAGACCCAGACATGGCCCACACCCCCATCAACCACCCCGCGCGGCCGATCTACCGGGCGATCGGCGGGCTGACCGGTCTGTACCTGGTGGTCTTCGGCGTGCTCGGCATCATCGCGAGCGCCGGCAACGAGGTCCTCGCGCAGGACGACACGAAGGTCCTCGGCCAGGGCACCAACCTCGGCTTCTCGCTGCTCTGCGTGTTGCTCGGGCTCGTCGTGCTGGTCGGCACCGGACTCGGCCGCAACATCGACGTGGCGATCAACCAGTGGCTGGCGTACACCCTGATGGTCATCGGCCTCGGCGCTCTCGCGTTCATCCGCACCGACGCCAACATCTTCAACGTCAACGTCCTCACGGTGGTCGTGGTGCTGTCGGCCTCCCTGGTGCTGCTCATGGCCGGCATGTACGGCAAGGTCGGCACCGACGAGGAGGCGGAGGCGTTCCACAAGGCTCGGCTCGTGCTCTGAGCTTTGCTGCTTGCTTTCTTTGGTTGCGGTCGTGGGTTTTCGTCGGAGCCCGAGCTGCTCCGGGCGGTCAGGCTTGATCCCTGCGCAGCTCGGGCTCCGGCGAAGTCCTGACCTGGTCCAGCCTTCCGGCGGACCTCCGGCATTGTGGTTCGTCGGACAGTCGGCTCTGCCTTGGGCGACAATTCCCCCTGAAACAGTCACATCAGGGGGTTCTGGGATGCCGCACTTTCCGGTCAACCATCCGGCACGGCCGCTCTACCGGGTCCTCTCCGGGCTGATCGGCGTCTACATCCTGGTCTTCGGCGTCTGGGGCGTCGCCGAGACGATCGGCGACCCGCTCTTCGCCCGCAACAGCACCTGGGCTCTTGGCCTCCGCACCAACCTGGCCTTCTCGCTGGCCTCCGTGATCTTCGGAGTCGTCCTGATCGTCGGGGCGTCCCGGCGCAGCAACCTCGGTCACTACATGAACCTCACCGCCGGCGCGGTGTTCCTGGTGACCAGCATCCTCATGATGTCCGTGCTGCAGACCGACGCGAACTTCCTCAACTTCTCGATGTCGACGGTGATCGTGTCGATGCTGTTCGGCCTGGTCCTGCTCGGCACCGGCCTCTACGACAAGATCGGCCCGTCGGAGCACGCCGAGGCGGAGCGCGAACGCCGCAAGCATCCGGTGGCCGACGCGCACCGCACCTGACGCCTCAGCAACGGCGCGCGGTGATCAACGTCGGCTTCGCCTCCAGGTGCGACAACCCGTTCCACGCCATGTTGACCAGGTGCGCCGCCACCGTCTCCTTGCGGGGCTTGCGCACCTCCAGCCACCACCGGCCGGTCAACGCGACCATGCCCACCAGCGCCTGCGAGTAGAGCTCGGCCAGCTTCGGGTCGTACCCGCGGCTCTTGAACTCGGCGCCGAGGATGTGCTCGACCTGGTGGGCGACGTCGTTCATCACGCTGCTGAAGGTGGCCGTGCCGGACATCAGCGGCGACTCGCGGACCAGCACCCGGAAGCCGCTGGTCTCCTCCTCGATGTAGCCCAGCAGAGCCATCGCCGCCTGCTCCAACAACTCACGCGGATGGCCCGCGGTCAGCGCCGTGGTGATCCGGTCGAGCAGGGCCCGGACCTCCCGGTCGACCACGACCGCGTAGAGCCCTTCCTTGCCACCGAAGTGCTCGTACACGACCGGCTTGGAGACCTTGGCGCGGGCCGCCACCTCCTCGATGGAGGTGGCGTCGAAACCCCGCTCGGCGAACAGTTGCCGGCCGATCGCAATCAACTGCTCCCGGCGCTGCGCCGCCGACATGCGTACCCGTGAGGTGGGCTTGGGTTTCGGCGTGGCGGCCGGCGCCAGCCGCCGGCCGCCCGCCTCGTCACTCGCCTCGGGCATGTCGCCGCCTCGCTGGCGCTCGGTCACGCCCTGCCGTGGGATGGTGTTCCCGCTGTGCCCGTTCACGTCGTCGCCTCACTGGCGGGCGGCTTGGCCGCCCCGCCGTGCCGTGCGACCAAACCCGGATCGGGCCCGGCCCTCGTCCGCCGAGCCGTCCAGTCCCCCCGCGTCGCTCGGTCATCCGGCCATCCTGCCAGGCGACACGCTGTGGCACCGCCCGGTTTACCGGGGTGCGACCGGCTTCACGAGCTTGGCGGCGAGTCGTTCAGGCTTCGGCCAACGCACCTGCGACGCCGCACCGGCCTTCTCGAACAGCCAGATCACCCGCGCCGAGATGTCGACCTGACCCCGCAGCACACCGTGCCGCGCGCTGGTCGGGTCGGCGTGGTGCAGGTTGTGCCAGCTCTCACCGAACGACAGGATCGCCAGCGGCCAGAAGTTCGACGCGCGGTCGCCCTGGCGCATTGCGAACGGGCGCTCGCCGTACACGTGGCAGACCGAGTTGATCGCCCAGGTGACGTGGTGCAGGAGGCCGATCCGGACCAGCCCGGCCCAGAAGAACGCCGTGAGCGCGCCCTGCCACGACCAGGTCACCAGACCCCCGATCAGCGCCGGGCCGAGCAGCGAGATGACCACCAGCGCGGGGAAGAGCCGGTCCACCCGGCTGATGTCGCGGTCGGCGATCAGGTCGGGCGCGAAACGCTCCCGGTTGGACAGCTCGCGACGGAACAGCCAGCCCACGTGAGCGTGGAACAGGCCCCGGGTCAGCGCCCAGACGCTCGTGCCGAACCGCCACGGCGAGTGCGGGTCACCCTCCAGATCGGAGAACGCGTGGTGCCGCCGGTGGTCGGCCACCCACTGGATGATCTCGCCCTGCACCGCCAGCGAACCCGCCACCGCCAGGGTCACCCGCAGCCACCGCTTGGCCTTGAACGAGCCGTGCGTGAAGTAGCGGTGGAAGCCCACCGTGATGCCGAGCCCGGAGACCACGTACCAGACCAGGCCGATGATCACGTCGGTCCAGCCCAGCCAGCCGCCCCAGGCGACCGGTACGGCAATCAGCAGGGCCGCGAAGGGGATCACGACGAACGCCCACAGGGTGGCCAGGATCCCGGGGGACTGGGTGCCGTCGGTGAGCGGTTTCGGGCCGGAGCCGGTGGTGTTGGGTTCGAGCACGGTAGTGGACATGGCACCTCGCAGAGGGGACGGAAACGATCACGAACCTACGCCTACGTCACCGTAACTTACGGCTCGGTAGATCGCACGGGGAAGTTTCGAAGCGTCGTCGTACGCCCGTGCTAACGTGCTGCTCAGGGCCGCTTCGGTCGCTCTCGAGGTGCGCCGTCCGCGCGACGTCGAAAGGGGCCGAGGGGATCATGAAGGGTATGAGTGCTGGCGTCGACGAAGTCGGGCGTTAAGGTGTAGCGGCAGGATGCGCATCCCGTCGCGTCGGCGTTTTCGACGCTGCGATCGGCCGTGGTGTAATTGGCAACACCCGGGTCTTTGGTACCCGTATTTCAGGTTCGAACCCTGGCGGCCGAGCTGTCCCCATAAGTCCGCTTTAGGTATTCGTGGGGGTAAGAGGGAACCGTGCCGGGCCTCGTGGTTAGCATGGCCGCGAGAGTGTCCGCCGTCCCGACGGGAGCCACGTCGTGCCCCAGCCCCACCTTCGTACCGTCGTCGTACTCGCCGCCGGTGAGGGCAAGCGGATGAAGTCGACACTGCCCAAGGTGCTGCACCCCCTGCTCGGTCGTACGCTGCTCGGCCACGTGCTGGGCGCGGCGGCCCCGCTGGCCGCCGACCGCACCGTCGTCGTGGTGGGACACGGCGCCGACCAGGTCCGGGCCCACCTGACCGAGATCGCCCCCGAGGCCACGCCCGTGCTCCAGGCCGAGCAGCTCGGTACCGGGCACGCCGTGCGGATCGCGCTGGACGCCGTGCCGGAGGGTGCCGGCACGGTCGTGGTGATCAACGGAGACGTGCCGTTGCTGCGGCCGGAGACGGTGGGCGCGCTGGTGACCGCGCACGAGGAGGCTGCCGCGGCGGCCACCGTGCTTGCCGCCGAGGTCCCCGACCCGACCGGGCTCGGGCGGATCGTCCGAGACGCCGACGGTCGACTGGAGCAGATCGTCGAGGAGCGCGACGCCGACGCGACGCAGCGCGCGATCCGGGAGATCAACGCCGGGATCTACGCGTTCGACGCGGCGCGGCTGCGTGACGCGTTGGGCAAGCTCTCCACGGACAACGACCAGGGCGAGGAGTACCTGACCGACGTGTTCGGTCTGCTCCGTTCGGCCGGCGAGCCGGTCGCGGTGCACGTGGCCGTCGACCACGTCGAGACGCTCGGGTGCAACGACCGGGTGGAGCTGGCGTCGCTGCGCCGACTGCTGCGCGACCGGGTGAACGAGGCCTGGATGCGCACCGGGGTGAGCCTGCTCGACCCGATGACCACCTGGATCGACGTGACGGTGGCGGTGGACCGCGACGCGGTGATCGACCAGAACACCCAGTTGCGCGGCGCCACGGTCGTCGGTGCGGGCGCGCTGGTCGGCCCGGACGTCACGCTGGTCGACACGATCGTCGGCCCGGCCGCGTCGGTGGTCCGCAGTCACGCGGTCGGGGCCGAGGTGGGCGCGGGCGCGAGCGTGGGGCCGTACGCGTACCTGCGGCCCGCCGCTCGGCTCGCGGACAAGGCGAAGGTCGGCACGTTCGTCGAGGTGAAGAACTCCGAGATCGGTGCCGGCTCCAAGGTGCCGCACCTGACGTACGTCGGTGACGCGACGATCGGCGAGCAGACCAACATCGGGGCCGCGTCGGTCTTCGTGAACTACGACGGGGTCGACAAGCACCGTACGGTGATCGGCAGCCACGCCCGGACGGGCGCGGACAACATGTTCGTCGCGCCGGTCGAGGTGGGCGACGGCGCGTACACGGCGGCCGGTTCGGTGATCGTGGACGACGTGCCGCCGGGCGCGATGGGTGTCGCCCGGGCGCGGCAGCGCAACATCGAGGGCTGGGTGGTGATGCGGCGGGCCGGTACGGCGGCGGCCGAGGCCGCGCAGCGTGCCCGCGACGGGAAGGATGCGTCGGAAATGGGTGGCGCCGCAAGTGACAGTGAGGCAATGCACGGGCGGGCCGAGACGGTGGGCGGTCCGTCCGGCGCGGGAGATACTGCAACCGAATAGTCCCCGACCCACCACCACCGGGCCGGGTACCGCCGACAAACGGGAGCAGACGGGCCCATGGGCAGCATCGTCGCCGAAAACCGCAAGAGCCTGATGCTCTTCTCCGGACGGGGTTTCCCGGAGTTGGCCAAGGAGATCGGCGAGGTGCTCGGCGTGGCACCGACGCCGGCCGACGCGTACGAGTTCGCCAACGGCGAGATCTTCGTACGGTTCAAGGATTCGGTGCGTGGTTCGGACGCCTTCGTGGTGCAGTCCGTGACGCACGGGGTGAACACCTGGGTCATGGAGACCCTGATCATGGTGGACGCGTTGAAACGGGGGTCGGCGAAGCGGATCACCGTGGTGTTGCCGTTCTACCCGTACGCGCGGCAGGACAAGAAGCACCGCGGTCGGGAGCCGATCTCGGCCCGGCTGGTGGCGGACCTGCTGAAGACCGCCGGTGCGAACCGGATCCTCACGGTCGATCTGCACACCGCCCAGATCCAGGGCTTCTTCGACGGCCCGGTGGATCATCTCTTCGCGATGGACATCCTGGCCGAGTACGTGGAGCACAGGTACGCCGGCCGGCCGATGACCGTGGTGGCACCGGATTCGGGTCGGGTGCGGGTGGCCGAGCGGTGGACCGACCGGCTGGGCGGCTGCCCGTTGGCGTTCATCCACAAGACCCGCGATCCGATGAAGCCGAACCAGGTGGTGGCGAACCGGGTGGTCGGTGAGGTGGAGGGTCGGGTCTGCCTGATCGTCGACGACATGATCGACACCGGTGGGACGATCGCCAAGGCGGCGGACATCCTCAAGGAGTCGGGTGCGGCGGAGATCGTGGTGGCGTCCACCCACGCGCTGCTGTCCGACCCGGCCACCGAGCGGTTGAAGAACAGCCCGATCAGCGAGGTCGTGGTGACCAACACGCTGCCGTTGCCGCCGGAGAAGCAGCTGGACAAGCTGACCGTGTTGTCGATCGCCCCGCTGCTGGCGCGGGCGATCCGGGAGGTGTTCGACGACGGCTCGGTGACCACCCTCTTCGGTGGCCTGAGCTGAGAGTGGCCGAGTCCCGCCACGAAGGCTGACAAAATGGTCGAAAAGGGCTGACTCGCCGTCGGGAAACGCCGTCGGCGGGTCAGCCTGGAGCCGTGACTGGGGACTGCCGGAAACCAGCGAATTGGCTCGGGTAGACTGGTGCGGTTGCCACGGCGAGGGTGCCCGGCGGGCCGCTGAAGAGCGCCGCACGGAGGCACCGTCATCGACGCGGTGCTCCGGGCAGTCGTTCATGACGCATGAGCCCCAGCGAGCCCCTCGCCCCAGCACCGCAAGACGACAAGCCGCCGCAGCGAAGCATCAGGAGTTTCCCCGTGTCCGAGGTAAAGATCAGCGCCGAGCCCCGCACCGAGTTCGGCAAGGGTGGTGCCCGTCGTACCCGCCGGGCCGGCAAGGTGCCCGCCGTGCTGTACGGCCACGGCGAGAAGCCCAAGCACATCGCGCTGCCGTCGCGGGAGTTCGCCGCCGCGATCCGCAAGGGTGGCGCCAACCAGCTCTTCGCCATCGACATCACCGACGGCACCCAGGTGCTGGCGCTGCCGAAGGCGATCCAGCGTGACCCGATCAAGGACAGCTTCGAGCACGTCGACCTGCTCCTGGTCCGCCGTGGCGAGAAGGTCACCGTCGAGGTTCCGGTGCAGCTGACGGGCGAGGCCGCCCGGGACACCCTGATCGTGCACGACCACGACACCCTCTCGGTGACCGCCGACGCGACCAAGGTCCCGGACCACCTCGAGGCGTCGATCGAGGGCCTGGAGGCGGGCTCCCAGGTGACCGCCGCCGACGTCGACCTGCCCTCGGGTGTCGAGCTGGCCGCCGACTCCGAGCTGACGGTCGCCTCGGTGACCGCCGCGCCGACGGCGGAGCAGCTCGAGGCGACGCTGCCCGAGGTCGAGACGGCCACCGACGAGGCCGAGGCCGGGGTCGGCGAGACCACCGAGGGCTCCGAGGGCGCGGACGCCGCCGAGGGCGACGAGAGCGCCGAGGCGCGTACCGAGGCCTGATCGGTTCGTACTCTGCTGGCAGGCGTCCCCGAGCTTCGGGGGCGCCTGCCGGCGTATCGGGTGTCGGTGAAGACGTCGGGAGGGGCGGGTCGTGACGGACGAGGCGGGACCGTGGCTGGTGGTCGGCCTGGGTAACCCGGGCCGGGAGTACGCCGGCAACCGGCACAACGTCGGTTTCATGGTGGCCGAGCTGCTGGCTGGGCGTGTGGGCGCGCGGTTCGGCCGGCACAAGCGGGCGGTGGCCGAGGTCGCGGAGGGTCGGCTGGGGTTCGGCGGCCCGAAGCTGGTGCTGGCGAAGCCACTGACGTACATGAACCTCTCCGGCGGGCCGGTGGCGGCGCTGTCGCAGTTCTACAAGGTGCCGCCGGCGCAGGTGGTCGCGGTGCACGACGAGTTGGACATCGAGTTCGGCCAGGTGCGGATCAAGTTCGGCGGCGGCGAGGGCGGGCACAACGGCCTGCGCTCGATGTCGAAGTCGCTGGGCACGAAGGACTACGCCCGGGTGCGGTTCGGGGTGGGTCGTCCACCGGGGCGGCAGGACCCGGCGGATTTCGTTCTGTCGGATTTCGGCGCGGCGGAACGCAAGGAGCTCGATTTCCTGGTGGACCGGGCTGCCGACGTGGTGGAGTCGGTGATCGTCAAGGGCGTGGAGCCGACCCAGAACCTGTATCACGGCGGTTGAGTCGGGCGGTGCGTACCGGATCGGAAACGCCGGGCCGGTAGTCTGCGCCTTTCGGCGTGCCGTGACCGGCGACGCGGGTCGCGGCCGATCGGTGCGTGCGGGCACGGCCGCGGCGAAGCGACGGGAGCGGGCAGATGGGCAGTCCTCCGATGATCGACGGGGCGTTCGCCCGGTGGTTGGCCTCCCGGGCCGGGCAGGCGCTGCTCGACCTGCGCGCCGAGATGGGCTTCGCGGACGGTGGTGCGCTGAAGTCGGCCGGGGACAAGGTGTCGCACGACCTGATCCGCACCGAGTTGGCGAAGTGGCGGCCGGGGGACGCGGTGCTCTCCGAGGAGGACGAGGGCTCGCGGCTGGCCTGGGCGGCCGAGGTGAACGCCGGGGCGGTGTCCCGTCTGACCGCGGACCGGGTCTGGATCATCGATCCCTTGGACGGCACCCGTGAGTTCGCCGAGGAGGGCCGCTTGGACTGGGCGGTGCACGTTGCCCTCTGGGCGCGGAGCGCGCCGAGCCCGCACGGGCTGGTCGCCGGGGCGGTGGGGCTGCCGGCGCAGCACCGGGTGCTGGGCACGGACTATCCGCCCGCGTACCCGCCGATGACTGTGGAGGCCGCGACAGCCGGCGAGCGCAAGATCCGTCTGGCGGCGAGTCGGAGTCGGCCGCCGGTGTTCCTGACCGACCTGGCCGAGGACGTTGGTGCGCATCTGGTGCCGATGGGTTCCGCCGGGGCGAAGATCGCCGCGGTGGTGACCGGCGAGGTGGACGCGTACATCCACGCCGGCGGACAGTACGAGTGGGACTCGGCCGCGCCGGTGGCTGTGGCGACGGCCACCGGACTGCACGCTTCCCGGATCGACGGTTCTGCGCTTCGATACAACGAGGCGGATCCGCGCCTGCCGGACCTGTTGGTCTGTCGCAAGGATCTCGCCAGCCGGTTGCTTGCAGCGCTGCAGAGGCATTCCGGGTAGCCTGAGCGCACTTCTTGACATGTCCGACCGGAAAGGTCTGGAAATCGGATGAGCGAGCGAGTGTCATGACCTCCCCCGCGGCCTACCGCGTCTCCCACCTGGACGCTCTCGAGGCGGAGAGCATCTTCGTGATGCGCGAGGTTGTCGCCGAGATGGAACGTCCGGTGCTGCTCTTCTCCGGCGGCAAGGACTCGATCGTCATGCTGCGGTTGGCGCAGAAGGCGTTCGCTCCGGCCAACATCCCCTTCCCCGTCATGCACGTCGACACCGGGCACAACTTCGCCGAGGTGCTGGAATACCGCGATCAGCGGGTCACCGAGCTGGGATTGCAGCTCGTGGTGGCGAGCGTGCCGGAGGCCCTCGCCAGCGGCATGGTCCGGGAGTCCGGCGACGGCATGCGCAACCGCATCCAGACGCCGGTGCTGCTCGACGCGGTGGAGAAGCACCGCTTCGACGCGCTGTTCGGCGGCGCGCGCCGGGACGAGGAGAAGGCGCGGGCCAAGGAGCGGGTGTTCAGCTTCCGCGACGAGTTCGGCCAGTGGGATCCGAAGAACCAGCGCCCGGAGCTGTGGTCGCTCTACAACGGGCGGCACCACCCCGGCGAGTCGATCCGGGTCTTCCCGCTGTCCAACTGGACCGAGCTGGACGTCTGGCACTACATCGCCCGCGAGCGCATCCCGTTGCCGTCGATCTACTACGCCCACGAGCGCGAGGTGATCGAGCGCGACGGCATGCTCTACGCGGTCAACGAGTTCTTCCGCCCACGCGCCGGCGAGGAGCGGTTCAAGGCCCAGGTGCGCTACCGCACCGTCGGCGACGCCTCCTGCACCGCGGCGGTCCGCTCGGACGCGGACACCGTGGAGAAGGTCATCGAGGAGGTGGCGGCCACCCGGATCACCGAGCGGGGCGCGACCCGTGGTGACGACCGGGTCAGCGAGGCCGCCATGGAGGACCGCAAGCGGGAGGGCTACTTCTGATGAGCACCGAGACCCTGGCCCCGGCGGCCGGCACCGAGACCCCGCCCGAGGCGCGGCCGATGGACCTGCTGCGGTTCGCCACCGCCGGCAGCGTGGACGACGGGAAGTCCACCCTGATCGGCCGGCTGCTGTACGACACCAAGTCGCTCTTCACCGACCAGTTGGAGGCGGTGGAGGCGGTCAGCGCGGCCCGTGGCGACGAGTACACCAACCTCGCGCTGCTCACCGACGGCCTGCGCGCCGAGCGGGAGCAGGGCATCACCATCGACGTCGCGTACCGGTACTTCGCCACGCCACGGCGCAAGTTCATCATCGCGGACACTCCCGGGCACATCCAGTACACCCGCAACATGGTCACCGGCGCGTCCACGGCCGACCTGGCGTTGATCCTGGTGGACGCCCGCAAGGGCCTGGTCGAGCAGTCCCGCCGGCACGCGTTCCTGTGCTCGCTGTTGCGGGTGCCGCACCTGGTCCTCTGCGTCAACAAGATGGACCTGGTCGACTGGTCGCAGGAGGTCTACGAGCAGATCGCCGACGAGTTCACCGCGTTCGCCGCGAAGCTCGACGTACCGGACCTGACCGTGGTGCCGGTCTCCGCGCTGCGCGGCGACAACATCGTCACCCGCTCGGACAACATGCCCTGGTACGAGGGCCCGTCGCTGCTGCACCACCTGGAGCGGGTGCACATCGCCAGTGACCGCAACCTGGTCGACGTCCGCTTCCCGGTGCAGTACGTGATCCGCCCGCAGTCCACCACGGTCACCGACTACCGCGGCTACGCCGGTCAGGTCGCCTCCGGTGTGCTCAAGCCGGGGGACGAGGTGATGGTGCTGCCGTCCGGCTTCACCAGCCGGATCGCCGCCGTGGAGACCGCCGACGGGCCGGTCGCGGAGGCGTTCCCGCCGATGTCGGTGACGGTACGACTGGCCGACGAGATCGACATCTCCCGGGGCGACATGATCTGCCGGCCGAACAACGCGCCGGCCGTCTCCCAGGACATCGAGGCGATGGTCTGCTGGATGGACGAGACCGCCCCGTTGCGGGTCGGCGGCCGCTACGCGATCAAGCACACCACTCGGTCGGCGCGGGCGATCGTGCGCGGGCTGTACTACCGGTTGGACATCAACTCGTTGCACCGCGACGAGTCGGCCGACGAGTTGCGGCTCAACGAGATCGGCCGGGTGCGGCTGCGGACGACGGTGCCGCTGCTGGCCGACGAGTACCGCCGCAACCGCACCACCGGTGGCTTCGTCATCATCGACGAGACCACCAACCGCACGGTGGGCGCCGCCATGATCGTCGAAGCCGCCTAGGGTCTGTGTCGAAGTCGGTCATAGCCACTCGTTGATCGCGGCGATGTGCACGGTGGCTTCGTAGCGCACGGCGAGTTTGTCGAAGCGGGTGGCCACGGCACGG
>NZ_JBICTE010000022.1:0-104553 GCF_043197485.1 Micromonospora sp. NPDC049102 | reverse complement strand
TCGCCCGCGTCCTCGGCCAGATCGCGGTCTCCGCCGCCCGAACCGACACGTTCCTCGGGGAACGCTACCGGCGCATCGCCCGAAGACGCGGCGCCGAACGCGCGATCGTCGCGGTCGGCCGCTCGATCCTGACGATCATCTGGCACCTGCTGTCCGACCCCGCAACCAAGTTCCACGACCTCGGCGCCGATTTCTACCTCAGCCGCACCGACACCGAACGCCGCAAACGCAACCACATCCACCAACTCGAAGCCCTCGGCTACCGCGTCACCCTCGACCTCGCCGCCTAACCACCGCTACACCACGACCCATCCCACGCCGCTTCGCGACGCGGGATGCTGCCGCGTGTCTACGTACGGTTCGATTTTCGAGTTAGAGGTCTAGGAGGATTGTTTTGGGGCCTATGTTGGTGCTGGTCACCAGCATGTGGGTGCGGAAGCGGCCGGTCTCGACCTTTGCGCCGCGGTCGCGCAGTGCCTCCACCACCGCCGTTACCAGGGGTTCGGCGACCTCGGCGGGGGCGGCAGCCGTCCAGCTTGGACGGCGTCCCTTGCGGGCATCGCCGTAGAGGGTGAACTGGCTGACCACCAGGATCGGCGCCCCGACGTCGGCGGCGGACCGCTCGTCGTCCAGGATCCGCAGCTCGTGCACCTTGCGGGCCATCGTCCGAGCGGTGTCGGCCGTGTCGGTGTGCGTCACCCCGAGCAGCATCAGCAGGCCATTCTCGATCGCGCCGACCACCTCGTCGTCCACCGTCACGCTGGCCTGCCCGACGGTCTGCACCACCGCCCGCATCAGCGCACCACCGCCCGCATCAGTGCTCCACCGCCACGGCCGGCGTCAGCACCGCGCAAGTGGACGTGAGCACCGCGCGGACCGGCGGCATCACGCGGTCACCGGCTCGATGAAGCCGCGTTCCACCAGGTGCGCGACGATCGGGCCGGCGGCCTCGGCCATCTCGTCGGGCTCGACGTCGTGGGCCGCCGCGAGCAGGGCGAGCTGGTCGCGCAGTGGCAGGCGGCCGTCCGCGCCGCCGACCAGTGCCAGCACGAGCGGGTCGATCTCCTCGGTCCAGCGCAGGCCGTCCGGCATCGCCAGAGCCTGCCGGTCCACCGCCCAACCCTCGTCGCCCATGGTGGCCTCCTGGCGGAGCTGGAGGCCGGCGGCGGCCCGGTAGCGCTCGGCGAGCAACCCTTCGGTGTCGCGTACCCGCAGGAAGTCCTGGCGGTCGAACCAGGCACCGATCTGGTCGCCCAGCGGCGGCTGGACCTGCTGGCGCAGGTCCTCCACGCGGACCACCGGATCGGCGTGGCCGCCGCGGCGCAGCGACACGATCCCGAAGCCGACCGCCTCGATCTTGTGTTGGTCGAACCAGTCCAGCCAGACGGCCGCCCGCTGCGGGTCGGCGCCCTCACCGACGTCGGTGAGCCACAGGTCGACGTACGCCATCGGGTCGGCCACCTCGCGTTGGATCACCCAGGCGTCCAGGCCGGTGCCGGCGAACCAGCCGGCCACCCGCTCGTCCCACTCCTCACCGGCGACGTGCACCCAGTTCGCCAGGTACTGCATGGTGCCGCCCTCGGTGAGCAGGCCCGGGGCGGCGGCGGCCAGTTCGGCGGCGATGGCGTCACCCACGCGACCCGAGTCGCGGTAGACGTGCGTGGTGGTGCCCGGGCCCACCACGAACGGCGGGTTGCTCACCACCAGGTCGAACCGCCGGCCGGCCACCGGCGCGACCATGTCGCCGCGCAGCAGCTCCCAGTCCTGGCCGTTGAGGGCGGCGTTGGTGGCGGCGAAGCGTAGGGCCCGCTCGGAGAGGTCCGTGGCGGTCACCGTGTCGGCATGGGTGGCCAGGTGCAGGGCCTGGACGCCGGAGCCGGTGCCCAGGTCCAGTGCGGCACCGACCCGCCGGCGTACGGTCGCCCCGATCAGGGTGTGGGTGGCGCCGCCGATGCCGAGCACGTGCTCGGCGTGCAGGGGCCGGCCCGGTCGGGCGGAGGCCGGCACGTCGGCGAGTACCCACCAGTCGTCGCCGTACGGTTCCAGGTCGACTCCGGCGCGCAGACCGTCGCCGTACCGCTCGACGAGCCCGCCGGCCAGTGCGTCCGCCACGTCCAGCGGAGCCAGCGCGGCGGCGACGTTCGCCTCCGACTCGGTCTGGTCGCAGATGAACACCCGGATCAGCGTGGCGAGGGGATCGCGGTCCTCGGTGGCGCGTAGCGCGGCCCGATAGTCGTTGCGCCCGACCGAGGCGGTGGCCTGTGGGCCGAGCCGTTCGGCGGTGCCGTTGCTGGTGAACCCGGCCCGGGTCAGCGCGGTCCGCAGCGCGTCGACGCCGGCGGGGGAGAGCAGCATGTCGTGTTCGTCCACCCCGACATCCTGCCCCGCGTCGCGTCCCCGGGTCGGCGGCACCCGCCGGTAGACGTCGGAGCGTCGGTGTCCGGCCGGATCGGTGCGCGGGGCAGGATGGTGGCCATGACGCTCGTGCTCCCCATCGACCCCGAGGCCAACCGGCTGCTGGAGCGCAGCCCGCTGGCCCTGCTCATCGGCATGACCCTGGACCAACAGGTGCCGATGGAGAAGGCGTTCTCCTCGCCGTACGTGCTGGCGCAGCGGCTGGGCCACGACCTGGACGCGGCCGAGTTGGCCGGCTACGACACCGAGGCGCTGGTCGCGCTCTTCGCCCAGCCGCCGGCGCTGCACCGGTTCCCGAAGGCGATGGCGGCCCGGGTGCAGGAGGTCTGCCGGGCGCTGGTGGAGCGCTACGACGGCGACGCGGCGCTGCTGTGGTCGGACGTCGCCGACGGGCCGGAGCTGCTGCGGCGGGTCGCCGCGCTGCCCGGCTTCGGCAAGCAGAAGGCCCAGATCTTCGTGGCGCTGCTCGGCAAGCGGTTCGGGGTGACCCCGCAGGACTGGCGGACGGCGGCCGGCGGGTACGGCGATCCCGGCGCGTACCGGTCGGTGGCCGACGTCACCGACGCCGACTCACTGCGCCGGGTGCGGGAGTACAAGCAGCAGATGAAGGCGGCGGCGAAGGCCGAGAAGGGCTGACGCTCAGGCGGCGGTGGGGTGCGCCAGGGAGGCCAGCGCGCGCCGGACGTCGGCCAGCGAGACGGTGGTCGAGTCGTCCAGGTCGGCGAGGCCGGCCTCGATCCACTGCCGCATGAGCGTGGTGACGCCGATGCCCCGGGCGTCGGCGGCGGCGCGGACCCGCTCGTAGGTCTCCAGCGGCAGCCGGACCGACCGGCTCACCATGGGCACGTCGGTGTCGGGTGTCGGCAGGTCCACCGCCGGGCTCTCGTCGATCAGCTCGGCGAGCCGGTCGTCGCCGCTGTGGAACTGCTTCGTCGCGTCGTTGCGGTGCATCGTCACGGCTCCCCTCATCGGCGATCCCTCCGCACGGCCTCGTCGTAGCGCTTGGACTCGACGTCGCTCAGCTCGCGGGCGGAGAGGATGTCCCAGTCGTTGTCGGTGCCATCGGCCTCGGCGAGCAGCACCGCCAGGCGGCGACCCCGGCGTGCGGCGGCGTAGACCACCATCACGTCGTCGCCCAGGTGGCGGATGACCCGGCGTGCGCTGTGCAACGCCTCCCAGACTTCCCCGGGCGTGACGTCGTAGACCCTCAGGTTGGCCAACGCCTCGTCGGTGAAGCTGAACCTGCTGCCCACGACGCGCAGCGTACCACGCGCGTAACACGTACCGGGATGAGTCGATTTTCGCTGATCACGGCTTCGTGGTGACAGGATGGGGCGTAATCCCCTCGAGGAGGTCCATGGTGAAGCGTCAGGCGTACCAGCCGATTCTGATCACCGATGCCTCGCGCAGCCAGAACGATCAGCTCACCAGCCGTCAGCGCCGCTACGTCCTCATGATGGGCATCCGGGTGGCCTGCATCGTCGTCGGAGCGATCCTGGTCGGCGTGCAGGCCCCACTGCTCGGGCTCTGGCTGCCGCTGTGCGCCCTCGGCATGGTGCTCATCCCGTGGCTGGCCGTGCTGCTGGCCAACGACCGGCCACCCAAGGAGGAGCACCGGCTGGCCAACCGGTTCCACCCTCGGCAGCGGGACGACACCCCGCCGATGAGCCTCACCGCCGACGAGCGCCCGCACAAGGTCATCGACGTCGAGCCCTGACCCGCTCCGTGCGGGTCAGGGCTCGATCGGTCAGGCCGGTGGTCGGGCGCCGACGCTGGAGACGGCCAGGGCACCCAACTCGGTCGCGCGGTCCAGGGCCGCGGTCGGGGTGGCCCCGCCGAGCCAGGCGGTCAGCAGGCCGGCCGCGAACGCGTCACCAGCTCCGGTGACGTCCACCACCGCCACCCGCCGGGCCGCCACCACGCTGACCGTGGCCGTGCGTCCCTCGACCCAGACCGCGCCGGCCGCGCCACGTTTGACCACCACCCGCCGGGCCGTGGCCGACAACACCCGCCCCTGCGCCGCCGGGTCCAGACCGCCGGCCAGCACCGTGGCCTCGTCCGCGTTGACCAGGAGCAGGTCGACATCGCGTACCCAACCCAGGAAGGTCTGCGCGCCCTCCCGCCGCAGCGGCGCCGCGGAGGCCGCGTCGACGCTGGTGGTGAGCCCGCGCTCGCGGGCGGCGGCCAACGCCCGCAACCCCGCGTCGCGCGACGAGGCGTCCAACAGGGTGTACGCGGACAGGTGCAGATGCCCCGCGTCGGGCGCGGCCGCAACGGCCTTCTCGACGTGCTCGGCGCTCAACCGCAGGTTCGCTCCCCGCGACGTGACCATGGTCCGCTCGCCGTCGGCGGCCAGCACGATCACCGTTCCGGTGGGCACGCCCGGCACCCGCTCGACGGCGCAGTCCACGCCCGCCCGGGTCAGCTCGGCCACCCGGTCGCGCCCTGCGTCGTCGCCGCCGACCGCGCCGACGAGCGTGACGGCGACTCCCTGCGCGGCCACCCAGGCGGCGGTGTTGGCCGCCTGCCCGCCGCCGCCCAGGGTGATCTCGGCAGCGGTGTCCGTGCCGGCCGCGAGGGGACCGGAGAGCACCGCGACCACGTCGGTGATCACGTCTCCGACGACGACCACACGGGTCGGACGGGTCATGCCGGGACGGCGGAGGCGCGGGCTACCGCGGCTACCGCGATGCGGGCGGCCAGGTCGGCGTTGCGCAGGATGATCCGGACGTTCACCGTGAGGCTCGCGCCCTCGGTGGCCGAGTGGAAGTGCGCCAGCAGGTACGGCGTCACCGCCTTGCCGGTCACCCCGTCCCGTTCCAGCAGCGCCAGGCCCTCGGCCAGGGTCCGGTCGTGCAGTTCGGGGTCGAGCTGCTCGTCGACCGGTAGCGGGTTGGCGACGAGCAGGCCGCCGGTGTGCACGGCGTGTTCGTCCCGGGCGGCGAGCACGGCCGCGACCTCTTCCGGCGAGTCCACCGACCAGTCCAGGTCGAAGCCGGCGTCGGTGAGATAGAAGCCGGGGAACCGACGGGTGCGGTAGCCGAGCACGGCGACCCCGAGGGTCTCCAGACGCTCCAGCGTCGCGCCCACGTCGAGGATCGACTTGACCCCGGCGCAGACCACGGTGATCGGCGTCTGGGCCAGGGTGACCAGGTCCGCCGACTCGTCGAAGGTGTGCGCCGCCTCCCGGTGCACACCGCCGAGCCCGCCGGTCGCGAACACGCCGATCCCGGCCGCGGCGGCGACCGCGCTGGTCGCGGCCACGGTGGTCGCGCCGTCCGCGCCGGTCGCCGCCGCCACGGCCAGGTCGCGCACGGAGAGCTTCGTCACACCATCGACGGTGGCGAGTCGGGTCAGCTGCGCGTCGTCCAGACCGACCACCAGCTCGCCGCCGATCATGCCGATCGTCGCCGGCACCGCCCCGGCGTCCCGGACCGCCTGCTCGATCTCCCGCGCCACCCGCAGGTTCTGCGGGCGCGGCAGGCCGTGCGAGACGATGGTGCTCTCCAGGGCGACGACCGGTCGGCCGTCGCGCAGGGCTTCGGCGACCTCGGTGCCGTAGCTGATGCGAAAGTCAGTCACACGGGCACCGTACGGGGTCCGGCCCCGGCCGGCCTCAAGTGGACCCGGCCGTGATGACCTGCCAAACTTGTCCGTTGGAGGTGCAGACGTGAGCACAGAGGTTCTCGAGCGTCCGGAGCTGAAGGACGCCGACACCGGTCCGGAAATGTTCCACTACGTCCGCAAGGAGAAGATCGCCGAGAGTGCCGTCATGGGCACCTTCGTCGTCGCCCTCTGCGGCGAGACCTTCCCGGTCACCAAGGCGGCCAAGCCGGGCTCCCCGGTCTGCCCCAAGTGCAAGGAGATCTACGACTCGTACCGCGAGTGAATGCGGTTCGGCCCTCCGGCCGGCGACGTAGCCTGCGGCGGTGACCACCTCCACCGCCCTGCTCCTCGCCGACCTGACCGGGGTCGCGGTGTTCGCCGCCTCCGGGGCCTCGGCCGCGGTGGCCAAACGGCTCGACCTCTTCGGCGTCGCGTTCGTCGGCTTCGTGGCCGCGCTCGGCGGCGGCATCTTGCGCGACCTGGTCATCGACGAGGTGCCGCCGCTGGCCTTCGCCGACTGGCGGTACGCCACGACCGCCGCGGTCACCGCGCTCGCCGTCTTCTGGCTGCACCCCCAACTCGCCCGGCTGCGCACCACAGTGCTGGTGCTCGACGCGGCGGGTCTCGCGCTGTTCACCGTCACCGGCACGCTCAAGGCGCTCGACGCCCGGGTGCCGGCCGTCGGCGCCTGCCTGATCGGCATGCTGACCGCGATCGGGGGCGGTCTCGGCCGGGACCTGCTGACCGCGGAGATCCCGGTGGTGCTGCGCCGGGAGATCTACGCGGTGGCGGCGCTGGCCGGCTCGGTCCTGGTGGTGCTGCTGTACGTCAGCGGCCAGACCGGCCCGGTGCCGCTCACCGCCGCCGCCGTCCTGGTCTTCGGGCTGCGCCTGATCGCGCTGCGTCGACGCTGGTCCGCGCCAGTGGCGACGCTGCGGCCGCCACAAACCGGCGAACCGTGGTGAGAACCGCCGTGCCGAGGTGGCGGATGTGACAGGCGTGGCGTCGCCTGGGCCCACGGGCCCGCGCTGGTTATGCTGAGTCGGCCTTCGCGGCAGCTTCTGCGCGGAGGCGTTTTCATGGGCGGCGGTACTCGTGGCCCTCGCCCGGTGTCCGCCGTCGTGCGGTCGGAGAGGAGCTTTCGCGTGGCAGCCCGGACGCCGGTGCTCGAGACGTTCCCGGCACTGCGTGCGTGGCAGCGCAAAGCCCTGGTGGAGTACCTGCGCCGACGTACCGACGACTTCACCGCGGTCGCCACGCCGGGCGCCGGCAAGACCACCTTCGCCCTGCGCATCGCGGCCGAACTGCTCGCCGACGGGACCATCGAGGCGGTCACCGTTGTCGCGCCGACCGAGCACCTGAAGACCCAGTGGGCCGAGGCCGCGGCCCGGGTGGGCATCCAGCTCGACGCCGCGTTCCGCAACGCCGACGTGCACTCGGCCGCCGACTTCCACGGTGCGGTGATCACGTACGCCCAGGTGGGCATGGCGCCGCAGGTGCACCGTCGACGCACCATGACCCGTCGTACCCTGGTCATCCTCGACGAGATCCACCACGCCGGCGACTCCCGTACCTGGGGTGACGGGGTCAAGGCGGCCTTCGAGCCGGCCGTACGACGGCTGATGCTCACCGGCACGCCGTTCCGCTCCGACGACAACCCGATCCCGTTCGTCAGCTACGAGCGGGGCGGTGACGGGCTGCTGCGCTCCCACGCCGACTCGGTGTACGGCTACGCCGACGCGCTCCGCGACGGGGTCGTCCGGCCGGTGCTCTTCCTGGCGTACTCGGGGGAGACCCGCTGGCGCACCAACGCGGGGGACGAGTTGGCGGCACGCCTCGGCGAGCCGATGACCCAGGATCTGGTGGCGCAGGCGTGGCGTACCGCCCTGGACCCGGCGGGGGACTGGATGCCGCAGGTGCTGCGCGCCGCCGACGCCCGGCTCACCGTGCTGCGCAACGCCGGGATGCCCGACGCCGGTGGTCTGATCATCGCCACCGACCAGCAGACCGCCCGCTCGTACGCCAAGTTGATCGAGCAGGTCACCGGTGAGAAGGCCGCCGTGGTCCTCTCCGACGACCAGGGCGCGTCCGCGCGGATTGCGACGTTCGGGGCGTCCGACCAGCGGTGGCTGGTCGCGGTGCGGATGGTGTCCGAGGGCGTCGACATCCCCCGGCTGGCGGTGGGTGTCTACGCCACCAGCGCGAGCACGCCGCTCTACTTCGCCCAGGCGATCGGCCGGTTCGTGCGGGCCCGCCGCCCCGGCGAGACCGCCTCGGTCTTCCTGCCCAGCGTGCCGCACCTGCTCGGGCTTGCCAGCGAGATGGAGAACGAGCGGGACCACGTCCTGGGCAAACCGAAGGACTCCGACGGCCTCGACGACGACCTGCTGGAACGCGCGCAGCGCGACGAGCAGGCCAGCGGGGAGTTGGAGAAGCGCTTCGCCGCCCTCTCGGCCACCGCCGAACTGGACCAGGTGATCTTCGACGGCGCGTCCTTCGGGACCGCCGCCCAGGCCGGCACCCCCGAGGAGGAGGAGTACCTCGGACTGCCCGGTCTGCTCACCGCCGACCAGGTTTCCCTACTGCTCACCAAGCGGCAGGCCGACCAACTCGCCGCCCAACGCCGCCGTACCGCCGAGCGGGCCGCTCAGCCGGCCGCTGCGCCCTCGGTAGCGCCACCGGTACCCATGAGTGCCGCCCAGCGCCGTGTGGCGCTCCGGCGCCAACTCAACGCTCTGGTGGCCGCCCGGCACCACCGCACCGGCCAACCGCACGGCAAGATCCACGCCGAGCTGCGCCGGCTCTGCGGCGGACCGCCGAGCGCCCAGGCCACCATCGAGCAGCTCGAGGAACGCATCGCCACCGTCCAGACCCTCTAGCCCCACGCGCCCCTGAGCCCCCGGGACCTTGGGGGCGGAGCGTTCAAGATCCGCACAACTTCGGCGATGTTGTTGCCTCCCGCGCGTCGGAGGCAGCAACATCCCCGAAGATGCGCGGATCTTGCCGGCCCCTCCGACGGCAGGTGGGCGCGGCGCGGCGCAGGCCGGGCAGGAAAAAGCCGACCGGAGGCACCCCGTGGGGTACCTCCGGTCGGCTATGTCGGTTTGCGGACTTAGTTCGCCATCAGATCGGCGCCACGCCAGCTGAACTCGGGGTCCGTCGCGAACCGGACGGTGATCTTCACGAGATCCTCCGCGTACTTGTTCGCGTGGTGCCCACAGAACACCAACTCGCTCCCACCCGAGAGAGTGATCCGGAGCTTGCCGGCAGCATTGCAGCGGTCGCACCGTTCATCGGCGGCTGGGGGAGCCACCGTCTCGGGCGGCGGCGTGAGGGTCGGGGTCATCGCCTTCCTCCTCTGGTCGTCACCGATGAACAATCTCTTCGGTCGTTGCTCACCTATCGTGCAACACCCGTGCTGGGCCTTGCCTTCCCTGTGTGCCCGCGGGGGACCGAGGTCACACATGGCAGGGACAGTGTGCCGTGAACCCAGGGTGCCACGTCAACGATCACATTCGTGCATCCGGACGATCACCATCTGGCGTTGCACACCAGGTGGTCAAAACGACACGCTCGGTTGACGAAACAGGCTCAGTCCAGGTAATCCCGGAGAACCTGTGACCGCGACGGGTGCCGCAGCTTCGACATCGTCTTGGACTCGATCTGGCGGATCCGCTCCCGGGTCACCCCGTAGACCTGACCGATCTCGTCCAGCGTCCGCGGCTGACCGTCGGTCAGGCCGAAGCGCAGGCGTACGACGCCCGCCTCCCGCTCGGAGAGCGTCTGCAGCACCTGCTGGAGCTGGTCCTGCAGGAGCGAGAACGAGACGGCGTCGACGGCGACAACAGCCTCGGAGTCCTCGATGAAGTCACCGAGCTGGCTGTCACCCTCGTCACCGATGGTCTGGTCCAGCGAGATGGGCTCCCGAGCGTACTGCTGGATCTCCAGCACCTTCTCGGGTGTGATGTCCATCTCCTTGGCCAGCTCCTCGGGAGTGGGCTCGCGGCCCAGGTCCTGGAGCAGCTCACGCTGTATGCGGCCGAGCTTGTTGATGACCTCCACCATGTGCACCGGGATGCGGATGGTGCGGGCCTGGTCGGCCATGGCGCGGGTGATGGCCTGCCGGATCCACCAGGTGGCGTACGTGGAGAACTTGTAGCCCTTGGTGTAGTCGAACTTCTCGACCGCGCGGATGAGGCCGAGGTTGCCCTCCTGGATCAGGTCCAGGAAGGCCATGCCGCGCCCGGTGTACCGCTTGGCCAGGGACACGACGAGACGGAGGTTCGCCTCGAGCAGGTGGTTCTTGGCGCGCTCGCCGTCGCGGGAGATCCAGCCCAGGTCGCGGACCATCTCCCGGGCGAGCTTGTCCTCGCCCTCGTCGGCCGCGCGCAGCTGCTCGGCGGCGTAGAGCCCGGCCTCGATCCGCTTGGCCAACTCCACCTCCTGCTCGGCGTTGAGCAGCGGGACCTTGCCGATCTGCTTCAGGTACGCCCGGACGGAGTCGGCGGAGGCCGTCAGCTCGGCGTCGCGCCGGGCCTGCTTGAGGGCCTCGGACTCCTCGTCGTCCCACTCGAAGTCGTTGTCGGTGGCCGACGCGGCGGCGTCCGTCTCGGCGGCCTGGGCCAGCTCGGCCGGCTCCTCCACCACCACGTCCTCGATGGTGGCGGCGAGCTCCTCCGGGTCGATCTCGCCGTCGGCCTCGCCCTCACCCTTGGCCTTGCCGCCGGCCTTGACCGACTTGGCGCCGGCCGCCGCGGCGACCGTCGCCTTGGTCGCGCGGGTGGACTTCGTCCCCTTGGCCGGGGTGGCCGCGGCGGCGGCGACCTCGGCGGTGCTGCCGGCGGCCTTGCGGGCGGCCACCTTGCGGGGAGCCGGCGTCGACGGCGCGTCGTCGGAGGCGGGCGCCTGCTTCGGGGCGGGAGCGGCGGCCTTCTTGGTCGTCTTGGCGGTGGTGGCTCGGGACGCGGGGGTCGTCGAGCGAGCCGCGGCGACCCGGCGGCGGGTGCTCGCCGAGCCGTCCACCACCACGGTCACTCCCGCCTCGGAGAGCGCCCGCAGGATCTTCTTGGCCTGGGCCGGAGTCACCTCGGCGGTCTCGACGGTGCGCGCGAGCTGAGCCGACGTGAGCTGACCGCCAGCGCTCTGCGCGTGGGCGATCAGGGTGTCGGTGAGCGAGCGAACGTCGGCGCCGGGCTGGCGGGGTTCTGTCACGAATGACCTTCCGGAGGCGAAGAGCGGGCACGGCCGGGTCGTCCGGCACGGCGTGGGGCAGCCGGGCCGGGCGATGTGGTTGAGGAACCCCCGTGTCCCGGGCCGGCCGGTGTCTCGGCGGTCCGTGGCGCGTGGGCAGGGGTGAATTGTAACGCCGTCTGCGGCGATCATCCTGCGCCGCACGGCGTAACGGCGGCGGGACCGCCGATTCGACGTAGATGTGGACTTTGTAAGGATGATACTCGCGCATGGCCCGCAACGCCTCGGTCGTGCGGGAAGGGGACCCTGGAATGGACCGTTCGGCACCGCCGCCGCGGGAATTGTTGTCGATCGCGATCGAGGTGGCGCGGGACGCCGCGGCGACCGCGTACCGGATGCGGGTCGAGGGCGTCTCGGTGGCAGCGACCAAGAGCACGGTCACCGACGTGGTCACGGCCGCGGACCGGGCCGTCGAGCGGCAGGTCCTCGACGCGCTGCG
This sequence comes from Micromonospora sp. NPDC049102, assembly GCF_043197485.1. Lineage (NCBI taxonomy): Bacteria > Bacillati > Actinomycetota > Actinomycetes > Micromonosporales > Micromonosporaceae > Micromonospora > Micromonospora sp. NPDC049102. The sequence continues at coordinate 92,843 of NZ_JBICTE010000022.1, read as the reverse complement.
CCGGCTCCGACCGGGCGACGCGGTCCTGGGCGAGGAGTACGGCACCAGGGACACCGGTCCGGTGGCGCCGGGCGGCGTGCGGTGGATCGTCGACCCGATCGACGGCACCGTGAACTACCTCTACGGGTTGCCGTACAGCGCGGTGTCGCTGGCCGCCGAGGTGGACGGGGTGGTGGTCGCCGGCGTGGTGCGCAACGTGCACACCGGTGAGGAGTGGACCGCCACGGCCGGTGGCGGGGCGTGGCGCGACGGCGTCCGGCTGCGCTGTTCCGGGGAGACCGACCTGGGGCAGGCGCTGGTCGGCACCGGCTTCGGCTATGACGCCGGCCGGCGAGCCCACCAGGCGTCGGTGGTGGCGGGGCTGATCGCGTCGGTGCGCGACATCCGCCGCCTCGGGGCCGCCGCCCTGGACCTCTGCATGGTGGCGGAGGGACGACTGGACGCGTACTTCGAGAAGGGTCTGTCGGCCTGGGACCAGGCCGCCGGCGGCCTGGTCGCCGCCGAGGCGGGCGCGCGGGTCGCCGGCCTGGCCGGTCGCCCGGCCGGTCCGGACCTGGTCATCGCCGCCCCACCGGCCCTCTTCGCCGGGCTGCACGACCGGCTGGCCGCCCTGGACGCCTCCGGCGGCCCCTGACCCCGGAGGGCAGGAGCCGCCGGTCAGGCCGTCACTTCTTGGCAGCGGGGGACGGGCAGGAGCCGGCCGGCGCGACCGGCGGGCCCAGGTCACCGAGGGACTGGTTGACCTCGGTGGTGGTGGCGAGCTGTTGGAAGCCGTTGCCCAGCACCACGTCCACGGTGTCGTCGGTCCGCTTCTCGTCGTAGACCGGCTCGGCGTTGTTGAGGAAGTACGCCTTCAGCAGGTGGGCGGAGCTGACGCCCTTCGGGCCGAACTTCAGCACGGCGACGTCGTCGATGCCCTTGGGCGCGTTGCCGACCTTCTTGACCTGGAACTTGCGGTTGCGGAAGTCGTCGGCGACAGCGCCCGCCCGGCCCGGCTCGTCGGTCGCGTTCAACACGTTGATCTTGACGTCCTTGGGTTCGTGCAGGGTGACGTCGGCCAGCGGCCAACCGTCCGGGCAGCCGCCCGCGGCGCCGGCCTCGCCCTGGGTGTCACGGACGATCGCGGTGATCACGAACGCCAGCGCCAGGACCCCCAGCAGGCCGACGACGACGAGTGCTCGCACTCGCGCAAAACTCATCTGGGCGCTCCCGGGACTTCAGGTGGGTGGTGGCGGCAGCCAACGATCGCACTGACCGCCGGCCGTCGAATACGCCGCTGAGGTTAACGGTTGTCCGGCCGTCGCGTGGAAACAGTCCGACATGCCGGCGCGCCGACCGGGAACCGGGTACTACTACCCCTATCTTCGTGTCGCCTGAATCACATTGGGAACAACTTCGCGTGCGGGGGCGTACATCTCAGCCGCAAGGGCGGTATACATGCCTCGCCCAAGGGGGGGTAAGGTTCCGCGCTCGCAGGGGAGTGGCCCCAGCGGTCCCGACCTGTACGGTCCCGCGGGTCGGGTGCCCGACACAAGTGGTTGCCGGCCAGCGGAACCGAAACAGCGTCGTCCGGCGTTACAACCGGAAGCGACAACATCGATATGGGAGAGTGACATCCGATGGCCACCGACTACGACGCCCCGCGTCGCGACGAGGTCGACCTCGGCGAGGACAGCCTGGAAGAGCTCAAGGCCCGACGCGTCGACTCACAGTCGGGCGCGGTGGACGTCGACGAGGCCGAGGTCGCCGAGAGCTTCGAGCTGCCCGGTGCCGACCTGGCCGACGAGGAGCTCACTGTCAAGGTGCTACCGATGCAGCAGGACGAGTTCCGGTGCGCCCGCTGCTTCCTGGTTCACCATCGCAGCCAGCTGGCGGTCGAGCGCAACGGCGAGCTGATCTGCCGAGAGTGCGTCTGACACTCACGACACCGGCGGCGGCCTCCTGATCGGGGCCGCCGCTACCGGTGTAGGCGTGCGACGCCGGTGGGTACCTGCTTGACTCGTAGCGGGTAGCCACAGCACCGGGAGGTTCCACCCATGAGCGATCGAGGCGACACCACCGACGGCGGCGCGGACGACCTCGGCGCCACCGTCGCGGCGTTGACCGAGGACGACATCGCGCCGGCCCGGCGACGTCAACTGCTCACCCGGATGGTGTCCCAGGCCCGCAGCCGGGGCATCTCCGACCTGTTCAAGCCCCGTGCCGCCGTGCGCTGGATGGTCGACACGGTGGCCGAGATAGCTCCGCACGTGCCGGTGCGGGACCTGGCCACGCTGCGCCGACACTTCCCCGGCCTGGACGACGCCGCCCTGGCCGAGCGACTGATCCGCAACGCCTCCCGCACCACGGCCGGGATCGGCGCGGCCGGCGGGGGAGTCGCCGCCGTCGAGTGGGCGGTCACGCCCACCCTGCTCTCCGCGCCGGTGCTGCTCGCCGCCGAGACCGTCGCCGTCGTGGCGGTGGAACTGAAGCTGATCGGCGAGCTGCACGAGATCCACGGCGTGGCGCTGCCCGACACCGGTGGCCAGCGGGCGGCGGCCCTGGTGCATTCCTGGGCCACGCAGCGCGGCGTCAACCCGATGGTGCCCGGCGTGGGCGTCGGCGCGGTGCTCGGCACCGCCGCCCGCAAGGAGATGCGGGACATGCTGCTGCGCCGTTTCGGGCGCAACCTCACCACCCTCGGACCGTTCCTCACCGGCGCGGCGGTGGCCAGCTTCCTCAACCGTCGGGCCACCCGCCAGATGGCCGACCAGCTCCAGACCGACCTGCGCCGTCGCGGCATCGCCCGCCCGGCGCCACCGACGGCCCTGCCCGGCCCGCCCACGGGCACCTGAGGCGGACCTCCGGCGTCGGTCAGCCCGGCTCGCCGGCCGTACGGTCGGTGGGTCGGGCGGCGTCCCGCGCGGTCAGCACCGCCTCGGCCAGCTCGACCGGATGCCTGCTGCTCACCACCCAGAACGGCGTGGGGTCGGCCGGGTCGTCGAGCACGACCTGCACGGCGCCGCCGACCCAGGGTCGCTGCACCACGAAGGCGAGCGGGTCCGCGCCGACCCCGAGCACCTCGCGGCGGCCGGACGAGTCCAACGGGACCACGTCGGCCACGAAGCGCACCGGCAGCCGGGCGTCGTCCACCCGCAGCTCGCCGTCGACGACCGCCACCCGGATCCGACCCAGGCACCACAGCCCGACGGCGGTGACCGGGAGCAGCACCACGAAGGGCAGCCAGGCGCGGGCGCCGGAGCCGCCCATCCAGATCTCGACGGCCAGCAGCGCGGCGGCGACCAGCCCGGTCAGCCACAGCCACCAGGGCAGGTCCAGCCGTTCGGCGTACGCCGGACGGGCCGGGACCGGCGGCCGATCGGCGGACGGGGAGGGCGACATGCTCACTCCTGCGAGGGTACGGCGCACGGCAGGCCGGCCAACCGGCAGGATGGCAGGGTCACCGGAGACAACCGGACCGAAGAGGGGACCCGTGACCGACGTCGTACCCGTGCCCGTACGGCTGCTCGACACCGAGCTGCCGCTGCCCACGTACGCCCATCCCGGCGATGCCGGGGCCGACCTGGTGGCCGCCGCGGACGTGGAGCTGCCACCCGGCGGCCGGGCCCTGGTGCCCACCGGCGTCGCCGTCGCCCTGCCGGACGGGTACGTGGGCCTGGTCCACCCCCGGTCCGGCCTGGCGGCCAGGCTCGGCGTGACGGTGCTCAACGCGCCCGGTACGGTCGACGCCGGCTATCGGGGTGAGATCATGGTCAACCTGATCAACCATGATCGGGAAACGCCCGCGAAGATCTCCCGCGGCGACCGGATCGCCCAGCTCGTGGTCCAGCGGGTGGCGCGGGCGCGGTTCGAGCCGGTGGCCGAACTGCCCGGGTCCGCGCGCGGGACCGGCGGGCACGGCTCGACCGGCGGGCACGCTCAGCTGGTGCCCTCGCCGGTCGGCCAGGAGTGGGCCGACCAGCGACCGGACGAGCCGGGCCGCGGGCAGACGGAAGAGATGGCAGGGTGATTGTGAACAGCGGAGGGTGGGCGCAGTGATCTTCTCCCGAAAGCGGGCCGATGCCGGACGGCACACCCGCGACGAGCGGGCCACCGATGTCCTCGGCGAGGGCGCGGCGGCGCCGGCGCTGGTGCGTGGGCCGTACGACATCTCCGAGGTCGACGACGAGGTGCAGCGCCTCGACCTGGGCAGCCTGCACATCCCGGCGGTCGCCGAGGTGGAGGTGCGGGTGCAGGCCGACCCGCAGGGCGTGATCCAGCAGGTCGTGCTGGTGCACGGGGACAACGCGTTGCAGCTCGGCGTCTTCGCGGCCCCCCGCTCCGAGGGCATCTGGGACGAGGTGCGCGAGGAGATCCGGCAGTCGCTGGTGAACGACGGCGCCTCCGCCCAGGAGGTCGAGGGCGAGTACGGCCCGGAGCTGCACGCCCAGGTGCGGACCCCGGATGGCCCGACCAACCTGCGGTTCGTCGGCGTCGACGGGCCGCGCTGGATGGTCCGTGGTGTCTTCCAGGGCCCGGTGGCCACCGATCCGGCCAGCTCGGGCCCGCTCACCGAGTGCCTGGAAGGCCTGGTGGTCGACCGTGGCCAGGAGGCGAAGCCGGTCCGTGAGCCGCTGCCGCTGCGCCTGCCCCGGGAGATCGCCGACCAGGCCGGGGACGCGTCCGCCGACTCCGAGACCCGCCAGGTCTGACCGACCGCGCACCGGAGCGCCGGAACCGGCCCTGTCGGCGTACGCTGGCGGGACGGTTCCGGCGTCGCCGGAGCTGGGCCGGTCCCGGCGCGAGCCGGCGAGCGTGGAGAGGGTGACGCGGAGGTCATGACGACCGACGAGAGCAAGGTGTCGCTGCGGCGCATCCTGCAACGGTTCACCGCCAGCGAGGCCGAGATCGACGCGCAGGAGCTGCGCCAGGAGAGCGCCGAGTGCGGCGGAGTCCTGGCCCAGCAGTGCTCCCGGGGCCAGCTGGTCTCGGTCGCCGGTCGGCTGCGCACCGTCGTCTACACGCCCCGCACCAACCTGCCCACGCTGGAGGCCGACCTGTACGACGGCAGCGATGTCGTCACCCTGGTCTGGCTGGGTCGGCGGCACATCTCCGGTATCGAGCCGGGGCGGCACCTGACCGCGCGTGGCCGGGTGGCGATGCGCGACGACCGCAAGGTCATCTACAACCCGTACTACGAGCTGGACTCGCCGAAGTGACGGCGCCGCAGACGGAAGGCCGGCCATGACGACGGGACAGCACCGGGCGGCACAGCCGGAGACGGGCCCGGAGGACGACGAGGCGCTGCCGACGATCGCCGAGCAGATGGCCGACCAGCTCGGCGGTTGGCGCGGGCTGGTCGAGTCCAGCATCCCGGTGGTCGTCTTCGTCCTCGCCAACATCATCGGTGACCTGCGGCCCGCCGTGATCGCCTCGGTGGCCGTCGCGTTGGTGATCGCCGGGTTGCGGCTGGCCCAGCGCCGGCCGGTCCGGCACGCGGTCAACGGGCTGTTCGGCGTCGGTATCGGCGCCGCCATCGCGTGGCGCACCGGTGACGAGCGGGACTTCTACCTGCCCGGCATCCTCTACGGCATCGGCTACGGCATCGCGCTGCTGATCTCGGCGGTCGTCCGGCAGCCCCTCGTCGGGTGGATCTGGTCGGTGCTGGTCGCCAAGGGTCGCTCCGAGTGGCGGGCCGACCCGAAGCTGGTACGCGTCTTCACCCGGCTGACCGTGCTCTGGGGCGTGGTGTGGCTCGCCAAGGTGGGCGTACAGGCCGGGCTCTACCTGGCCCACCAGGACACGGCGCTGGGCGTGGCCCGGCTGGCCCTGGGCTATCCGCCGTACGCGCTGCTGCTGCTCATCACCGTCTGGACGGTGCGCCGGGTCACCCGGGAGCCGCAACCCACCCCGCTGCCCGGCGCCTGAGAGTCCGCGCCGGGCGCACCGGCCCTCTCAGCGCGAGCCGCGGGTCCGCTCGACGCTGTCCGGGCCGAGGATGACAGCCCGGACCTGGTCCTCCACCTCGGCGGTGCACACGAAGATCAACTCGTCGCCGGCCTCGATCGGGTCGTCCGGGCTGGGCACCAGGACACGCTTGCCGCGCAGGATCGCCACCAGGGCGGAGTCGCGGGGCAGCGGCACGGCGTGCAGTGGCTGACCGACGTACGGGGCGGTCGGCGGGAGGGTGATCTCGACGAGGTTGGCCTCGCCCTGCCGGAAGGTCATCAGCCGGACCAGGTCGCCGACGGTGACCGCCTCCTCGACCAGGGCGGCCATCACCCGGGGCTTGCTCACCGCGACGTCGACGCCCCACTGCTCGGTGAAGAGCCACTCGTTCTCCGCCCGGTTGACCCGGGCGACCACGCGGGGCACCGCGAACTCGGTCTTGGCCAGCAGCGACAGCACCAGGTTGGTCTTGTCGTCGCCGGTGGCCGCGACCACCACGTCGCAGCCGGCGACGTTGGCCTCCTCCAGGCTGGCGACCTCGCACGCGTCGGCCAGCACCCACTCGGCGGCGGGCACCCGGTCCGGTCGGAGCATCTTCGGTTGACGCTCGATCAGCATCACCTGGTGGCCGTTCTCGATCAGCTCCTGGGCGATCGAGCGGCCCACGTTGCCGGCGCCCGCGATAGCGATCCGCATGGCTCAGTGCCCTCCTTCCGGCGGCGTCGCCGCCACCGCCGTGACCGTCGCCACGATGTCGTCGCTGACCAGCATGAACACCTGGTCACCCTCCTGCACGAGGGTGGACGCGGTGGGCAGCGTGCCGATGCCGAAGCGGATCAGATAGGCCACCCGCGCACCCGACGCCTCCTCCAGCACACGCACCGGACGGCCGATCCACTCCTTGTGCACGGGGACCTCGACGATCGACACGGTGCTGGTCGGGTCGCGGAAGATCTCCACGTTGCCCTCGGGCACGAGGTGCCGCAGCATGCGGTCGGCCGTCCACCGCACCGTCGCCACGGTGGGGATGCCGAGACGCTCGTAGACCTGCGCCCGGCGCTGGTCGTAGATCCGGGCGGCCACCCGGGACACGCCGAACGTCTCCCGGGCCAGCCGCGCCGAGATGATGTTGGAGTTGTCGCCGCTGGAGACGGCCGCGAAGGCGTCCGCCCGTTCGATGCCGGCCTGGCGCAGCACGTCGCCGTCGAAGCCCGCCCCGGTCACCGTGATCCCGGCGAAGTCGGGGCCGAGCCGGCGGAAGGCGTCGGCGTCCTGGTCGATCACCGCCACCGAGTGCCCCCGGGACTCCAGGCTGTGGGCGAGGGTCGATCCGACCCGCCCACAACCCATGATCACGACGTGCACGCTGTCCCTCCCAAGGTGCGTACCATCCCGCTGCCGGTGGCTTCGAGTGCGAGCCTGCCACGTCCCGATCGCGAGCGGGGACCGACCGTACCCCGCGGTCGCGAGAAGCCGTGATCGCCCACCCCCGCGTTCTCACCGTGGTGGTCGTACTCTTGGCGTTCGTGGCCAGTCCCACCTCGCTGCTGAAGCGCCTGCTCCTCGGTCGACCGTTCCGGTCCGACCGCCTGCAGCACACCCTCCTGCCGAAGCGCATCGCGCTGCCCGTTTTCGCCTCCGACGCGCTGTCCAGCGTCGCGTACGCGCCTGACGAGATCCTGCTGACCCTGTCCATCGCCGGGGCGTCGGCGTTCCTGTTCTCCCCGTGGATCGCCTTCGCGGTCGTCGTGGTGATGCTCACGGTGGTGGCCAGCTACCGGCAGAACGTGCACGCCTACCCCTCCGGCGGCGGCGACTACGAGGTGGCCACGGTCAACCTCGGCCCGAAGTTCGGCGTCGGTGTGGCCAGCGCCCTGCTGGTCGACTACGTGCTCACGGTGGCCGTGTCGGTCTCCTCCGGCGTGGCCAACCTCGGCTCGGTGGTCCCGTTCGTGGCCACCCACAAGGTCATGATCGCGGTCGTCGCAGTGATCCTGTTGACGGCGGTCAACCTGCGCGGGCTGCGCGAGTCGGGCACCGCGTTCGCCATCCCCACCTACGGCTTCGTGATCGTCATGGGCGGAATGCTGCTCACCGGGCTGTTCCGCGTGTTCGTCCTGGGTGACGACCTCCGTGCGCCCAGCGCCGACCTGGTCATCCAGGCCGAGCACAGCGTCACCGGCTTCGCGCTGGTCTTCCTGCTGCTGCGGACGTTCAGCTCGGGTGCCGCCGCGCTGACCGGCGTGGAGGCGATCTCGAACGGCGTACCCGCGTTCAAGGCGCCGAAGAGCCGCAACGCCGCCACCACGCTGCTGCTGCTGGGCGCGATCGCGGTGAGCCTGCTCGTCGGGATCATCTGGCTGGCCCGGCTGACGCACCTGCAGTTCGTCGAGGACCCGGCCCTGCAGATCGTCTCCGGCCCCGACGGGTACGTGCAGAAGACGGTGACCACCCAGCTCGGCGAGACGGTCTTCGGCGCCGGCTCGTTCCTGCTCTACGTGGTGGCCGGGATGACCGCGCTCATCCTCTTCCTGGCGGCGAACACCGCGTTCAACGGCTTCCCGGTGCTCGGCTCGATCCTCGCCCAGGACCGCTACCTGCCCCGCCAGTTCCACACCCGGGGCGACCGGCTGGCCTTCTCCAACGGCATCACCTTCCTCGCTCTCTTCGCGATCGTGTTGATCGTCGGGTTCCAGGCCGAGGTGACCCGGCTCATCCAGCTCTACATCGTCGGGGTGTTCGTCTCGTTCACCGTCTCCCAGGCCGGCATGATCCGGCACTGGAACCGGCGGCTGCGCACCGAGCGCGATCCGGAGGCCCGCAAGCGGATGCACCGCTCCCGGGCCATCAACACGTTCGGCATGGCGTTGACCGGCACGGTGCTGGTGATCGTCCTGATCACCAAGTTCCTGCTCGGCGCGTGGATCGCCATCGCCGCGATGGCGGTGATCTACGTGCTGATGCTGGCCATCCGCCGGCACTACGACCGGGTCGCCGCCGAGCTGACCCCGCCGGCCGAGAGCCGGGCCGTGCTGCCCGCGCGCAACCACGCGATCGTGCTGGTCAGCAAGCTGCACCAGCCGACGCTGCGGGCCATCGCGTACGCCCGGGCCACCCGCCCGGACACGCTGACCGCCGTGACCGTCAACGTGGACGAGAAGGACACCCGCGACCTGCAGGCCGACTGGGAGCGGCGGGAGATGGCGATCCCGCTCACGGTTGTCGACTCGCCGTACCGCGAGATCACCCGGCCGATCCTGGACTTCGTCGCCTCCACCCGCCGTACGTCGCCGCGCGACGTGGTCACCGTCTTCATCCCCGAGTACGTGGTGGGGCGCTGGTGGGAGAACCTGCTGCACAACCAGAGCGCGCTGCGCCTCAAGGGCCGGCTGCTCTTCGAGCCGGGGGTGATGGTGGTCAGCGTGCCGTGGCAGCTCGCCTCGACCGCGAGCAAGAACCTGGACCGGCTGGACGCCACGCTCTCCAACACGCCGGCGCGCGGGCCCCGGGGCACCGTGCCGGCGGCGGTGGCCGCGCCAGCGCCCGGCGAGGCGGGCCCGGTGGACAGCGAGACGGTGGGGAACGGCCGTGACTGAGCGTGCGGCTGCTGCGGCTGCTGCGTCGACGGCCTCGGCATCGGCGTTGGCGTGGGCCGCCGAACGTGGCCTCGGCGAGGCGGAGCGGGTCGAGCTGACCGTCGACGCGGTGGCACCCGGCGGGCACTGCGTCGCCCGGGTGGACGGGCAGGTGGTGTTCGTCCGCCACGCGCTGCCCGGAGAACGGGTGATCGCCGAGGTCACCGAGGTGCACCGGGGGTTCGTCCGCGCCGACGCCGTGACCGTGCTGGACCCCTCGCCGGACCGGGTGGAGCCACCCTGTCCGTACGCGAAGCCGGGCGCCTGCGGTGGCTGCGACCTGCAACACGTCGCCCCGGCCGCGCAGCTGGCCTGGAAGACCACCGTGGTGCGCGAGCAGCTGACCCGCCTCGGCGGCCTCACCGACGCCGAGCTGGACCGGCTCGGCGTCCGGGTCGAGGCGCTGCCGGGTGGGCTGCTCGGCTGGCGTACGCGGGTCCGCTACGCGGTCGACGCCGCCGACCGGGCCGGCCTGCTCAAGCACCGTTCGCACGAGGTCGTGCCGATCGACAGGTGCCGGATCGCGCACCCGGCCATCCAGCAGCTTGCGGTGCTCAGCCCGACCGGCGCGCGCTGGCCGGCGGCCGAGGCGGTGGAGACCGTCGCCAGCAGCGGCGCGGACGTGAGCGTCGCCGAGGTCCGCGACGGGGTCGCCACCCCGGTGAGTGGGCCGACCGAGGTCCGCGAGGTGGCCGCCGGGCGGGACTGGGCGCTGCCCGCGTCCGCCTTCTGGCAGGTGCACCCGGCCGCGGCCGACACGCTGGACACGGCCGTGCTGGAGCTGCTCGCCCCCCGACCGGGCGAGGTCGCCTGGGACCTCTACGGCGGTGCCGGACTGTTCGCCGCCGGGCTTGCCGCCCGCGTCGGCGCAACCGGCCGGGTGACACTGGTGGAGGCCTCCGCGCAGGGTGTCGCCGCCGCTCGGGAGAACCTGGCCGACCTGCCCCGCGTCGAGGTGGTGTCGGCCCGGGTGGAGACCGCGCTGGCCCGTCGACGGATCACCGGCCCGGTCGACGTGGTGGTGCTCGATCCACCGCGTTCCGGCGCCGGCGCCCCGGTGGTGCGCGCGCTGGCCGCCGCCGGCCCGCGGGCGGTCGCGTACGTGGCGTGTGACCCGGCGGCGTTCGCCCGGGACGTGCGCACCTTCGCCGAGCTGGGCTGGCGCCTGGCTGCGCTGCGCGGTTTCGACCTGTTCCCGATGACGCAGCACGTCGAGTGCGTCGGACTGCTGCTTCCGCCGGCCGCCGCGTAGCGACCGGCGGCGGATTCGCCCCTGACCAGGCGCTCAGCCGGCCCGTTCGGCGTGAGTGGCTCGGGCCAGGCTGCGGAGTGCCGGGCGGCCGATAGACTCTCCGGTCATGAGCGTTGAAGAGGACACGGCCAACCACGGTCGGCTGCTGGGGACGGTACGCGGCCCGCAGGACGTCAAGCGGATGTCGGGCGAGGAGCTGGAAGTGCTCGCCGCCGAGATCCGGGACTTCCTGATCGCCAAGGTCTCCCGCACCGGCGGGCACGTCGGGCCCAACCTCGGTGTGGTCGAGCTGACGCTGGCCATGCACCGCGTCTTCGACTCCCCCCGGGACCGGCTCCTGTTCGACACCGGCCACCAGGCGTACGTGCACAAGATCCTCACCGGGCGTCAGGCCGGCTTCGACAAGCTCCGGCAGCGCGGCGGCCTCTCCGGCTACCCCAGCCAGGCCGAGAGCGAGCACGACCTCATCGAGAACTCGCACGCCTCCACCGCCCTGTCCTACGCCGACGGCCTCGCCAAGGCGTACGCCCTGCGTGGTGAGCAGCGCAGCGTCGTGGCCGTGGTCGGCGACGGCGCGCTCACCGGCGGCATGTGCTGGGAGGCGCTGAACAACATCGCCACCGCCGGCAACTCGCTGGTGATCGTGGTCAACGACAACGGCCGTTCCTACTCGCCGACCATCGGCGGCCTGGCCGACCACCTCTCCTCGCTGCGGCTCAACCCGGGCTACGAGAAGGTCCTCGACACCGTCAAGGACGCCCTCGGCTCCACCCCGCTCGTCGGCAAGCCGATGTACGAGGTGCTGCACGCGGTCAAGAAGGGCATCAAGGACGCCGTCGCCCCGCAGGCCATGTTCGAGGACCTGGGCATCAAGTACGTCGGCCCGGTCGACGGGCACGACGTGGCGGCCGTCGAGTCGGCCCTGCGCGCGGCGAAGAACTTCGGCGGCCCGGTGATCGTGCACGCCGTCACCCGTAAGGGGTACGGCTACCGCCCGGCCGAGGAGGACGAGGCGGACTGCCTGCACGGCCCGAGCAGCGCCTTCGACGTGGAGACCGGCACGCTGCTGGCCGCCCCGTCGGTGAAGTGGACCCACGTCTTCTCGGACGAGCTGCTGGCCGTCGCCGACGAACGCCCCGACGTGGTGGGCATCACCGCCGCCATGGCCGAGCCGACCGGCATCGCCAAGTTGGCCCGCAAGTACCCCGAGCGGGTGTACGACGTGGGCATCGCCGAGCAGCACGCCGCCACCTCGGCGGCCGGCCTGGCGCTCGGTGGCCTGCACCCGGTCGTCGCCGTCTACGCCACCTTCCTCAACCGCGCGTTCGACCAGGTCCTGCTGGACGTGGCGATGCACAAGCTGCCGGTGACCTTCGTGCTGGACCGGGCGGGCATCACCGGCCCCGACGGCCCCAGCCACTACGGCATCTGGGACATGTCGGTCTTCGGGGTGGTGCCCGGCCTGCGGATCGCGGCACCCCGTGACGCCGCCACGCTTCGCGAGGAGCTGCGGGAGGCGGTGGCCACCGACGACGGCCCGACCGTCCTGCGCTTCCCGACCGGCTCGGTCGCCACCGACCTGCCGGCGCTGCGCCGGGTCGGCACCGTCGACGTACTGGCCGAGTCGGCACGTACCGACGTACTGCTCGTCGCCGTCGGCGCCTTCGGCCAGATGGGCATGGAGGTCGCCGCCCGGGTCGCCGAGCACGGCTACGGCGTCACCGTCGTCGACCCCCGCTGGGTGCGCCCCGTGCCGGCCGAGCTGGTCGACATGGCCGCCCGCCACCGGCTCGTGGTCAGCATCGAGGACGGGGTCCGCGTCGGGGGTGTCGGTGACGCTCTCGGCCAGGCGATGCGCGACGCCGACGTCCGCGTGCCGCTCAAGGACCTGGGCGTACCGGCCGACTGGCACCCGCACGGCACCCGCGCGCAGATCCTCGCCGACCTCGGCCTCACCGCGCAGGACGTGGCCCGCGACGTCACCGGCTGGATCTCCCGCCTGGACACCACCCCGGACCACCTGACCCCCGCCAGCAAGACGGCAGCCCAGAACTAGCCCCCGAAACGTCACGACGGCGGGCAGCCCCCCGAGGGCTGCCCGCCGTCCGTGCCCGCCACCTCAACCCCGCTCCGCGCAAACCCCTCTCTCCGCGCGCCTCCCGGGCCTCTCTCCGCGCGCCGATCTTGCACTTTCGGTTGTTGTAATGCACACGTTCGTGCCTTTGTCCCAGCAGAAAGTGCAAGATCGCTGGGGCTGGGGGGGGTTAGCGGCGGGGGCTTACTGAGCGGTAGTGGGTCTTGTCGGTGTTGGCGAGGCTGTAGGTCTGGGTGCGGGACGGCTCGGGCACGACCACCAGGCCGGGGCGTTCCACCAGCAGCGGGGTGCCCGGCGGCACCGAGAGCGAGCTGTCCCGGGTGGCCCGCCAGCTGAGTACGAGCAGAGGTTGGCCGGGGACCGGGAGTTGGTACGTCTGCAGTGGGGTGGCCCGGTCGGCCGGCGAGACCACCGGGGCGCTCCCGTTCGCCGGGCGGTAGACGACAGCGGTCATGGTGCCGGCGTCGGTGTCCCAACTGAGCTGCTGCAACTCGGCCGGCTCGCCGCCGCCGAGCGCCACCTCGCCGAGTGAACGGACCGAGAGCTTCGCCATCGGCCAGGACGTCGGCACCGACTTCGGCGCGTCCCGGTCGCCGATCCGGCGCGGGATGCTGCCGAACGGACCCCGCTCACCCGCCAGCACGCAGGTGTCCAGGCCGGTGAGCGCCCGACGGCCCGCGCCGGACTCGTCCCGGACCAGCGGATAGCGCGGGTCGGTCGTGCCGGTGCCCAGGTCGAGCAGGCGGTCGGCGGCCCGTCCCCGGGGCAGAGACTCGGTGGCCCGGAGGGTTGCCGTCACGCCCACCGCCATGCAGGCCGGCACGTCGACCGGGGCGCTGAGACCGTCGGCGACGACCAACGCCCGTCCCTGCGGTCCGAGGAGCTGCTGCACCCGCGCCGAGACCAGGTAGCGCCTGCCGCCGGCCGTCTGCACCGGAAGCACGTCGGAGTAGACCAGGTAGCCGGGGTCGGTGTATTCGGTGGCGCGGGTGATGGCGTACCGGCCGCTGTCGCCGGTGAGTTGCAGCAGCCAGGACGCGCTCTCGCCGGGCACGTCGGCCGCGACCAGGGCCACCGGAGCGCCGTCGACGCGCCCGGAGAAGAGGATGCCGGACGAGGGCAGGTGCGCACGGTCGTCGGCTGGCGAGCGCCACTCGCGCACCGCCTCGGTGACCGCCCTCGTCACCGCCGTGTCGCCGGACAGGTCACCCCGCGGCGGCCACACGGCCAGTGTGCCGTCGAGGCTGTCGTACCCCACCCGCAGATCACGGGGCGCTCGGTCCGCGACGGGACCGCACGCGGTGGCGGTCATCAGCGCGGCGAGCAGGACGGCGAGCGTCCTGCCGTGCCGGCGGCCCGGAGTCACCTGATCCGCCCCCGATCGCCTCGCCGTCGTTCCCGGAAAGCGCCATAGTACGAGATGTCCGACGCGACGCCGCCGCTGGCTGGTTCCGCACCCACCACAATGGACACCACCGCGGCTTTAGTGCCCTTTCGTCACTCGGGTAGACTCCGCCGACTGTGACGCCTGCCGAGTCCCGTGCCCTCGCTTCCCGGGCCAGGTCCGTCGGGGCGCCCGGCGACTCCGCCGCTCCGACCGACCGCGTCGAGACCGTCCCGGCCCCGACAGCGTCCCCAACCTCGGTCGCGTCGACCTCACGCGCGCCGGAAGCGTCCGTGTCGACCTCGACCGTGCCGGACGAGTCCGCGCCCGCGACGAGTGCCCAGACCTCGACCGTGCCGGACGAGTCCGCGCCCGCGACGAGTGCCCAGACCTCGACCGTGCCGGACGAGTCCGCGCCCGCACCGACCGCGCCGGACGAGACGGTCGCGGCGTCCGGGTCGGGCCGGAGCCGTTGGTCGGGCTGGACCCGGCGACGACAGCACCTGGCGGTCGGCGCGCTGTTCCTGCTCGCCGCACTCTGGGTGACCAGCCGGATCTGGCTGGACCCGGCCGGCCGGGTGGCGTCGCTCTACACCGGTGACCCCGCCCAGGTGCAGTTCTTCCTCGCCCATTCGGTGCGGGTGGTGCTGCACGGGGAGTATCCGTTCTACACCGAGCAGTTCAACTACCCCGACGGCGTCAACCTGATGGCCAACACGGCGGTGCTGGCGCTGGGCATCCCGATGGTGCCGGTGACCCTGCTGTTCGGCCCCGCGGTGTCCTTCGTCATGTTGGTGACGCTCGGCCTCGCCGGCACCGCCCTGGCCTGGTACTTCGTGCTCCGCCGTCACATCGTGCGTACGCCGCTCGCGGCCGCGGCCGGCGGCTGGTTCTGCGGCTTCTCCCCGGCGATGCTCTCGCACGCCAGTTGGCATCCGAACATCATCAGCCAGTTCCTGTTGCCGTTCATCGTCTGGCGGGTCTTGGTGCTCACCCGCTCGCGCCGGCCGGTCCGCGACGGCGTCCTGCTGGCGTTGCTCGTCACCGCCCAGGCGTTCATCAACGAGGAGATTCTGCTCTTCACGGCGATGGCCTGCGGGATCTTCCTGCTCGCGGTGGTGGCCCAGGAGCCGGCCCGCTGGTGGGCTGCGTGGCGACCGCTGGCCGCCGGTCTCGCCGCCTGCGCGCTGCTGGCCGGGGCGCTGCTGGCGTACCCGCTGTATGTGCAGTTCGCCGGGCCGATGGCGTACCACGGGCTCAGCGACGCGGTGCAGGACTACGGCAACGACATCGCCTCCTTCTTCGCGCCCGGCTCGGCCACGCTCGGCGGCAACCAGCGGGCCAACGTCAACCTGGCGCCGAACTACTCGGAGGAGAACGCCTTCTTCGGTTGGAGCCTGTCGCTGCTGGCCGTCGGCGTCGTGGTCTGGCTGCGTCGGGAGATGGTCGTGCGGGCGCTCGCCACGACCGGCGCGTTCTTCGCCCTGCTCTCGCTCGGCGAGCAGATCTCCTGGTGGGACCGGGACCTGATCGCGGGGCCGTGGGAGCTGCTGGTGCACCTGCCCCTGCTGGACGCGGTGGTGCCGACCCGCTTCGGTCTGATCACCACGGTCGTCATCGGCCTGCTGCTCGCGCTCGCCGTCGAGCGGGCCTGGGCGCTGCGTCCGGCCGAGCGGCGTACCGTCCGGACACTGACCGCCGCCGGCCTGGCGTTCGCGCTGCTGCCGATCGCTCCGATGCCGCTGCGGATGGTCTCCCGACCGCCGGTGCCGGAGTTCATCACCGCCGACCGCTGGCGGGCGTACGTCGGTCCGGACCAGACGCTCGTGCCGATCCCGGTGCCCAGCATGGGCAACACGCACGGCATGCGCTGGGCGGCGGCCACCAACCTCGACTTCAAGATTCCGGGTGGTTACTTCCTCGCCCCCCGCAACGGCAACACCGGCGACCCGGGCCGGTTCGGCGGCCGGCCCAGCGGGGTCAGCCAACTGCTGGAGGAGGTGGCGACCACCGGTCGTACCTCCAAGCTGGACGACCGGCAGCGCCGGCGCTTCACGGACGAGTTGCGGCACTGGCGGGCGGCGATCCTCGTGCTTCCGGTCCGGCAGCAGAACGCCGAGCCGCTGCGGCGTACCGTCGAGGAGCTGGTCGGTCCCGGTCGGCAGGAGCTGGACGTCTGGGTGTGGGACGTCCGGACGCTGACCGACCGCTCGGTCTGACGACCACCCGGAACGGCGCCGGTCGGGGTGCCGCCCGCGCGCCCACGACGGGACGTCCGGCCCCCGGTCGGCTGATCAGCCCACCAGGGCGCGGACGTCCCAGACCCAGACGTCGTCGACCCGCTGCGGCGGCCCGATCAGCGCGGTGACCAGCTCGCGGAGCACCGCCTCGCGCGGGTGCGCTCCGAGCACCACCACCGACGCGCGCCAGAACCGCAGATCCTCGACGGCCTGCCGCCGGTTCTCGTCGGTGAGCGCCGGCAGGACGCCCGCGTCCATCGTGGAGTAGATGAGGCTGCTCGTGGGCCGGTTCGGGGCGCCGAAGACGCCCTCGCCCAACTCGTTCGGGCCGATGAAGTAGCCGCCCGGGATGGGGAACTCCTGCCCGGTGAGGGCACTCCAGCGCAGCGTCGGCAGGCCGTGCACGTTGCTCGGGATCGGCACCGGGACGAGGGTCCGGCCCGCCGGCACGTACGGTCGCCAGCCGCCTGCGGTGATGAAGTGCGGCGGCGGGTCGATCTGCTGCGCCGGCAGCGGCCGGGGGAACAGCGGCAGCAGGGCGAGGGCGACCGCCGCGTACCCCAGCGGGCGCAGCCACCGTCGACGCGCCGCGACCGGCGCGGCGGCCGGCTCACCGGCGCGCGGGGCCGGCGCGAGGGCCGGGCGGCCGTGGCGGGCCGCCGCGTCCCAGAACAGCGCCAGCAGTACGCCCACCGCGGCGGCGACCACCAGCGCCAGGCGCGTGGGCATCATCATCTCGACCAGCGGCAGCTCGTCCGACACGTACGACCACGGGCCGGGGATGTCGGTCTCGACCCCGTCGAAGCGCACCCACGGCCCGATCGCGGCCACGGTGAACACCACGACGAGCACCGCCACGATCCGGGCGGCCAGCGAGCGGCGTACGAGCAGCGCCAGGGCCACCAGCGAGAGCAGTACCAGCGGCCAGCCGAACCAGGTGTTCTGCTCGGTCAGCCCGATCGTCTTCTCGATCGCCGGGTCACCCGCCCAGGTGTCCCGGGCGAAGGAGACGAAGGCGACCAGGTCCTCGCCCCAGTTGTGGAAGACGCCACCCTGGAGGCCCCGGTAGGACTGGGGGCCGTCGAACTGGAACCAGATCGGGTACGCGGTGAGCACCAGGGTGAGCCCACCGGCGACACTCATGCTGGCCAGGAACGTCCCGGCCATGGCGCGGGTGGCCCGTGGTCGCTGCGCCGCGTACGCCACCACGACGACGAGGCAGGCCAGTGCGGTGAGCAGCAGCATCTCCTCGTTGATGAAGATCTGGTACGTCACCAGCGCGCCGAGCACCAGCCCGTTGCGCCGCCATCGGCCCGGCTCAGCCAGCCGCAGCACCCGCACCACGATCAACGGGAGCAGGAAGTTGGAGACGAAGTTGGGCTGACCGTTGGCGTGGTGGATGACGCCCGGCGCGAAGCCGAGGAAGGCCCCGCCGACGAAGGCCGCCGCCCGGGAGCGCACCAGGTGCCGCGAGAGCATCCAGTACGCGGTGCCGGCGGTGGCGGCCAGCGCCCCACCCAGGTAGAGCGCGTACATCACCTGCGGGCCGAGCAGCATGGTCAGCGGGGCCAGCGGCAGGGTCACCCCGAGCAGCGAGGTGTTGGCCATCATGTTCACGCCGTCCGGGGCGTTCTGCCGGGCGGTGAACAGCGGGTTCTCCAGGTGCCGCACGGAGTACGCGCCGTGCGCGAACAGCCACTCGAACCAGCTGTGGTCGGTGGGCAGGTGCGACGAGACCCGACCCGTCACGTCCCCCCAGTAGTTGAGGCAGACGAAGACGCCCAGCACCACATAGGCTCCGAGGGCCAACAGGTCGGCTCGGCTCGGGCGGCGTCGAGGCCGCCGTGTCGGCTCGACCTCGGCCGGCTCGGCGTCGGTCACGGGATTCAGCGAGGGGTCTACCACCGGCACAGCCACGACGCGCCATCGTACAGGCGAGGATGCGTCGCTTTTGCCGGGCCGGTACGGTCACGGCCGGTCTGCCGGGCCGCCCCCGGTCGGATCCACCGGCGATGGAGGGACGATCGTTGCCGATCATCGAGCTGGGCGAGGTCCGGGGCGAGCCGGTGGCGCAGCCGACGGCCCGTCCGCCGCGCGCCGTGGGCCGTCCCCTGCGGACCGCGGTGGTGCTGCTGCTCGCCCTCGTCGCGCTCACCGGCGCGACGGCGGTACGGCACCGCACCGTGACGTCCGTGCCGACCGCGCCCGGCGCGTCGGCGTACCTCACCGAGGACGCGATCGTGGTGGTCGACGCGTCCACGCCCAGCGGGGACCGGTACCTGACCGTCTACGACCAACCCGGGCCGACGGGCGGTGACAGCGTGCGACGTCGGTGGCGTGCACCGCTGGAGCGCAGCGGAGACTACGTTTCCGCGTGGATGCAACGCGGGATGCTGCTGGCGGTGGGCGTCAGCACCGCCGACGGGGTGTTGGAGACAACCGCCTTCGACGCCGAGACGGGTCAGCGGCGTTGGCGCAACCCGGGGATCGTCCAGCGGGCGACCGACGGGGGCATGCTCCTCGTCAACGACACGGAGGACGGGTTGGGCTCGGTGAGCCGGGTGACGCCCGACACCGGGCGGGTGCTCTGGTCGGTGCCCGCGCCGTTCGGTGGCACCGACTTCCACCGGCAGGGCGACCAGGGCGACCAGGTCGACCAGGTCGACCAGGTCGTGTTCGTGCAGCCGACCGGCGAGGTGCAGGTGTACGACGCCGACACCGGAGCCCTGCGGCACAGCGTCGACACCCTGCCCGGCGCCCGGTCGGCGTTCCAACGGGTGCAGGTCGCGGACGACCTGGTGCTGCTCGTCCCACCCGGCAGTACCGAACTTGTCGCCTTCCGGCTGCCCGCGATGGCGCCGGCCTGGAGGTCCCCGGTGCCACTGGTCGCCTGGGCGGTACCGTGCGCGGATCTGCTGTGCGCGGTCCAGCAGACCGGCGGTATCCAGATGATCGACCCCGCCACCGGTGCCGTCCGCTGGTCGGACCAGGGTCCGGACATGCTCGTCGACGTCCGCCGGGACAGGTTGCTGGTGGCCACGTCCGAGCAGCGGTACGCGGTCCGCGACGCGCGGACCGGACGGGAACGGGCCGAGCTGGGCCGGTGGCAGTTGGTGAACCAGGTGCGCCGCGAGGACACGCTGCTCGGCGTACGCCCGACACCCGACGGTCGGCTCGTCGTCGCCGAGCTGGACCTCACCGCCGGGCGGACGCGGATTCTCGATGTCCTGCCGGGCGTGGTGGGCGGATGCCAGGCCGCGCAGCCCGTCCTGCTCTGTCGACGGCTCGACGGCTCGACGGCACTCTGGCGGTTGCCCCGGTGACCGGCCCCGTGATCGACCTCGGTGAACTGCGCCAGGGACCGGACCTCGACACCGCCCGGCTGCCCCGTCCGCCGGCGGCCCGCGGGCGACCCCTGCGCGGCGTGCTGGTCCTGGTGCTGGTGCTGGTCGGCCTCGCCGGGTCGGTGCCACTCACCCCGCGCGAGATGGTGACGCTGCCAGCGGCGAACAACGCGGACGCGATCCTCTCCGACGACATGATCTTCCTCGTCGAGCAGCTCGGGGCGACGGGGCAGCGCACGTTGACCGCCACCCGACTGCCCGACGGTGAGCAGGCCTGGCGTACGTCGCTGCCGGTCGAGGGCCGGTACTGGGGCGTCGCGCGGCAGGGCGGAACGCTGCTGGCCGTCGGGTACGAGAGCGGCACGGACCACTCCGGGACGATTACGATCGCCCTGGACCCCGAGACGGGCGCGTACCTCTGGCAGCAGCCGGGACGACCCGTTGCCCTGCCCGACGGCGGGATCCTGCTGTGGTCCGGCGCGGACGAGGCCGCGGGCGTCCTGCGCGCCGTCGACGCGTGCTGCGGCACCGTGCGCTGGCAGGCGTCCGTCGAGGCGGGTGCCGACCTCACCCCGCGCGACGGTGAGCGATGGGTGGACCGGCTGGTGCTCCTGCGCGGGAACGGGCAGGTCGAGGTCCGCGATGCGACCACCGGAACGGTGCTGAGGGGCGCCCACCTGCCCGCGCCGCGCGGCGGAACGCCCCGCGTCCTGCAGGTGGTGGACGACCTGCTGGTCACCATCGACGGACCACCGTCCGTCATCTCGGCGTACGGCCTGGACCACCTGGACCGGCGTTGGCAGATCCCTGCCGTCGGGGAGACGTACGTCTCCGCCTGCGGCGTCCTCCTGTGCCTGCAGAGCCAGTCCGCCGGGATGCGGACGATCGACGCCGCGACAGGTGAGCCGCGGTGGGCCGACGACCGTTGGGGGTGGGTCTGGCCGTACGCCGACCGATTGCTGGCCACCGCGGTGAGCAGCGCCGGGCCGGGATCCGAGGATCTCGTCGTCCTCGATCCGCCGACCGGCCGGGTGCTGGCGAGGCTGGGTCGCTGGGAGATCGTCCGGTCCGACGTCGACAAACCACTGATCGGGGTACGCCCCCACCCCGACGGCGGCCTGGTCGTCGCCGAGTTGGACGTCCGGGGTGGCACGGTGCGGGTGTTGGACGTGTTGCCGGACGCCTCGGGGGACTGCCGGTCCGCCACCGGGTGGCTGCTCTGTCGCCGTCAGGACGCCGCGTTCGGGGTGTGGCGGTTGACCCGCTGACCGTCGGCGGGTCCGGGCGGTCGGCGAGGGAGGATGGTTGCCGGCCGGCACTAGGTTGTCGGTGGTCAGCAGCGAGGAGGCCGGCATGCGGGTACTGGTGGTCGAGGACGAACGCAACCTCGCCGACGCGATCGCGCGCGGGTTGCGCAAGCGGGGCATGGCGGTCGACGTCGCGTACGACGGCGACGCCGGCCACGAGGCGGCGTTCGTCACCCGGTATGACGTGGTGGTGCTCGACCGTGACCTGCCCGGTGTGCACGGCGACCAGATCTGTGCCGACCTCGCCGCCTCGGGGGCGCTGACCCGGGTGCTGATGTTGACCGCGAGCGGCACCGTCGCCGATCGGGTGGAGGGGCTTCAACTCGGCGCGGACGACTACCTGCCGAAGCCGTTCGCGTTCGACGAGTTGGTCGCCCGGGTGCAGGCGCTGGGCCGGCGGGCCACCCCGGCCGCGCCGCCGGTGCTCGAACTGGCCGACCTGGTGCTGGACCCGGCACGTCGGGTCGCCACCCGCGCCGGGGTGCCGATGGACCTGACGAACAAGGAGTTCGGGGTGCTCAGCGAGCTGCTCAAGGCCCGTGGCGCGGTGGTGTCCAGCGAGGAGCTGTTGGAACGGGTCTGGGACGCCAACACCGACCCGTTCACCACGATCGTCCGGGTGACCGTCATGACGTTGCGGAAGAAGCTCGGCGATCCGCCGTTGATCGAGACGGTGGTGGGCGCGGGTTACCGCACGGCCGAGGTCCAGCCGTGAAGCGCCCGTTGCGGCCCACTCTGCGGCTGCGGTTGACCCTGCTCAACGGTGTGCTGCTGGTCGGCGCGGGCGCGATCCTGGTGCTGCTGGCCTGGCTGCTGGTCCGCGACGCGCTGCGGCCCACCGACGAGCTGCTGCCCGGCACGACGGTGCTGCTCTCCGACGGCGGCACGATGGACGCCGCCCAGTGGCAACGTGAACTGGTCGACTCCGCCTCGGGGGAGTTGCTGGCCAAGGGCCTGGTCGCGCTGTTGGCGATCAGCGTGGTCGGGGTCGCCGGCGCGTACGCGGTGGCGGGGCGGGCGCTGCGGCCCCTGCACCAGGTCACCGCGACCGCACAGCGGCTCGGCGAGGCGACGTTGGACCAGCGCATCGGCTACTCGGGCGCGGACGACGAGGTGGCCGAGCTGGCCAAGACGTTCGACGCGATGCTGGACCGGATCGCGTCCGCGTTCGAGGCGCAGAAGCGCTTCGTGGCGAACGCCTCGCACGAGCTGCGGACTCCCCTTGCCGTCATGCGGACCGAGATCGACGTGACGCTCAGCGACGACGACGCGGACGCCGCCGAGTACCGCCGGATGGCCACCGTGGTCCGCGACGCCTCGGAGCGGGCGAACGGGCTGGTCGACGCGCTGCTCGTGCTGGCCCGCAGCGAAGCGCAGGCCGGACGGCGGCTGGGCCGGCGTACCGAGTGTGACCTCGCCACTGGCACCGCCAACGCGCTGTCGGCGATGCGCCGCGAGGTGGAGCGCATCGGCCTGCGCGTGCAGACGTCGCTGGAGTCCGCGCCGGTGGTCGGCGATCCCGGGCTGCTCGATCGGCTGGCCGGCAACCTGATCGAGAACGCGGTGCGCTACAACCACCTGCACGGGCGGCTCTGGGTGCGTACCGGCACCGACGGCGAGCGCTCGTGGCTGGTGGTCGGCAACACCGGTTTCGAGGTGGACCAGGCCGACGTGCCGGGGCTGTTCGAGCCGTTCCGGCGCGGCGGCCGGGAACGGACCGGCGCGCGCGGCTCCGGCCTGGGGCTGTCCATCGTCCGCGCGGTCTGCCAGGCGCACGGCGGTACGGTCCGGGTGGTCGCCCAGCCCGGCGGCGGCTTGGAGGTGACGGTCACCCTGCCGGCGGTGGACGCCCCGGCGGTGCCCGGCCCGGTGGCCATCAGTGGGTGAGAAGACGGTTGCGCGGGACACCCGGCACCCGGCAAGATCAGCCGGTCAGCCCGAGACGAGAGGGGGTGCGTCGATGTCCGCCAACCATGACTCCGCACCCCGGGTGCACGCCGGCTGAGGTCCCGGAGGCGGAGTTCCCCGTACCAGGCCACTCTCGTGGAGGACCACTGTGAGTTCGACGATCCACAACATCAGCTTCGACTGTCGCGACACGTACGCCCTGGCCGGCTTCTGGTCACAGGTCTTCGACTGCCCCATGCAGCCGGACGATTTCCCCGGCGATCCGGAGGCGATGCTGCTGCCGCCGGGTGGCCCGGAGGTGCTCTTCATCGCCGTGCCCGAGGACAAGGCGGTGAAGAACCGACTGCACCTCGATCTGCAACCCGCCGACCGGACCCGGGCCGAGGAGGTCGAGCGGCTGCTCGGCATCGGCGCGGTGCACGTCGCCGACCAGATCCGGCCGGACGGCTCCGGCTGGGTCGTGCTCGCCGACCCGGAGGGCAACGAGTTCTGCGTGCTGCGTAGCGCGGCCGAGCGGGCGGCGTCACCGGCGCGGCCGGACGCCCCGGCGGCCTAGGGTCTGCGTACGGCGGGACGCCGCAGTCGCGGCGTCCCGCCGTACCTACGCCCGCGCGTCAGCGGCGGGGCACCGAGAAGTCCTCGGTCGGAGTGGTGTCGCTGGTGCCGTCCGTGCTCGCGTGCACGCCCATGCCACGGGCCGCGAAGACCCGCCAGATGTCCCGCTGCCCGCGGCCGCGGTTCACGACCCGGTCGGCCAGCAGGATCGCGTCGCGCATGTCCAGGTAGGACGGGTCCGCCGGTGAGAGTTCCATCGCCCGGGTGACCAGGGAGCGGGCCAGGCGGCTCCCGATCGCCGCGCGCAGGTCCCAGAGCGTCTGTGCCCAGATCTCACCGTCGGCGTGGATCTCCGGCTCGGTGGTCCCCGGCACGGTCGACGAATTGCGGATCTTGCCGTAGTCGCCGTAGGTGTAACCGCCCACGCCTGCGGCGGGGTTGCCGGCGCAGACCGGCTCGGTGCTGTTCACCGGGCAGTCCATCGCCTCGCTGCGCACCGAACGGCCGCCCAGGATGTAGTCGCCTTCGCGAACGTCACCGTCGACGGCGTCGTCCTGCTCGAGGCCGCTGTCGACCAGATAGTCCAGGCCGTACCAGTCGCTCCACGCCTCGTACATCGCCTGCGCCTGGGCGCTGATCAGGGTCGAGTTGCCGCTGGCGTCGACCACCAGGCGGTCGGACAGTCCGTGGGTGTACTCGTGGTAGAGGATGTCCGCCGTGTCGCCGGAGTTACCGGCGAGAACGCTCGCCGACTTGACGAACAGGTACATCTGCATGCGCGGCGCCATGCCGTCCGGCGGAGTCGTCATATTGGCGTTGTTGTCGTGGGCGCTGTCCGGCAGGCCGTTGGCGGTGTCCGCGCCGTCCATCGCCTCGGCGATCACCCCATCGCCGTCGACAGCCTCGAAGTTGCCCGCCGCCCGGGTGAAGCCGATCGGTGCGGCCGCGAGATGGTCGTGCCAGGTTCCCAGGAAGGCGAAGAGCTGCGCCGCGTTCTGCTTGCGGTTGCTCTGCCAGGAATACGGCACCGCCGGATTCCACGAGCACTGCCGTTGCGCCGAACAGGGGGCACCGACCTGGTTGGAGAAATCCGTGAACGGGAAGTCGAAGCTGCTCGTGGCGTCTGGCTCGACCTCCTCCGACGCCTGCGGGGCGTTGTCGGCGTTCACGTCGGAGTAGACGTGCCCGACGTTGCCCTCCAGCCTGCCCGCGTTCGCCGGCAACCACCTGTTCAGGTCGACCGTGCGCTGGCGTCCGCCGACCGGGGCGCCCGGGTAGTTCTGCCACGTCGTCGCGTGGTGTTCGGCGACCATGCTCCGCTGGAAGAGGATCGCGCCGTTGGCCGCATCCACCACGCTGAGATGACCCTCGTCCATGTCGATCACCTCCCACGCCAGTTTCGGACCCGCCGGCGTGTTGAAGACGACCTGGCGGGCGCGGCCGCCGTCGGAGAAGGTCACGGACGCCGTGGTTCGGGAGCGGACCGTCGCCGTCGCGGTGCCCGACACGTTGCGTACCGCGGTCCTGCGGGCGGCGACCGCGTCGACGCTCGCGGAGCCGAGCGTGGTGGGCAGCCCAGCGAGCGGTGCGCCGTCGACAGCGATCAGCCGGCCGTCTCTGGTGATGTGCGCCTTGATGCCGTTACCGACGACGTCGACCCCGTTCACGCGCTGCACGAAGCTCAGGTGGTGGGTGCCCTCGATGTCGACGTAGTCCTTGCGCAGCCGCAGGGCGGCGATCTCGGCGACGGTCAGGCCGACGACCGACCGGTGGGCTGCCAGATAGTCGCGGGCGATCCGCTCGGGCGCGGCAGCGCTCGGCCCGGTCAGGTAACCGTCGAGCCGAGCCAGCCGCCGCAGCGTCGCGGTGTCACGGTCGATCTCGACGACACCCTGTGCGCCAAGACTCGCTCGCAGCGAGTTCGCCGCCTCGGCGACCCGGGAGCCGGGCGGCTCGGCCCGCGCGTTCGTCGGCAGTAGCGCGGACGCGAGCAGGATGCCCGCCGCCGCGGCGACGCCGCGCCTGATGATTGTTGAGCCCACTGTCGTACTCCAATACTCGATTCAGGCAGTACTGACACGACAGACGCTAAAGGTCCCTAATGGACACCCTCTGGATCAATGGGCTGAGCAGCTCGGCTGAGGCCGCGCTGGGCGAGGGACTCGCGGGCGCGCGGACGTCGACGTGGTCCATGAACGCGGGCCCCGGTCACCCTGAGGTGACCGGGGCCCGATGGTGTCCGGGTCAGGAACGCTGTTCGATCTGACCACGGATGGTGACGAACTCCGCCTTCGTCTGCTCGGCGGTCTTGAAGTACATGACCGTCAGGCCCACGCTGCCCCGGTCGGCCCAGATGCAGACGCCGAGCGGTACGCCTTCGGCCTTGCCGTCGCCGCAGCGGGCGTCACCGCCGAGCGGCCCCGCGTCGACCGCCGTCATGTTGGTCACCGACAGCTCGCTGGAGAGCCCGGTGACCGCCTCGTCCAGCTCCTTCTTCGGGTCGGCCATCACGCCGGACACCGCGGCGATCATGAGGAGGTCCTGCTTGGTCGGGTCGCCGTAGAACGCACCGACAGTGCTGGTCTCGTTCTTCACCTCGGACTTCATGGAGGCGACCATCTGGTCGGCGACCGTCTGCAACTGCGGGTCGGTGTTCTTGGCACGGCCGGCGAGGGTGGCCGGCGCGACGACGCGGGTCTTGGTGGCGTCGACGACGTCGCCCACCTCGTCCTTGACCGTGAACCAGATGGCCGCCGCGCCACCGAGGCAGAGCACCAGCAGTACGGCCAGCGCGATCAGGATGATCTTGCCAACATTCGACTTCTTCGGCGGTGGACCGGCCAGGTGCGGGCCGCCGTACGGCTGGCCCTGCTGCTGCGGCCAACCGGGCTGCTGCGGTGGACCCGGCTGCTGCGGCACGGCCGGCTGGCCCTGCTGCTGCGGCGGAGTGGGGGAATCGTGCGGCGGGCCGAAGGGATTGGCCGGCGGCTGGGACATCAGTCAGCTCCAGGATGGGGTGCGAAGCGCGTGATCGTAACCCGGCGCGCGTCCCGACGCGGTACCCGTCCGGGTCACACCGGCGGTGCGAACGAGCGCGGTGGCCGGCAAGTCCACGAGGGACGAGCCGGCCACCGCGACGGTGGAGCCGAACGGTCAGGCGGGCAGGCTCGCCGCCCCGCGCGGCAGGAACCGCCGGCCGGTGACCCGCTCGGAGGTGCCGGTGCGGTCCAGGTACGGGGTGACGCCGCCCAGGTGGAACGGCCAACCGGCGCCCAGGATCATGCACAGGTCGATGTCCTGCGCCTCGGCGACCACGCCCTCGTCCAGCATGAGCCGGATCTCCTGCGCGAGCGCGTCGAGCGCGTTCTGTCGTACCTGCTCGGCGGTCAGCGGCTGGTCACCGACGACGAGCAGCTTGGCGACCTCCTCGTTGACCTGGTCGTCGACCACGATCGGCCGACCCGAGTCCGCGATCCGCTTGAGGTTCTCGCTGACGCCGAACCGGTCCGGGTAGGCGGCGTGCAGGGTACCCCCCACGTGGTACGCGACGGCCGGCCCGACGAGCTGGAGCAGGGCGAGCGGGCGCATCGGCAGGCCCAGCGGGTCCAGGGCGCTGTCCGCGACGTCCAGCGGAGTGCCGGCGTCGACGGCGGCGAAGACCGTGCCCAGGAAGCGGGTGAGCAGCCGATTCACCACGAACGCCGGGGCGTCCTTGACCAGCACGCTCGACTTCTTGAGCTGCTTGCCGACCGCGAACGCGGTCGCGAGGGTGGCGTCGTCGGTGCGTTCGCCACGGACGATCTCCAGCAGTGGCAGCACGGCCACCGGGTTGAAGAAGTGGAAGCCGACCACCCGCTCCGGGTGCTCCAACTCCGCCGCCATCTCGGTGATCGACAGCGAGCTGGTGTTGGTGGCGAGCACCGCCTCCGGGGAGACGATCTTCTCCAGCTCGGCCCAGACCTGCTTCTTGACGCCCAGGTCCTCGAAGACCGCCTCGATGACGAAATCGGCGTCACCGAACGCGCCCTTGTCGACAGTGCCGCTGACCAGGCCGTACAGCTTCGCGGCCGTACGCTTGTCCATCCGGCCCTTGGTGACGGCCTTCTCGATCTGGGTGTGCACGTAGCCGACGCCCTTGTCCACCCGGGCCTGGTCCAGGTCGGTCATGACGACCGGCACCTGGAGACGGCGGGCGAACAGCAACGCCAACTGACTGGCCATCAGGCCGGCGCCGACGATGCCGACCTTGGTGATCGTGCGGGCCAGGCCCTTGTCCGGTGCGCCGGCCGGCCGCTTGGCCCGCCGCTGCACCAGGTCGAAGGCGTACAGGCCGCTGCGCAGTTCCTCGGAGAAGACCAGGTCCGCCAGGGCCTCGTCCTCGGCGGCGGTACCGGCCGCGAAGTCGGCGTCCTTGGCGGTCTCCAGCAGGTCCAACGCCTTGTACGCGGCCGGGACCGCGCCGTGCAGCCGCTGGTTCAGCGTCTCCCGGGCGAAGTAGAGCACGCCCGCCCACATGTCCTTGTCGACCTCGGGCCGGATCACCGTCACCTGACCGCGCACCACCCCGGCGGCCCACTCGAGCGAGCGCTCCAGGAAATCGGCCGGTTCCAGCAGGACGTCCGCGATGCCCAACTCGGCGGCCTGCTTCGGCTTGAGCATCTTGTTCTGCATGAGCGGGTTCTGGATGATCACCTGGGTGGCGGCGGGGATGCCGATCAGGTTCGGCAGCAGTTGGGTGCCGCCCCAGCCGGGCACCAGGCCGAGGGACACCTCGGGCAGGGCGAGCGCCGCCGCGCCACCGGAGAGCGTCCGGTAGTGGCAGTGCAGTGCCAGCTCCAGGCCGCCGCCCATCGCCGCGCCGTTGACGAACGCGAAGGTGGGGACCGTGCTGTCCTTGAGGCGGGCGAAGACCCGGTGGCCGAGCCGGCCGATCTCCAGCGCCTGGGCGCGGTCGGCGAGCTGCGGCAGGCCGACGATGTCCGCGCCCACGCAGAAGATGTACGGCTTGCCGGTGATCGCGATCAACGCCGGGTCGGCGGCGAGCGCGGCGGTGATCGCCTCGTCCAGGCTCGCCAGCCCGCCCGGGCCGAAGGTGTTCGGCTTGGTGTGGTCGAAGCCGTTGTCCAGGGTGATCAGCGCGGCGGGGCGGTCCAGCCCCGGCACGTTCACCTGGCGCAGCAGCGCCTTCGTGACGACCTCGCTCACTTGTCGCCCTCCGTCCAGTGCGGGTTCTCCCAGATGACCGTGCCGCCCATGCCGATGCCGATGCACATGGCGGTCACGCCGTAGCGGACCTCGGGGTGCTCGGCGAACTGACGGGCCAGTTGCGTCATCAGCCGTACGCCGGAGGACGCGAGGGGGTGACCGATGGCGATCGCGCCGCCCCACGGGTTGACCCGCGGGTCGTCGTCGGCGATGCCGAAGTGGTCGAGGAAGGCGAGCACCTGCACGGCGAACGCCTCGTTCAGCTCGAACAGGCCGATGTCGTCGATGCCGAGCCCGGCCAGGCGCAGGGCCTTCTCCGTCGACGGGATCGGTCCGACGCCCATCACCTCGGGCTCCACCCCGACGAAACCGAACGACACGAGCCGCATGGCGATCGGCAGACCCAGCTCGCGGGCGGTGGCCTCGTCGGCGAGCAGACTGGCGGTCGCGCCGTCGTTCAGGCCGGCCGCGTTGCCGGCGGTGACCTTGCCGTGCGGGCGGAACGGAGTCTTCAGAGTGGCGAGCTTCTCCAGCGAGGTGTCCCGGGGAGCCTCGTCCACTCCTGCCAGACCCCAGCCGCCCTCGGCGTCGCGGATCGACATCGGCACCAGGTCGTCCTGGAGCTTGCCGTTGGCGTACGCCTTGGCGGTCTTCTGCTGCGAGGCGAGCGCGAACGCGTCGGTGCGCTCCTTGGTGATGTGCGGGACCAGGTCGTGCAGGTTCTCCGCGGTCGCGCCCATGACCAGCGCGGACGGGTCCACCAGCTTCTCGGCGATGATGCGCGGGTTGGGGTCGACGCCCTCACCCATCGGGTGGTGGCCCATGTGCTCGACGCCGCCGGCGATCGCGACGTCGTACGCGCCCATCGCGATGCCGCTGGCCACGGTCGTCACGGCGGTCATCGCGCCCGCGCACATCCGGTCGATGGCGAAACCGGGCACGGTCTTGGGCAGACCGGCCAGCAGCGCGGCGGTACGGCCGATGGTGAGGCCCTGGTCGCCGATCTGGGTGGTGGCCGCGACGGCGACCTCCTCGACCCGCTCCGGGGGTAGCTGCGGGTTGCGGCGCAGGAGCTCACGGATACAGCGGATCACCAGGTCGTCGGCGCGGGTGTTGGCGTACATGCCACCCGCCTTGCCGAATGGGGTACGGACGCCGTCGACGAAGACGACATCCCGAACTTCACGGGGCACTTGAGCCTCCTACTCGACCATCATTCGGCCTCCGCGCCGCCAGGCGGCGCTCCGGACCGAACAGGGGTCGGCCGGGCGGGGCACGTCGCCCAGAATGCTACTCGCCAGTAACCAGCCCCGTCCCCACCGCCCCACTGTGGCCCACCCCACAACACCCACCCCACCCCACCCCAGCGCCCGGCCCCACCCCACCCCAGCGCCCGGCCCCACCCCACCCCAGCGCCCGGCCCGGCCCCACCCCACCCCAGCGCCCGGCCCGGCCCCACCCCACCCCAGCGCCCGGCCCGGCCCCACCCCACCCCAGCGCCCGGTGATCATGAAGTTGTTGCCCGGACACGCCGGCGCCGGTGGCAATAACTTCATGATCAACGGGGTGGGGTGGGGTGGGGACTACGGGATGGGGTTGGGGGACAGGGCTTCTGTCAGGTGTGGGTTCAGCAGGGCGATCTGCCACTCGCGGGCGTTGAAGCCGCGCAGGGCCTCCGCCACCGTGGCCTCGGTGATCTCATCCGGCGGGCTCCACGCCAGGCGACGTACCGAATCCGGGGTGATCAGGTTTTCCGGGGGCAGGTTGTGTTCGGCCGCGATGCGGACCACCACCTCCCGGCAACGGGCCAGGCGACCGGCCGCCACCGGGTCCCGCTCGGCCCAGCGGTGCGGTGGGGGTGGGCCCTCGACCGCCGGGGTGACCGGAAGCGCGTCGTCCGGCAGTTCCCGGGCGTCGTCGAGCGCGGCCAGCCAGGTGCGGGCCAGGCGACGGACCGACCGGCCACCGAAACCGGGCAGCGTCAGCAGTGTCTTCTCGTCCTTCGGGTCCAGCTCGGCCGCGGCGACGATGGCCGAGTCGGGCAGCACCCGACCGGGCGCGGCGTCCCGCCGGGAGGCGATCTGGTCGCGGGCGTACCAGAGCGAGCGGACCCGGGCCTGGGCCCGCGCACCGCGTACGCGGTGGATGCC
This sequence comes from Micromonospora sp. NPDC049102, assembly GCF_043197485.1. Lineage (NCBI taxonomy): Bacteria > Bacillati > Actinomycetota > Actinomycetes > Micromonosporales > Micromonosporaceae > Micromonospora > Micromonospora sp. NPDC049102. Next base: position 61,840 of record NZ_JBICTE010000022.1, on the reverse strand, counting down.
GGACGTACGCCGCCAGGGTTCCGCGCGTACCCGGGGTGGCCGGGCGCCGCTGCGGACCAGGGCGGCGAACTCCTCGGCGGCCCAGGCCGACTTGCCCTGTCGTGCCAGTTCGGCGTCGAGCGCGTCGCGCAGATCGGTGAGCATCTCCACGTCGAGCGCGGCGTAGGTCAACCACGACTCGGGCAGTGGGCGACTGGACCAGTCGGCCGCCGAGTGGTGCTTCTCCAGGGTGAAACCGAGTAGCTGCTCGGTCAGCGCGGCCAGGCCGACCCGCTCGAACCCGGCCAACCGAGCGGCCAGTTCCGTGTCGAACAGCCGGCGTGGCCGCAGCCCCACCTCGGCGAGGCACGGCAGGTCCTGGCTGGCGGCGTGGAGCACCCACTCGGCATCGCCGATCACCGCGTCGAGCGCGCTGAGGTCGGGCAGCGGCAGTGGGTCGATCAACGCCGTGCCGGCGCCGGCACGGCGTAGCTGGACGAGGTACGCGCGCTGGCTGTAGCGGTAGCCCGAGGCGCGCTCGGCGTCCAGGGCAACCGGGCCGGTGCCGGCCGCGAACCGGGCCACGACCTCGGCGAGTTCGGCCGGGGTGGCCACGGGATCGGGGGTGCCGTCACGCGGAGCGGTCAGCGGAACGGGCCCACCGTCGGTCGGGTCGGGCCCCTCGCCCGCCGGCTGCGGCTGGGCCGACGGCGGGTGCTGGGGTGCGTGTCCCGGAGGTTCTGCGGTGGGCCGACGGCGCAGGGGTGGTTCGTCGGTCACCTGCCAACCCTAGTGCGCGCGCCGATCCGGCGTGTGCAGCCGGTCCGGCGTGTGTCGGCCGGGTGTCCGCAAGGTGTCCTTTCGGATGCCGGACATCGGGGGAGACAAAGCCCGTTCGCGCAGGTACGGTCCATCGAGTCGTCGGCCCGATCGCGTGACATCCGGCACGACGGCCGCACGGGGAGACCACGGGGAAAGGCACGACGATCATGACGGCTGGCTTCGGTGCGGGCGACGGACGACCGATGGGCGGCGCCGAGCCGGACGGTGTGAGCGGTTCATCCGCCGAACGACCCGGCCCCCTGCCCCCGCGCATCGAACCGCATCCACCCCTCGGCGCCACCTGGCCCGGCACGCCGGGCGGCACCGAGCCGACCGCGGCCGTTCCGGCACCCCGTACCGGGTGGTCGGCACCGCCTAACAGCGGGCAGTGGAGCCAGGGCCCCGCCCCGGCCGCCGTACCCCCGGGGCAGGGCACCGGTACCTACCCGTCGGCGCCCTACGGCACCGCGCCGTACGCCCCGGCGTCGCACGGCGGCGGCTACCCGCCCGTCGGGGACCTGGCCAGCGCGCCACCGTTCCCTGCCGGCCAGCCCGCGTGGCCGGGTGTCACCCCGCCGCCCGTCCAACCCAGCCGCCGTCGTTGGCCGGTCCTGCTCGCCGCCCTGCTCGTCGTGGCGCTCGCCGCCGTTGCCGGCCTTCAGGCGTACCAGCTGGACCGGCTCGGCGACCGTCTCGCCGCCACCGACCGCCGGTTGGCGCAGGCCCAGGACGGCGACGGCACACGCCTCGACGGCCTGGAGAAGCGCGCGGACGCCCTGGAGAAGCAGGCCGGGGCCGCGTTCAACCCGGAGGCGGTGGCGAGCGCGGTGCTGCCGAGCGTGTTCCGGGTTCGGGCCGGGCAGTTCACCGGCAGCGCGTTCGCGGTGGGCAAGCCGGCGGCCGGCGGTGGCACCAACCTGTTCACCAACTTCCACGTGGTCGAGTCGGTGTGGGAGGCCGGTGGACGCGAGGTCTTCCTGGAGCGCACGGACCAGCGTTTTCCGGCCACCATCGTCAAGGTCGACAAGACCAACGACGTGGCGCACCTGCGGACCACCGGCAAGTTCACCGGCCTGGTCACCGCGCCCACCGCCGTGAAGTCCGGCCAGCAGATCGTCGTCGTCGGCGCTCCGCTCGGCCTGGAGGACAGCGTCACCACAGGCGTGGTGAGCGCGCTGCGCGCCGCACAGGGTGGCTCCGGACCGGCCATCCAGTTCGACGCCCCCATCAACCCCGGCAACTCCGGCGGCCCGGTGATCAACGGCAGCAAGCAGGTGGTCGGCATCGCCACCGCCAAGGCTCGCGACGCCGAGGGCATCGGGCTGGCCGTACCGATCAAGGTCGCCTGCGACGGTTTCAAGATCTGCTGACCCGCGGCTCCGGCCGCTCGCGCCAACCACGGCCCTAGCGGTCGTTCCCGAGGTCTCCGGGTCCTCGGCCCCGGACGAACCTGCCGCTGCATCCGGTCCGTCGCGCCCATCGGCGGAGGACCTGCTCACCCTGGAGGAAGAACATGTCCCAGCCACCGACCGGCCCGGAGGGCCTCCCGCCCACCACCCCGCCGCCGCCCGGCTCGCCCGAGGGCGACGCGACGGTGCCGCACGCGACGCTGCCGTCCGCGCCGGGCACCGACCCGACCGTGCGGTACCCGGCCGGTCAGCCCGCGCCGCAGCAGTACGCGCCGGGTCAGCCCACCCCGGGCCAGCCCACGCCGCCGCAGCAGTACGCGCCCGGCCAGGCCGCCCCGCCGTACGGCGCACCGCAGACGTCGGCCTACCCGGCCAGCGCCCCGCCGCACGGCCAGCCGATGTCGGCGCCGCCGGTCTCCGGCCCGGCGTACGGGCAGCCCATGTCGGCGCCGCCGGTCTCCGGTCCCGCGTACGGCCAGCCGATGTCGGGCCCGCCCGGTATGACGCCGTACGGCGCTGCGCCGGCTCCTCGGCGCGGTCGCGCGGTGCTGGTGCTGGCCTTGGTGGCCGCTCTGCTCTTCGTCGTCAGCGGGGTGATGACCGGGCTGTTCGTGACCAAGAACAACGAGCTGAACCGGACCGAGAAGCGTCTCACCGCCCAGGTCAGCGAGCGCGACGGCACCATCGCCGCCAACACCAGCGAGATCGGCAAGCTCAAGACCGAGCTTCAGGTCATGCAGGACAAGCTCGACAACACCGAGCAGGATCTGACCGGTACCCGTAACGACCGTGACGAGCAGACCCGGCAGAAGAAGGTCATCGCGAGTTGCCTGGACAAGCTGACGACTGCGCTGGGCGCGGCGGCGGCCGGCAACAAGGGCGCGTACGACGCGGCGATGAAGGGCCTCGACAAGGTCTGCGACGAGGCCGAGAACTACCTCTGATCCACCGCGCCGCCCGTCGTCGCCACAGTGTTCAGGCGGTGGCGGCGGGGCGGCGGTCGGAGAGAGCGGTGACCCCGGGCGGGGGCAGGCCGGCCGTCGAGGCGAGCAGGGTGCACCAGCCGAGCAGGTGGGGGGCGAGGTTGTCGTCGACAGGTGTCCACGAGGCGCGGATCTCGATGTCGCCGGCGGTCGGTGGGCCCGCGAGGTCACCGAACCGGGTCGACATGGTCTGGGTGACCGTCCCGCCGATCGCCCGGTGACCGGCGTCCTGGGTATCCAGGGCGTCGGTCAGCCACGTCCAGCCCACCCCGGGCAGCAGCGGGTCGGCGGCGAGGTCGACCTCCAACTCGGCCGTCACGTAGGTGACCAGTCGCAGCGTGCCCTGCCACGCCTCGTGCCCGGCCGGATCGTGCAGCAGGATCAGCCGGCCGGTGGCCACCTCGTCGCCGTCGCGCAGCACCGTCGCGGAGAGCGCGAACGTGAACGGCGCGAGCCGTTGGGGCGCGCCGACCTCCTCCAGGGTGATCTCCGGCCGGGGCGCCGGCGACCGCAGCCCGGCGACCGCGCGGGCGAAGGTCTCCGGGAGCGCGATCGGGGGGGCCATGTCGGCAGCCTATGCCGCCGTTGGTCCGCCCGCTTCGACGGCGCGCCGACACGCCCCTCCGCCGCCGTCTCGCGGGCTCGGCGTTAGGTACGTCCCTTCCGTTCACCCCCGGCGGGTCGGAGGCGAGGGGCGTGGCACGATTGCGGCGATGACCACGGATACCACGGGCACTGCCGCCCGAGACGGACACCCGCGCCCCGGCGGCCCGGCCGACTCGCCCTTCATCCGGGCCTGTCGGCGTCGGCCCGTCCCGCACACCCCGGTCTGGTTCATGCGCCAGGCGGGCCGCTCCCTCCCGGAGTACCGGGAGATCCGCGCCAACGTGCCGATGTTGGAGTCCTGCCGCCGTCCGGAGCTGGTCACCGAGATCACCCTCCAACCGGTGCGCCGGCACGGGGTGGATGCGGCCATCCTGTTCAGCGACATTGTGGTCCCCGTCGCAGCGGCCGGGATCGACCTGGACATCGTGCCGGGCACCGGACCGGTGGTCGCCGAGCCGGTCCGTACCGCCGCCGACGTCGACCGGATCCGCCCGATCACCCGCGACGACGTGTCGTACGTCGACGAGGCCGTCCGCCAGCTCGTGGTCGAGCTGGGCGACACCCCGCTGATCGGCTTCGCCGGCGCGCCGTTCACGCTGGCCAGCTACCTCGTCGAGGGCGGGCCGTCGCGGACCCACGCCAAGACCAAGGCCCTGATGTACGGCGACCCCGAGCTGTGGCACGCGCTCTGTGCCCGGCTCGCCGACGTGACGCTTGCCTTCCTGCGGGTGCAGATCGAGGCGGGCGTCTCCGCCGTGCAGTTGTTCGACTCGTGGGCCGGCGCGCTCTCCGAGGCCGACTACCGCCGCTACGTGTTGCCGCACTCGACCGCCGTGCTGAGCGGGCTGGTTGACTCCGGTGTGCCGCGCATCCACTTCGGTGTGGGCACCGCCGAGCTGCTGGGCGCGATGGGGGAGGCCGGCGCGGACGTGGTCGGCGTCGACTGGCGTACGCCGTTGGACGTGGCCACCTGCCGGATCGGGTCGGACAAGGCGGTGCAGGGCAACCTGGACCCGTGTGTCCTGCTCGCGCCGTGGCCGGTGGTGGAGGCCGAGGTGCGCCGCATCCTGGAGCAGGGCCGGGGGGCCCCCGGACACGTGTTCAACCTCGGTCATGGTGTGCTGCCGGAGACCGACCCGGAGGTGCTGACCCGGGTGGTCGCGCTGGTGCACGAGGTGTCCAGCCGTCGGGCCGAGCGGGGCTGACACGGCGATGCGGCAGCCCTGGCGGGTGGCGGTGGTCGGCGGCGGGATCGCCGGGCTGGCCGCCGCGGTCCGCTTGCGCGACCGCGCGCCGGAGGGCACCGAGATCACGGTGTACGAGCAGTCCGGCGCACTGGGCGGCAAGTTGCGCACCGGTGCGCTGGCCGGCGGACCGGTGGAGTTCGGCGCCGAGTCCTTCCTGATGCGGGACCCCACCGGGGCCGAGAGCGCGGCGGTGGTGCTGGCCCGCCGGCTCGGGCTGGCCGAGAAGATCGTCCACCCCACCGTCGGGCAGGCCGCGCTTGTCGTCGACGGAGGGCTGCGCCCCATTCCGGGCGGGACGCTTGTCGGCGTACCCGGGGATCTGGATCAGGTGGCGACGGTCGCGCGCCCGGCGGCGGACGCCGACCTGGACGACGGTCGGCCGTTGGTCGGGCCCGAGGCGGACGTCTCGGTGGGTGCGCTGGTCCGGTCCCGTTTCGGTGACGAGGTGGTCGACCGGCTGGTCGACCCGATGCTGGGTGGCGTGTACGCGGGCCGCGCCGACGACCTGTCCCTGGTCACGACCATGCCGGCGCTGGCCCGTACCGCCCGGGTCGAGCACACACTGGTCGGCGCGGTCCGGGCCGCGCAGGCCGCCGCCCCCCGCGCGCCCGGCGCCCCGGTCTTCGGCACCCTGGCCGGCGGGCTGGGCACCCTGGTCGAGGCGGCGGTGACGGCCAGCGGCGCGACGATCCGGCGGGACGCCGCTGTGCGCGAGGTGACCCGGACCGGCACCGGCTGGCGGCTCACGGTCGGTCCGACGCGTGACCCTGCGCGCGTCGACGTGGACGCCGTGGTGCTGACGGTGCCGGCCCGCCCGGCGGCGCGCCTGCTCACCGGTCCGGCCCCGGAGGCCGCCTCGGCCGTTGGCGAGTTGGAGTACGCCAGCGTCGCGCTGGTCACGCTGGCCTTGCCGCAGCCACCGCTGCCAGAGCTGTCCGGCTTCCTGGTGCCGAGCACCGAGGGGCTGTTGATCAAGGCGGCGACGTTCTTCACCACGAAGTGGGGGCACCTGCGGCGGCCGGACGGTTTGGCCCTCGTGCGTGCCTCGGTGGGCCGCTACGGTGAGGAGGCGCAGCTCCAGCGCCCGGACGCCGACCTGGCCGCGACAGTGCACCGGGAGCTGTCGGCGGTGCTCGACACTCCGCTGCCCGCCCCGGTCGACGGGCACGTGCAGCGGTGGGGCGGTGCGCTGCCCCAGTACGCCCCGGGGCACGCCGACCGGGTCGCCGCCGCGCGGACGGCGCTGCGGGCCGCGCAGCCCACCCTGGTCCTGGCCGGCGCCGGCTACGACGGTGTCGGCATACCGGTCTGCGTCCGCTCCGGCGAGACGGCGGCCGACGAGATCATCACAGCACTGGGAGGATCGGCGAGATGACCGAGCAGACCAACGCGGCCCGGCTGCGGGAGCTGAACGACAGCATCCGCTACACGATGTGGTCGGTGTTCCGGGCCAGCGGACCGCTGCCGTCGCTGCGCGACAACGTCACCGGCGAGGTCGAGTCCCTCTTCGACGAGTTGGCCGGCAAGGACGTGGTGGTCCGGGGCGTGTACGACGTGGCCGGGCTGCGCGCCGACGCGGACGTGATGATCTGGTGGCATTCGGCGTCGAGCGACGCGCTCCAGGACGCGTACCTGCGGTTCCGGCGTACGACGCTGGGTCGGGCGCTGACCCCGGTGTGGTCGCAGATGGCGCTGCACCGGCCCGCGGAGTTCAACAAGAGCCACATCCCGGCGTTCCTGGCCGGTGAGGAGGCCCGCGGATACCTGTGCGTCTACCCGTTCGTGCGCTCGTACGAGTGGTACCTGCTGCCCGACGCCGAGCGGCGTGAGCTGCTGGCCGAGCACGGGAAGATGGCGCGCGGCTACCCGGACGTACGCGCCAACACCGTCGCCTCGTTCGCGCTGGGCGACTACGAGTGGATGCTCGCGTTCGAGGCCGACGAGCTGCACCGGATCGTCGACCTGATGCGTGACCTGCGCGCCTCCGGGGCGCGCCGGCACGTCCGCGAGGAGGTTCCGTTCTACACGGGCCGCCGCCGCTCGGTCGCCGAGATCGTCAACTGCCTGGTCTGACTCGCCGCCCCGCCCCGGCTCCTCCCTGCCCCGCCCTTCCTCTGCCCCGCGATCTTGCACTTGCTGTCCCGACGAACGGGGCATAGGCCGCGATCTGGCAACCGAAAGTGCAAGATCGCCGCACCGGCTGGCTGCCCGGGGCGAGACGGGGGTTACGGGGTGACGGGGCAGCGCGGGGACGACGGGGATCTCGCTTGGTGCGACGTCGTGAGGTGGAGGGGCGGAGCATGATCTGTTCTCGGCGTACGCCCTCGGGCATGCGATCACCTGGCTCGTCGGTCACATCGAGATCAGGTCCCGCGTCAGCGGGTCCGACGTGGGTACGCCGCTCGACATTCCGACCGGACGCCCGGCCAGGACGGCCACCAGGTTGAGTGAGCCGGGGATGCTCATCCGGTCACGCCAGCGCTGCTCGCGATCGCCGTCGCCCTGCCAGTCGGCGAGCCGTGAGCCGAACGCTTCCGGTGCCTCGGCGAGGGCGGCCAGCCGCAGCTCCCGCCAGGTGGGCCAGTCGTCGGGGGAGAGCACCAAGATGTCGATCATGCGGAGATGGTGCCCGGACGGATCGCCGGGCACCACCGTATTCCCGCCGTCCGGCGCCGCGCCCCCGCCCGGGTGCGGCGCCGGCCGGGGATCAACTGGTCGCCGTGCAGGAGACCAGCGGGATCGGGTTGCTGCCGTTCCACGAGCCGAGCAGACCGAATGTCGTGCTCGCCCCGGCAGCCAGGGTGCCGTTGTAGTTGACGTTGCGTGCGGTGACAAGCGTGCCGTTGGTGGTGACCGTGGCGCTCCACGACGAGGCGACCTGTTGGCCGTTGTTGTAGTTCCAGCTCACCGACCAGCCTCTGGTGGGTGAGCCCCCGGCGGTGACCTTCACTTCCGCCTGGAATCCGCCGCTCCACTGACCCGTGATCTGGTACGTCGCCGTGCAGGCGCCGGCCGGCGGCGGGGTGCTCGGCGGCGGCGTCGTCGGCGGGGGAGTGGTGGGCGGCGGCGTGGTGGGGGGCGGCGTCGTCGGCGGCGGTGTGGTCGGCGGCGGCGTGGATCCGCCACTGAAGTCCACGTCACTGCACAGGTAGTACGACTGGTCCAGGTGGCTCGCCTGCCAGATGGTGTAGACGATGTGCCGTCCGGTCCGTCCCGTCGCGTTGACCGGGATCTGGATGGAGACGCCACCGGTGTCCTTGTCCCACTGCGACGCCGGGGTGTTGCCGATCTGGCCGGCCAACTCGAGGTCGTTCCAGCTCAGCGGCTGGGTGGTCGAGTTGAAGCCCTGCTTCGTCACGTACACCCGGATGTAGTCCGCGCCGTGGCTGGCCTGGTCGAAGAAGCGCAGCCGGAAGTTGTTCGACACCGAGGTGGTCTTCCACGCGCCGACCGTGTCCATGGCGTTGTAGCGACCGTTCTGGGTGCGTCCGCCGCTGCACAGTTGACCGTTCGGGATGGCCCCCTGGTGGTTGCCCGCCACGCCCTCGCGGAACAGGCCGTTCCAGTTCCACATGGCCTGCGGGTCGGCCTGCCAGGCCTGCCAGCACATCGGGTCCTCGGTGGCCATGCGCGGGTTCTGGAAGTCACCGCCCCAGCGCTGCCAGCAGCTGTAGCTGCGCGAGGGCGGGTCGACGACCGAACCGTGCGCGGAGGCGGATGGGACCAGCGCGACGCTCAGCGCGGTGGTCAACATGAGCGTGGCGGCTGCCGCGACGGCGAGCGGCCGGAGCACGCGTGGTGATCGGGCGATTGTGGACATGGAGCCCCCGGGGGGATGAGGTCGGACGACGACACCCGGACTGCCGGGAGTTGCCCACTCCCGTGCCTACTTGCTGGCTCCTGCGATGGCTCTACCCGGCACGATGCCAGGTCGATCGTCAGACGTCAATGACCTTGCGCCGCATCGGGGTGTGCGGGATGCCGTCCTCGACGTAGTCGGGGCCGCTGACCGTGAAGCCGTACCGGGAGTAGAACGCGACCAGGTGCGACTGGGCCTCCAGCACGCAGGTCCGGTCACCCACCACCTCCAGCGCCGCGGTCATCAGCCGACCGGCGTGCCCACCGCCGCGCGCCCCGGGGGCCACCACCACCCGACCGATCCGGGCGACATCGTCCGGGTCGGCCAGAATCCGCAGGTACGCCAGCGGCGCGCCGCCGTCGGTGAGCCAGAGGTGCCGGGTCCTCTCCTCGACGTCACGCCCGTCGAGTTCCGGGTACGGGCAGTTCTGCTCCACCACGAACACGTCGATGCGTAGCTTGAGCAGGTCGTGAAGGGTGCGGGCGTCCAGGTCGGCGATGAAGGCCGTCCGGATCTCGGTGGTCTGCTGGGGCACGCACCGATGGTAGGCCGGGCGGCCCGGCGGGCTCACGTGCCGGGGTGCGTCAGGCCGGGCGTGCGCCGACGGCGTCGCGGATCTCGGCACCCTCGGCGCCCTCGACCGCGCGGGCGCAGTGCCCACAGCAGAAGAACCGGCCGTTGACCTCGACACCGTGCCCGACGATCTTGACCTGGCAGTGTTCGCAGATGGGTGCCATGCGGTGGATGGCGCACTCGAAGGAGTCGAAGGTGTGTACGTCGCCGCTGACCGTGTGCACCTCGAACGCCATCCAGTAGTCGTTTCCGCAGACCTCGCAACTCGCCATGGGAACCCCCCCGTATCAGGACATGTGACCTCAGAGTTACCCAGGACGGGGCTGTCGGGGGTGAATTGCCGTCGTCCGGCCGGGATGGGCGGCGTGTCGGCGTCGGCGTGTCGACCGTTAGGCCTGGTGAACCGCCGTGACTTCGGAGGATCGCCATGATCAAACGAAACAAGCTCTTCGGCAGCCAGACCCGGGTGACCTTCTGCCTCCCACGGGACGCGCCACCCGGTCCGGTGAGTGTGGTGGGGTCGTTCAACGACTGGGAGCCCGGCCGGCACGAGTTGGTGACCCGCCGCGACGGCACCCGGACGGTCACCGTGAAGCTCGGCCCGGGGGAGTATCGGTTCCGTTATCTCGCCAGCGGCGGCGTCTGGCTCGACGACGAGACGGCCGACGGCGTCGACGATAGCGGCAGCCTGCTGCGACTCTGAGAGGTCAACTCGTCACCATCGATGTATTTATCGATGCGGCTCTTTACTGTTAATAAAGTTTAAATTACCTTGGGGCACCTCACCGCACCTGCAGAAGGAGCCCCCATGCGTCGAAGAATCACCGTCCCGCTGGTGGCGGCGGGCGCTGTCGCCGCCACCCTCACCGTCGCCGCGCCCGCCCAGGCGCACGGCTACGTCTCCGCCCCGCCAAGCCGGCAGGCGCTCTGCGCGCAGGGCAAGGTGCCCGACTGCGGGCAGATCAAGTACGAGCCGCAGAGCGTCGAGGGACCCAAGGGTCTCAAGAGCTGCAACGCAGGCATCACCCAGTTCGCCGTCCTCAACGACGACAGCCGGGGCTGGCCGGCCATCTCGGTCGGTAGCTCGCTGACCTTCACCTGGTTCAACACGGCCCGGCACGCCACCAGCAACTGGGAGTACTGGATCGGCAACACCCGCGTCGGCGTGGTCAACGGCAACGGGCAGCAGCCCGGCGCGACGGTCTCGCACACCGTCAACCTGGGCGGTTTCTCCGGGCGGCAGAAGATCCTCGCCGTGTGGAACATCTCCGACACCGCGAACGCCTTCTACTCCTGCATCGACGTGCAGATCGGCGGCGGCGGGTCGACACCCACCCCGACGCCGACCAGCTCACCCACGCCCCGCCCGACCACCAGCCCCACCGCCGCGCCGACGACCCCGCCCCCGGCGGGTGGCAGCAGTTGGACGGCGGGCCGGGCGTACCAGGTCGGTGACCAGGTCACCTACGGCGGACTGACGTACCGCTGCCGGCAGGCCCACACGGCGATCTCCGGCTGGGAGCCGCCGAACGTACCGGCGCTCTGGCAACAGGTCTGACCGCGCGGGTGCGGCTCCGGCCGCACCCGTGTCGCCGCCCCACGCGATCGGAGCCCGGCATGCCCCGCGCAACCCACCTGGCGTGGTTGGTCGCCGCTTCGCTGCTCGCCGCCTGCGCCGGGCCGTCAGCGCGTCCACCGACCACCGCCTCTCCGGTGGCGGCCGACTCCGCGCCGGCCGCCGCCGACCTGAGCGGCATCGACGTGGTGTTCCTCAGCACGATGGTCGGGCACAGCGAACGCACCCTGCAGATCGTCCGGCTCGCCCGGGACCGACTGCGCGACGACGCGCTGCGCACCCTGGCCGCCGCCATCGAGGTGACCGAGGCCGACGAACTGTCGACCATGCGCGGGTGGCTGCCGACGACCGGGCCGGGCGCCAACGCCGCCGGGCACGACCACGCCGGGCACGGCGACGACACCGCGCTCGACCGGCTGCGGGCCGCGCCGGACACCGACGTCGACCGGGTGCTACGCGAGGTCCTCGCCGATCACCAGCGGGCCGCCGCCGACCTGGCCCGGGCCCAGGTCGGCGGCGGCCGCGACGAGCGGGTCCGCGACCTGGCCCGGCGGATCGAACAGTCCCGGACCGCCGAGGTCGACCTGCTCAGTGGGTACGACGCTCAGGTCAGCGAGCCTCCAGGCGGACCGAGATCGAGTTGACGCAGTGCCGGGTGTCCTTCGGCGTGAAACCCTCGCCGTGGAACACGTGTCCCAGGTGGCTGTCGCAGCGGGCGCAGCGGATCTCCGTACGCGCCATGCCGAGGCTCCGGTCCTCGATCTCCTTGACCCGACCCGGAATGGCGTCGTCGAAGCTCGGCCACCCGCAGTGCGAGTCGAACTTGGTGTCGCTGGAGAAGAGTTCCAGGCCGCAGGCCCGGCAGTGGTAGACCCCCTGGGTCTTGGTGTCCACGTACTCGCCGGTCCACGGGCGTTCGGTGCCGTGCTCCCGCAGGACGTGGAACTCCTCCGGGGTTAGGCGGACACGCCACTCGTCCTCGGTCTTGGGCAGGTTGTTGTCGTCGAGACTCACCCGTCAACGGTACGTCCAACGTCGGGGGCGTGGCATAAGGTCGCGGGATGGGTGGCACCAAGGCAGCGGTCGCCGAGGTCGAGGTGGCCGGGCACACCGTACGGCTCAGCAGCCCCGACCGGGTGATCTTCCCGCAGCGGGGCTTCACCAAGGCGGACGTCTTCCACTACTACCTGGCCGTCGGCGACGGGATCATGCGCGCCCTGCGGGACCGGCCCACCACGCTGCAACGCTTCCCGGCGGGCGTCGAGGGCGAGGCGTTCTTCCAGAAGCGGGTGCCGACCCGGGGCGTGCCGCCCTGGATCACCACCGCCCAGATCACCTTCCCGAGCGGTCGCGGCGCGGCCGAGCTGTGCCCGGCCGACCTGGCGCACGTGGCCTGGGCGGCGCAGATGGGCACGATCGTGTTCCACCCGTGGCCGGTGCGCGCCGCTGACGTGGACCGCCCCGACGAACTGCGCATCGACCTCGACCCGCAGCCCGGCACCGACTTCGCCGACGCCGCCCGGGCCGCGGCGGAGGTCCGCGCGGTCCTCGACGAGCTGGGCGCGACCGGCTGGCCGAAGACCTCCGGTGGGCGTGGCGTGCACGTCTACCTACGCATCCAGCCCCGCTGGACGTTCACCGAGGTGCGTCGGGCCACCATCGCCCTGGCCCGCGAGGTCGAGCGCCGCAATCCCGACCTGGTGACCACGGCCTGGTGGAAGGAGGAGCGCGGCAGCCGGGTCTTCGTCGACTACAACCAGATGGCCCGGGACCGGACGATCGCCTGCGCGTACTCGCTGCGCGCCAACGCCCGGGCCACCGTCTCCACCCCGGTCACCTGGGCCGAGCTGCCGGACGTCGACCCGGACGACTTCGACCTGCGTACCGTGCCGGCCCGCCTGACCGAGGTCGGCGACCCGCACGCCGGCATCGACGACGCGCCGTGGGACATCACGCCCCTGCTGAAGTGGGCCGAGCGCGACGCCGCCGCCGGTCAGGGTGACCTGCCGTACCCGCCGGACCACCCCAAGATGCCCGGCGAGCCCAAGCGCGTGCAGCCCAGCCGCGCCAAGCGCACCCCCTAGCGCCGTCTCACGCGGGCGGTCGTGCCGGCCACGCCACGAACCTGTCGAACAGCTCCCGAGGGTCGGGTACCGCGTCCGGGTTCAGCTTCAGCAGGTCGGCCGTCGCCTCGAACAACTGGCTCGCCAGGTAGACCGACAACCCCACCCGGTCCCGCCGGTACTGCATCGTCAGCAGCAGTCGGGCCGGCGGGCACGGCCAGGCGGCGGCGCAGACGCGGCACAGCCACAACGGGCGCATCGGAGTGTGCGGGCGGATCGCTCTGCGCTGGGCGTGCGGGACCGGCGGCTCGTTCGGCGAAGGCATACCTCTTACGGTGACCGGTAAGTTGACCCGGGTCAAGGAGTCGGGTCATCTGTCTACCGTCCGCCATATGGATCTGGTGGGCGCTGCGGAGATTCGCGCGATGCTTGGCGGCATCAGCAAGCAGCGCGTTTACGTGATCACCAGTCACCGGAACTTCCCGGACCCGGTGGCCGATCTGGTGCAGGGCAAGGTCTGGCGCAAGTCGGACGTGGTGGCCTGGATCCGAGAGCACCGTCCGGAGTTGGCCGAGGGCTGACCGCGCCCTAACTATTGGTTCGCGGTGCTCGGCGCGGCCCGTTCTTGTCGTACACCTGTGCCAATTAGCGGGTTGTTGTGGGTTGGTTTTGGGGCTGTCGTCCGGACGCTGCACCAGCAACTGGTCGGCCGACTCCAGGACCGGCGGTCCCGCCTGCTCAACGAACTGGTCCTGGCCTTCACCTTCCTCAACATCTTCGCCATCGTGCTCGCCGCCCTGACCTTCGTGGCACTGCCGAGCCTCGACGTCGGGCTCCTGGCCTCGGCGATCGGGCTGGTGATGCTGCTGGCGAACCTGACCGCGTACCTCGCGTTCCGTCGGCAGATCAACGACCCGGGCCGGGCCACGGGCGGGTGACCAAGTGAGGCCGGGACGCCACTCGCGTCTCGATAGCATCGCCGCCATGGCGACGCGACTTGTGCAGATCAACATGAAGGCTCGGGACGAGGTGGCGCTCGGCGCTTTCTGGGCCGAGGCGCTCGGCTGGGAGATGTCCAGCGAGGGCCCCGGTGTGACGAACCTCGAACCCAAGGAATTCGTCTATCCCGATCCCGTCGCCGTCTGCATCGACATCGTCGTCTCCACCGAGCCCAAGACGGTGAAGAACCCGGTGCACATCGACCTGGCCACCACCTCGGCGGCTCACCAGGCCCAGGTCGTCGCACGTCTGAAGGATCTTGGCGCGACACCCGCCGACGTGGGGCAGGGGGACGTGCCGTGGGTCGTCCTGGCCGACCCGGAGGGCAACGAGTTCTGCGTGCTGGACTGGCACGACTCGGTCCAGGACACGGGTCCGATCGCCTCCGTCGTGGTCGACTGCGCGGACCCGAGGGGCATGGCCCGTTTCTGGGGTGAGGTGACGGACTGGACCGTGCACAAGGTGACCGACGACAACGCGGTCCTGCGCTCGTCCAGCGGCGTAGGCCCCTACCTGCAGTTCCTGCGCACGCCTGTCGTCAAAGCCGGGTGGAACCGCGTCCACCTCGACGTCCGCCCGTATCCGGACGACGACATGGAGACCGAGGCGACGCGACTGCGGGCCCTGGGCGCCACGCCGATCGACCTGGGTGGCAGCACGATCCCGTGGAAGGTCTTCGCCGACCCGGAGGGCAACGAGTTCTGTCTCCTCACCCCGAAGTGACGGGGACGCCACCACCGCACCGACCGCCGCACCGATTGACTTTCGATAGGTAGCAAGCGAAACTCGATGTATGGTTGTTGAACGTCGAGCGGTGTCCGCTCTCCGAGTGTTTCTCGTGGTGTTGTTCGGGATCCTGGTCCTGTTCCAGACCCTCTCGCTGCCGGGGCAGTTCGCGCACATGGCGCAGGAGTCGCCGGAGGACGCGTACCTCCGGTGGCCGGCGACGATCGTGACGGTCTTCTGGGTGCTGTGCGTCCAGGTGGTGATCGTCGCGACGTGGCAACTGCTCAGCCTGGTCAAGAACGACCGCATCTTCACCGAGGCGTCGCTGAAGTGGGTCGACGCCATCGTCTGGGCCATCGCCGCCGCGTGGGTGGTGCTGGTGGGCGTCTTCCTCTACGTGGGGTTCAACGCGGGCGACCCAGGGCTGCCGCTCCTGCTGTTCCTGCTGACGGTGGGCGTCACCGTGCTGGGGCTCCTCATGGTGGTCATGCGTGCCCTGCTGCGGCAGGCCACCACGCTGCGGACCGACATGGAAGCGGTGATCTGATGCCCATCGTCGTCCGGATCGACGTCGAGCTGGCCAAGCGCAAGATGAGCGTCGGCGAGTTCGCCGAGCGCGTCGGGCTCACCCCGGCGAACGTGGCGGTGCTCAAGAACGGCCGCGCCAAGGCGGTCCGCTTCAGCACCCTCGAAGCGATGTGCCGGGTGCTCGAATGCCAGCCCGGAGACCTGCTCGAATGGGTTGAGGAGGAGACAGCATGAGATACCTCGTCGCCATCGCGGCCGTCGCCCTCGGCGTCGCCGCCGTCGTGTACGGAGGGGCCGACGACTCGCCGGGCCTGCAACTCATCGGCGCGCTGCTCGTCGTGGGCGCGATCGCCTTCGCCGTACGGACGGCTCGACGCGGTACGTGACGCCGCCGACCGTCCCCGTAATAACGATCATGTAACGGGCGCGAACCTTTCCCCGTAGGTGACCTGTCTTGAAGGTCGTCGGCCCACCAGGGGCAGGGGAGGCGTCGGATGAAGCTGGTGTGGAGGCGGGCCCGCGAGGCGCGGGGACTGCTGGTTGCCGCGGTGATCGCTGCCCTGGTCGCCGTAGCGTTGGTCACCGGTCTGTCGGACTACAACCGACGTGCGGTGGACGCTGGGCAGCGCGCGTTGGTCGCGGCGTCGCCGGCCGAGGAGCGCGGCCTGCTCGTCAGCGGCTCCGGAGGTCGAGACGCCGCCGAGTTCGCCACCCGCGACCAGGCGGCGCGGGCCCAGTTCGCCGACGGGCTCGGCGGGGCGCGGGTAACCGTCTCCGTGGCGCGCTACGGCACCGGCCGGGAACTGACCGGCGATCTCGGCTCGGTGCCGCGCACCGGCGACGACCCGATCTTCGCCAACCTGGCCACCCTCGACGACCTGACCGCGCACGCCGAGCTGACCGGCGGCGCGTGGCCCCGCCCCGGGGCGAAGCCAGCCCAGGTGAGCCTGCCGGAGCGGGTCGCCACGACACTCGGCCTGACCGTCGGCGACCGGATTCCAGTGCGGGACCGCGCCACCGAGAAGGCCAGCGAGGTGGTGCTCGCCGGCACCTGGCGACCCCGCGACCCGACCGAGGCGTACTGGCTGCTGGCACCCGGGGTGGGGACCGGCAGCGCGGGCTCGGCCACCTCGTACGGGCCGTTCGTGCTCGATCCGGCCGACTTCACGACAGTCTTCCCGGGCTCGGTGACGGCGTCCTGGCTGGCCGAACCGGACCTCGGCGGCGTCGACGCCGGTGACCTGCCCGCCGTCCGGGCCGCCGTGACCACGGCCGTGGCGGCGGTGCCCGAGGCCGCCCAACTGGGCTCCTCGGGGCAGACCTCGACGAAGATGGACCGCCTGCTGGACCGGATCGCGCGCGCCGACCTGGTGGGCCGCTCCGCGCTGGCCACCCCGCTGCTGCTCATCCTGGTTCTCGGCGGGTACGCGCTGGTGCTGGTCGCCGCACTGCTGCACGAGGACCGTCGCCCACAGACCGCGCTGCTGCGTGCCCGTGGCGCCGCCCGCCGCCAACTGGCCGGCCTGGCCGCCCGGGAGGCGACCCTGGTGGTGGCTCCGGCGGCACTGCTCGGGCCGGTGATCGCCGGCGAGGCGCTGCGATTCGTCCGCCCCGGCGGTGCGGCGGAGCTGTCCACCGCCGGCGGCAACACCACGCTGGTCTGGGCGGCAGCCGCGGCGACGGCGGCCGGCTGCCTGGTGGCCATGGTCGCGCCGACGCTGCGCGGCTCCGGCACGTACGTCGCCGACATGGCCGCGCGGTCCCGCCCGAACCGGTCGGCGAGCGTCCAACGCGCGAGCGTCGACCTGGTACTTGTCGCCCTCGCCGTGCTCGCCTGGGTGCAGCTGCGCCGGTACGCCTCTCCGCTCGCCGGCTCGAACGGCCGGCTCGGTCTGGACCCGCTGCTCATCGCCGCCCCAACCCTCGGCGTGCTGGCCGGGGCCGTGCTGGCACTGCGGGTGCTTCCGCCGCTCACCCGGTTCGCCGAGCGGTTCGTCGACCGACGGCCGTGGACGGCCACCATGCTGGGGATGTGGCAGGCGGGCCGCCGTCCCCACGCCGGGCCCGTGCTGCTGCTCGCGCTCGCCGTCGGCGGCAGCACGCTCGCCTGGTCCCTGGTCAGTACCGGTGAACGGTCCCAGGTCGAGCAGGCCGGCCACACGGTCGGCGCCGACCTGCGGTTGACCGAGCGGGCCGGACTGGCTCCGGCGACCCGGGCCGGCGAGCTCGCCGCGCTGCCGGGCGTGCGCCGGGCACTGCCGGTGTGGCGCGACGAGGTGCGGGTCGGCCGGGGGGATCTGCCCGTCACCGTGATCGGCGTCGACCCGGCCGGTGCGCCCGGCGTCGTCCGGCTCGCCGACCGGCTGAGCGACGAGCCGGTGTCGACGCAGTACCAACGCATGGTCGGGGCCCGGGGTGCACCCACCGGCGTCGAACTGCCCGCCGGCACCCGCGCCATCACCGGTACGGCTCGCACCCCCGTCGAGCGGGCCTTCCGCCCCCTGGAGGTCGCCGTGTCGTTGCTGGTCACCAGCAGCGACGGGTCGGCCTTCCGGCTGCCGGCGGTCAACGCCACCAGCGACGGACGGGCCACGCCGTTCACCGTGCAACTGCCCGACGTGGGGGACGCGCGACTGCGGTTGGCCGGATTCGAGGCCGACGGTGGGGCGGCGGCCGGGAACGCGTACCGGCTCCGGGTGGACGGGCTGACGCTCGTCGGCGCGGACGGCACCAGACGGCCCGCCGAGTTGACCGGGGGCTGGAGCACCACGGCCGGCGGTAAGCCAGCCGCCACGGCGCAGTCCAGCACGAGCGGCGTCTCCGCCAGCTTCCCGGTGGAGGTCATTCCCGGCGGACAGTTCGCCTACCAACCACCCACCCGGTTCGCCATCGTGCCCGCCGGGCAGATCACCCCCGTTCCGGTGCTGATGACGCCCGGGGTGCGCGACGCGTTGAGCCTGCACACCGGCGACACCCTCACCCTGGCCCTCTCCGGCGCGTCCGTGCCGGCCCGGTTGGTCGGTGAGCTGGACTCCGTGCCGACCACCGCCGGCGACGGCGTGCTGCTCGACCTGCCCACGGCGGTCGACGCGCTGATCCGCACCGGCGGAACCGTTCGAGGCGTACCCGAGTGGTGGGTGGGCGCCGACGACCCGGCGGCCGCCGCACGCGCCGCCGGCGAACTGACCGGCGTCACCGTCCTCGACTGGCGTGCCACGATCGAGGCCGCCGCCGACGACCCGTACTGGCGGGGGGCGCGCACCGGGATGCTCGCCGCCGCCCTCGGCGCGGTGCTGCTCGCCCTGGTCGGCCTCATGGTCGACGTGTGGGCGACCGCCCGACGCCGGATGAGCGAGTTCGCGGTGCTGACCACCCTCGGCGCGACGCCCCGACTGCTGGCCCGGGCTCTGCTCGCCGAGCAGACCTTCCTGGCCGGCATCGGCGTCGGGGTCGGTCTGTTGCTCGGCGCCACGGTCGGAGCCACCATGGCTCCACTCGTCATCCTCACTCCGGCCGCCGGCCGGCCGGTACCCCCGGCGGCGTTCGCGCTGCCCTGGGTGCCCATCGGCCTGACCGCGGTCGGCCTGCTGCTGGCGGCGCTCGCCTTCAGCGCGTTCATCGCCACCGGCATCCGTCAGCGGGTGGCGGCGGTGCAGCTGCGAATCGGGGGAGAACGATGAGCGTCGGCGCGGCCGCCCGCCGGGTCCGGGCGTACGGCGGGCAGTTCCTGCTCCTGGCGGTGTTGACCCTGGTGGTCACGCTGCTGGTCAATGGAGTGCCTCGACTGGTCAACCGGCTCGCCGAAGAGGGCCTGCGGGCGTTGCTCAACAGCGAGCAGGCCGACCGCCGGGATCTCAACTACGCCACCGGGGAGGTCGTGACCGGCGCCGCGCCGGTCATGCCCGGCGCCCGGGAACAGTTCGACAGCCTGGTCGAGGGGATGCCGCCGCAGATTCGCTCCGCCGTCACCGAACGCTGGCTCAGCGTGGATACCACGCCGAACCGGGTGGTCGGACCCGACCTCAAGGCCCGCAACCTGCTGGTCAACCTCGGTCTGCGTGCCATGCCCGGCGTCCAGCAGGAGAGCACCCTCGTCGAGGGCGCCTGGCCGAACGAGACGTACGTCGCCGGCCGGCCCATCGAGCTGGCCCTCGACGCGGACGTGGCGCGCAAGCTCAACCTGCGCGTCGGCAGCCGGCTCGACCTGCGTCAGCTCGCCGACGGTGGCAAACCGACACCGATGGTGGTGGTCGGGCTGTTCCGACCCGTCGACCGGGCGGACGGCGCCTGGGGCGGGTTGCCGCAGGTGCTCCAGGTCGTCGAACCGGAGGGCGACGGCCAGCCCCTCATCGGCGTCGGCGTGGTCGCCCCGGTGGTCCTCGACAAGGGCGCCGCGGCCGGCTGGCCGGTGCGCACGCAGTGGCGCTACCGCCTCGGCGTGGACCGGATCGACGCGCGCCAGCTCGACCAGGTGATCGACAACCTGCAACAGTTGCAGCGCCACGTCCCGCCCGGTCTCACGCTGACCCAGGCCGTCGACATCCCGCTGCGCGCGTTCGCCGCCCAGGTGAACTCCGCCCGGACCCTGCTCGCGGTGGTCGGGGCAGGAATCCTGGCCACGCTGGCCGGGCTGATCCTGCTCGCGGCGACCCTGTCCACCCGCCGACGCCGCTCCGAGTTCGCGCTGATCCGGGCCCGTGGCGGCGCGGCCACCGCCGGTGCCCGCCGCAGCCTCGCCGAGTCACTGCTGGTGGTGCCGGTCGCCGCGGCGCTCGGTTGGTGGCTGGGCACCCTGTTCCCCGGTACGCCCGACCCGACCGCGCCGGACGCCGCCGCGGCGACCCTGCTGGTCACCCTGGCACTGCCGCTGGCGACGCTCGCGGTGCAGGGCGTCGGCGCGACCCGCCAGGATCTGGTCCGGGTGCGTCCGTCGACACGGCGGCTGACCGTCGAGGTCTTCCTGCTGTTGCTGGCCGGGCTCGCCGCCGTGCTGCTGCGCCGTCGCGGGCTCACCCTCGGCGAGGTCGACCCGCTGCTCGTGTCGGTGCCGGTGCTGATCGCGATCGCCGCGGCGGTGCTCGCGCTGCGCGCGTACCCCTGGCCGTTGTTGCTCGTCAGCCGGCTCGCCGCGCGGACCCGCGGCAGCGTGACCTTCCTCGGCACCGCGCGGGCCGGGCGCTCGACGGTCGCCGCGCCGCTGGTCGTCGTGGTGCTGGCCATCGGCACAGCGGCCTTCTGCGCGGTCGTCGCCGCCGGCGTCGATGCGAGCCAGGGCCGGGCCGCCGAACAGGTCGTCCCCGCCGACGCGCTGATCCGGGGGGAACGCTTCGCCCCGGACACGGTCGACGCACTGAACCGTCTGCCCGGCGTCGACGCCGCGACGCCGGTGCTGACAGAGCCGGACCAGCGGCTGGCGACGGACGAGGTCGGCACCGACGCGCGGATCGGCCAGACCACGGTGCTGCTCGTCGACGGCCCCGGGTTGGCCAGGGTGACCGGCGAGTCCGGAGTGGACGTCACGGTGCCGGACGCGTTGCGCTCCGCCCGCGCCGAGCCGGGGGCGGTGCCGGCGATCGTGTCACCGGCCGTCGCCGCGGACCTGGCGCGGACGGATCTGCGGGACTCGGCGTTCGTCGCGGTGCAGGGGCAGCGGTACGAGTTCCGGGTTGCCGGCTCGCAGGACAGCTTCCCCCTGCTGGCGGCGACCACCGGTCGGTTCGTGATCCTGCCCTGGCAGGCGTTACCGGCGCGGACCACCACGCCGGCGCCGACCAGCCTGCTCGTCGCCGGTGACCGGATCGACGCGGAGGCGCTGCGGCAGGCCGGTGACCAGGGTCAGCTGCGCTATCAGAAGCAGGGGGCGGTCACTGGCCGGGAACGGCCGCTGGGCGTCACCGTCGACACCCGAGCGGGCGTACGACACCAGCTCGGTGACGGCGGCGCGAACGGCGTCCTGGCCTTCGGGTTCCTGGGGGGCGCCGCCGGCGGCACGGTCCTCGGCCTGCTGGCGATCGCGTTCACCGTGCTGGCCGGCGCGCGGGCCCGCGGGCAGGTGCTGTCCCGGCTGCGCACCCTCGGCCTGTCCCGCCGCCAGTGGCGAGGGCTGCTGCTGGTCGAGCTGACCCCGCTGGTCGGGATCTCGGTGCTGACCGGGGCACTGGTCGGCGCGTTGCTCCCACTGGTGCTCAATCCGGTGCTCGGTCTGTCCGCGTTCACCGGCGGCGTGCCGGTCCGGGTGGCGTTCGAACCCGGGCTGGTCGTCGCGGTGGTCGCGCTCGGGGCGATCGCCCTCGGCTTCGCGGTCGCCGTCGAGGCCCTGAACAACCGCCGGCTGCGCCTCGGTGAGGTGCTGCGGCTCGGAGAGGAGAGCTGAGATGACCGCTACCGCCCAGAGTGCCCTGGTGCCCGACCTGGCTTCCCTGCAGCAGCGGGCGGCGCAACGTGCCGCCGAGCGGGCCGGCGGGCAGGACCGTCTACGCGGACACATCGTCTGCGACGGCCTGGTACGCATCTTCAAGACCGAGGGGGTGGAGGTGGTCGCCCTACAGGGGCTCGACCTGGTCATCGACCGGGGTGAGCTGGTGGCGATCGTCGGTGCGTCCGGCTCGGGCAAGTCGACCCTGCTCAACATCCTCTCCGGCCTGGACACGCCGACCGCCGGCATCGCACGGGTGGCCGACTACGACCTGCTCTCGCTCTCCGCGAAGCGCCGGCTGAGCTACCGCCGGCAGCTCGTCGGGTTCGTGTGGCAACAGACCGGCCGCAACCTGCTGCCGTACCTCACCGCGCTGGAGAACGTGGAGCTGCCGATGCAGCTGGCCGGCACGCGCTCCGGGCGGGCCCGCCGGGAGCGGGCGCGGGAACTGCTCGACCTCGTCGGCGTGGGCTACGGCGCGGACCGGCGGCCCGGTCAGCTCAGCGGTGGCGAGCAGCAGCGGGTCGCGGTGGCGGTGGCCGTCGCCAATGACCCCGAGGTGCTCTTCGCCGACGAGCCCACCGGCGAGCTGGACGAGGCCACCGGCGCGGAGGTCTTCGGGGCGCTGCGCACCATCAACGCCGAACTGGGCGTGACCATCGTGATCGTCACCCACGACCATGCCGTCGCCACGCAGGTCCGCCGGACCGTCGCGATCCGCGACGGTCGAACCGCCTCCGAGGTACGCCGGACCGCGCGCGTCGGGGCGGACGGCAACACCGAACTGGTCAGCGAGGAGTACGCGGTGCTGGACCGTAACGGTCGGATGCAGCTACCGGCCGCGTTCGTCGACGCGCTGTCGCTGAAGGAGCGGGTCCGGCTCGATCTGGAGCCCGACCACGTGCAGGTACGGCCCGGTGACCGGGTCTTTCAGGAGCGGGAGGCGCAGGCGTGAGCTTTCACGACATGGCGGTGGCGGGAACGGCGTCCACCGGTGGCGGGCCGGGTGTGCCACCCGTCGAGGTGGTCCGGGTCAGCGGGGTGAGCCGGACCTTCGGCCGCGGTGAGCACGCAGTGCAGGCGGTGCGGGACGTCTCGTTCACCGCCGACCGCGGTGAGCTGGTCGCCGTCCGGGGGCGCTCCGGGGCCGGCAAGACCACGTTGCTGAACGTCATCGGCGGGCTGGACCGGCCGGACAGCGGCCAGGTGGTGGTGGCCGGGCACGACGTGACCTCGGCCGGGGAGGCCGAGCTGCTACGGCTGCGTCGGGGCACTGTCGGGTTCGTGTTCCAGACCTTCGGGCTGGTGCCGATCCTCTCCGCCGCCGAGAACGTGGGTGTGCCGTTGCGATTGGCGCAGGTGCCGGCCGCCGAGCGGGAGGAGCGCGTCGCGGTGCTGCTCGAGCTGGTGGGCCTCGGTGGGCACGCGGCCCAGCGCCCGTACGAGCTCTCCGGTGGCCAGCAGCAGCGCGTCGCTGTGGCCCGGGCGCTCGCCAACGAGCCGGACCTGCTCATCGCCGACGAGCCCACCGGCCAGCTCGACTCGGAGACGGGACGGTCGATCATGAACCTGCTGCGTGCGGTGGTGCACGCCCGAGGGATGACGGCCCTGGTCGCCACACACGACCCGGCCCTGATCGACCTCGCCGCCCGGGTGCTCGTCCTGCGCGACGGCCGCCTCGTCGACGACTGACCGGCGTCCGCCGCCCGCGCTGGCCGGTGGGCGGCGGCTTGTGGTGGCGGCCCGTGGCCGGTGGGCGGCGGCCCTCCGGGTCAGCCCTACTGGCGGGCTGGCGTCTCGGGTGGGTCAGAGCGGAAGCTTCATGCCCTCGTGACTGGCCACGAAGCCGAGGCTCAGGTAGAAGCGGTGCGCGTCGGTGCGGGACTTGTCCGTGGTGAGCTGGACCAGGGCGCAACCTCGCTGCCGGGCCTGGTCGATTGCCCAGACCATCAACTCCCGGCCGAGCCCCTGGCCGCGCCGGTCGGAGCGGACCCGGACCGACTCGACCAGGGCACGCTCGGCGCCGTGCCGGCCGAGCCCTGGGATGTACGTGACCTGTAGGCAGCCGACCAGCTCGCCGGCCTGCTCGGCGACGATCAGGACGTTCCGCGGGTCGGCGCTGATGTCGGCGAACGCCCGTTCGTACGCCTCGTCGACCTGGGTGAAGTCACGAGCCTTGCCCAGCACGTCGTCGGCGAGCAGGGCGATGACGGCGGGCAGATCCGCGCGATCCGCCTCCCGGAAGATCATGTCGCTCATGCCGGTCAGCCTGGCACAGCTGTCACCTGGCCGGGCAGCGCAGGCCCTCGGCGGGGACGGTCAGATCGATCAGGTACGCGTCGACGGCCCGGTTGACGCAGGAGGTATGCGGGTAGGCGGTGTGCCCCTCACCCTCCCAGGTGAGAACCCGACCCACACCCAACAACGAGGCGAGCCGGCCGGTCTGCTCGTACGGCGTGGCAGGGTCGCCGGTCGTGCCGACCACCACGATCGGCGGCGCGCCGTTGGCCCGGCCGGTCGGGTACGGGTCCCGGTCACCCGGCCACTCGACGCAGCCCAACATGCCCACCGCCAGCGCCGGACCGAACAGCGGGTACGTCGTGCGCCACTGCGACTGCAACTGGCGGATCTGCTCCCGGCTCGG
Organism: Micromonospora sp. NPDC049102; assembly: GCF_043197485.1. Classification (NCBI taxonomy): domain Bacteria; kingdom Bacillati; phylum Actinomycetota; class Actinomycetes; order Micromonosporales; family Micromonosporaceae; genus Micromonospora; species Micromonospora sp. NPDC049102. The sequence continues at coordinate 37,411 of NZ_JBICTE010000022.1, read as the reverse complement.
CTTCTCGGTCTCGTCGGCGCAGTTGACGGCGAGGTTGGCGTCGAACATGTTCGAGTAGTGCCCGTCGCTCTCCCGGCCGGCGTACGAGTCGGCGAGCCGGAACACGTCCTTCGGATCGCCCTCGGCCAGCCGGTCGATGGCCCGGGCCAGCTCCTGCCAGCCGGACTCGGTGTAGAGCGACGAGATGACCGCGTAGAAGACCCAGCCCGCGGTGGCCTCCCGCCCGTCGTCGCCCCGCACCGGGGAGACCTTGGCCTTGTCGATGGCCGAGGTCACGGCGGCGCGGGCGTCCGGAGCGATCGGGCAGCGCGCGGCGTTGGCGGTGCACCAGCGGGTGAAGTTGTCGAACGCCCGCTCGAACCCCCGGGCCTGACTCTCCGAGCCGGCGATCAGCCGCTGCTGCGGGTCGACGGCACCGTCGAGCACCAGCGCGCGTACCCGCTGCGGGTAGAGCTGGGCGTAGACCGCGCCGAGCAGCGTGCCGTAGGAGTAACCCAGGTAGGTGAGCTTGTCGTCGCCGACGGCGGCGCGGACAGCGTCCATGTCCCGGGCGGCCTGCTCACTGCCGTACAGGGGCAACTGGTCGCCGTAGCGGTCCCCGCAACCGTGCCCGATCCGCTGGCTCAGTCCGGCGAAGCCGTCGAACGCCGCCTGGCTCGCCGGGTCCGGGTCGTAGCCGAAGCTCGCGTCCAGGTCGGCGTCGGAGATGCACTTGACCGGACTGGACCGGGAGACACCGCGCGGGTCGAAGCCGACGATGTCGAAGCGCTCGGTGACGGAGGCGGGCAGCCCACCGAACTGGGTGCCGAACGAGAGGTAGACGGCGGTGTCCACACCGGAGCTCCCCGGGCCGCCGGGGTTGACCACCAGCGAGCCGATGCGGTCGCGCTGCTTGCTGGACCGGGCCCGCAGCAGAGCGATCTCGAAGGTCTGCCCGGCGCCGGGCCCGGCCGTCGCCCCGCCACCGGTGCCCCAGTCTCTCGGCACCGCGATCCGCGCGCACTCGTAGCGCATGTCCGGCGCGCCCCGCCCCACCAGATCCTCGGCCACCTCCGGGCAGGGCCGCCAGGTGGCCGACGAGCCGGCCGGCACCGCCTCACCCTGCACCTCGGTGCGTGGCGCGAACGCCGGAAGCGTGCAACCGGCGGTGAGCAGCGCAGCCGTGGCGAAGGCGACGAGACTGCGACGGACCCGGCGACCGGGTGCCATCCGGGGGTGGTCGGCGGTGCGGCTCACGTGATCCTCCGGTGTCGGGTCGGCGGCCAGGCTACGCCGGACCCGTGGCAGCCCGGTCGAGGGTGACCGTCGGATCACCGCGCAGCACCTGGTCCACGTCGAAGCGGATCGGGCGGTCGAGCTGGTCGTAGCGGCACGAGCGGGGATCGCGGTCGGGCCGCCACCTCACGAACTGGGCGGTGTGCCGGAAGCGCTCACCCTCCATCGCGTCGTAACCCACCTCGACCACCAGCTCCGGGCGCAGCGGCTCCCACTCCAGGTTCTTGGTGCCGGTCCACCGGCTCACCCCACCCGGGATGCGCTGACCGCGCTCGTGGTCGCCGTGCACCCACGGGTGCTCGCCGTCGATGTCCCGGTAGGGGGCCAGCTCGTCGAGCAGCTCGGCCCGACGGGCCATGCTGAACGACGCGCTCACCCCGACGTGGTGCAGGACGCCCGCGTCGTCGTAGAGGCCGAGCAGCAGCGAGCCCACCACCGGGCCGGACTTGTGCCAGCGGAAGCCGGCCACCACCGCGTCGGCGGTGCGGGCGTGCTTTACCTTGAACATCAACCGCTTGCCCGGCTCGTACGGCAGGTCGGCGGGCTTGACGATCAGCCCGTCCAGCCCCGCGCCCTCGAAGACGTCGAACCAGCGGCGTGCCGTCTCCGGGTCGGTGGTCACCTGGGTGACGTGCACCGGTGGGCGTACGTCGGCAAGTGCCTGGACCAGCCGCTCCCGGCGGCGCGGGTACGGCTGGTCGAGCAGGGCCTCGTCGCCGATGGCCAGCAGGTCGAACGCGACGAAGTCGGCGGGCGTGGTCTCGGCCAGCATCGTGACCCGGGACGCCGCCGGGTGGATGCGCTGGGCCAGGAGCTCGAAGTCCAGCCGCGGCTGGCCGGAGGGCCCGTCCCGCCGGATCACGATCAGCTCGCCGTCGACGGCGCACCGCTCGGGCAGCTGCCGGCGGGCCTGCTCGACCACCTCGGGGAAGTAGCGGGTCATCGACTTGCCGCCCCGGCTGGCCAGCTCGACCTCGTCGCCGTCGCGGAACACGATGCACCGGAACCCGTCCCACTTGGGCTCGTACGTCACACCGGGCGTGGTGGGCAGCTTGGCGACGCTCTTGGCCAGCATCGGCTCGACCGGAGGGTTGATCGGCAGGTCCACGGCGACCAGTCAATCAGACGGGGCCGACGGTCGTGAGGCAGATCACCGCCGGTGCGGCGGCGGCGTGTCCGCCCGCGCGACGCTCGTCCTGCCTGGGCGAATTAGATAACCGCAGGTCAGAGCTAGTTTCGCGGAATGGCCGAGTGGGTCTGCGACTGCTGCGGGCGGTGGCGGGTGAGCGTGGAGCTGATCCGGGGCCGCTACCGCTACCGGCTGACCCGTCGATATCCGCAGCGGTTCGGTGGCGGCCGCGACGTGCTCGGCGAGGTCGGCTCGGTGGCGGAGCTGGAGGAGCTGCTGCGTCGACGTACCCCGTTGAGCCTGGCCGACCTGCGCGAAGCCGCCTGATCCCGCGCGGCCGGCGGACCCACGGCCCGATCGACGATCGGACCGGCCGGTGGATGTCGTTGTCACGATCCGCCGGGCAGCGTCGTCGGCAGGAGGTGGCAGTGCCGGACGGCGCCGCCGGGGGAGGGGACGCGATGCGGTTCGAAGCGGACACGGAGATCGGCGCGGACGCCGAGCGGGTCTGGGCGGTACTGGTCGACGTCGAGCGATGGCCGGAGTGGACGGCCTCGGTGACCCGGGCCGAGCGGGGCGAGCCCGGTCCCCTCGCGGTCGGCGCGACCGCCCGCCTGACCCAGCCGAAACTGCGCCCGGCCGTGTGGCGGGTGGTCGAGCTGACCGAGGGGAGGGAGTTCACCTGGGTCTCCGACGTCCCGGGCGTGCACACCCGCGGCGAGCACCGGTTGCTGCCGTTGCCTGACGGACGTACCCGGGTCGACGTGGCCATCGACCAGGCCGGACCGCTCGCCGGTCTGATCGGCCGGCTGTACGGCGGCCTGCTGCGCCGCTACGTCCGGCTGGAGGCCGACGGGCTCAGGCGTCGCTGCGAGCGGAGCTGACGGCCGGTTTCTCCAGCACGGCCAACGGGGTGCCGTTCGGGTCCGGGCGGTGTGCCACGATCCGGTAGCTCACCTCAACGCTCATCCGGGCAGCACACCACAGTCGGCGTCGCCCACCACGGGTGGCCCGGCCGCTGCCCGTCAGCCGGGAAGGGCTCAGAAGCGGGCGAACGAGCGGATCGGGGCGCGGGGACCGTACTTCGGCGCCTGGATGCCGGCGGCCTCCAGCAGCAGGCACACCCGACCCCGATGTCCTCGGAACGGCTCCAGCAGGGTCAGCATCCGCGCGTCGTCGCCGCGTGGCTCACCGGCGAGCGCCCAGGCCACGGTGTTCGGGATGTGGTAGTCGCCGACGCTTACCGCGTCCGGGTCGCCGTACGCGATCCGCACCACCTCGGCGGCGGTCCACGGTCCGATGCCGGCGATGGCGGTCAGCCGGCGGGTGGCCTCGGTCGCGTCGACGCAACGCTCCAGCCGGTCGGCGAGCGCGGCGGCGCGACGTAGCGTGTCGGCCCGGCGCTGCTCCACGCCGAACGGGTGGAACACCCAGTACGGGGTGGCGGCCACTGCGGCGGCCTCGGGCGGCAGCAGGAGCGGCTGTAGTGGGCCGGGCGCCGGCTCGTGGAAGTGCCGCACGGTCGCCGCGTACGCCCGGTACGCCTCCTTGCCGGTGACCTTCTGCTCGAAGACCGCCCGCAGCAGACGGGGGAAGACCTGCCCGGTGCTGGGCATGCGCAGCCCCCGGTGTTCCCGGGCCAGCCGGGCGACGAGCGGGTGTGCCGCCGCCAGTTCGGCGAAGCCCGTCAGGTCGTCGTGCAGCCCGGCGATCCGGTCCGCGTGGGCCACGACGTGCTCGGCGCCCGGTCCGTAACCCTCGGCGAGCAGGTCACCGCCGGCCGGCCGCAACGCGAGGGTGGCCGGTCCCTGCGGGGTGCGGGTCGCCCACCAGAACGTGCCGGCGGCGATGCGCGCGCACGGGTCGTACGGGCTGAAGGTCAGCGCGCGGACCGACGCGGCCAGCCGGTACCCGGCCGGCGGGTGCAGCACCCTGCTCGCGGCGGGCTCGGTCTCGGTCACCCCTGCCACTCTGCCAGGTCACGCCGCGGTGCCGGTCCCCGCCGTCGCCGACGCGCCCGACGACACGACGGGGCCGGTCGCGCCCTCCTCGGCTGCGACCGGCCCCCCGTCGTGTCCTGGCGGTAGGGATCAGTACGAGTAGCCCGAGCCACCGGCGTCGCTCGACCCGCTGTCGGCCGGCGGGGCGACCGCCTTCGGCGTGGAGGTGGGCAGGCAGCTCAGGTTCTTCTTGCCGTCGGGCTGGACCACGAACCAGGTGCCGCCGACGGCCTGACCCTTCCACTGGCCGGGCTTCTTGTCGCCGATGTAGCGGTAGACCGGCCAGCCGCCGATGGTGAGCTGGCGGGTGCCGTCCTGGCGGGTGACGCTGCCGACCTTGTCGTCGGAGAGGCCGGTGAGCTGCGGGTTGCCGTCGGTCAACGCCGGCGGCCACACCTGCGCGCACTTGTCGACGCAGTTCGACGCGGGCGGGTCGGCGGTGTCCTTGTCGAAGCGGTACAGGATCCAGCCGTCCTGGTCGGTGACGACCTTGCCCATCCGGGCCACGTTCTTACCGATCAACTGCTCGGTCAGGTCGACGTCCGCGGGCGGCGGCGCGTCGGCGGCCGGTGCCTCCGCGGATGCCGACGCCTCGGGTTCCGCCGACGCGCTGGGTTCGGCCGCGGCGACGGCGACCGGCTCAGCCGCGCCCGAGTTCGCCCCGTCGTAACCCGCGGGAGCGCAGGCCGTTAGTGCGACCATCGCGCTCGCGACGATGACGGTCCGCTTCATCTGTGCCACGTGCCCTCCTCATTCTTGGCAGTTCACCCATAGGTACGGCGGGCGGACTGTCAAGGTTGAAGAAGTAACAGTGGTCAATTTCACGCAATTCGATTGAACCGGAGAGCGCGTTCATCCGTATGGCCCTACGCAAAGACTTGACCAGCCAAAACGCATCGACGCCAGACATTGGAATAATGGCCGGCGTCGACGATGGTACGCGACCCTACATGGGCACGCTGACCAGCGGACTCGCGACACCGTTACGGTCGACCGACTGCACCTGGAGTTGCTTGATGTCGCTCGCCAACGCCGACGTCGACGCGCTCAGCTCCAGACCCTGCGGGCGGTTGCTCGTCCCGTAGCCACCGTCCGGCACCGACCACGTCGAAATGACCTCCGTGCTGGAGTTCTTGCGCACCACCACCAACCGGCAGGTACGCGGGCCGGGCAGTTTTCGCAGACTGAAGTTGATACGGGTGCCGTACTCCCGTTGGACCAGGAACATCGTCGTCTGGACGCCGGTCGTCGGGTCGGTGGCGTCGACCTGGTCGCCCTCCTCCTCGTTACCGCCGACACCCGGGCCACTCGGCGGCGCGGTCGGGGCGCTCGTCGGCGGGTCGTTGACGGCGGCGCTCGTCGACGGGTCCGCAAGAACCCCCGGCCCCTCGTCCCCGGCCACACTCACGAAGCCGTAACCCGTCAACCCGCCGAAGACCACCACCGCCGCGGCGGTCGCGAGCAGCTGACGAAACCTGTTACGCCGTCGATCGGCCCGGACCGCGACCAGCGTCCGGTCCAACAGCGCCGGGTCGGTGGCGGTCTGCTCCAGGGCCATCATCGTCTCGCCGTCGATGCCGGAGAGCAGGCCCACCACCGGCACCATCGTCTCCAGCTCGGCCGCGCACGCCCAGCAGGCGGCGAGATGCTCCTCGAACCGCTCGGTGTCCTGCTCGTCGAGCACGCCGAGCGCGTACGCGGCGACGTCCATGTGGTCTGGCCGGCTCATTCTGTCACCCCCCGCTCCTGCAGAGCCGTGCGCAAGGCGCGCAACGCGTAGTAGACCCGCGACTTGGCGGTGCCCAACGGAAGCCCCAACTCCTCGGCCGCCTCCGGCACCGTCCGCCCCCGGAAGTACGTCGCGATCAGGATCTCCCGATGCGACTGACTCAGCGTACGCAGAGCGTCCGCCACGGTCATCGTGCGCAGCACCCGGTCGGTGCTGTCCGCCTCGGCGAACGCGGTCAGGTCCCGGTCGTACGTCTCCGGCGGCCGGGCCTCCTGGCTGCGGTGTTCGTCGATGGCGATCCGACGCGCCACGGTGACCAGCCACGGCCGCAGCGAACCCTGCCCCTGCGCGCCGAGACGGTGCGCGTTGCGCCAGGCCCGCAGCAGCGTCTCCTGGACGATGTCCTCCGCGCGCTGCCGGTCCCCCCCGGTGAGCCGCATGACGAACATCAGCAACGGACCGGCGTGCTCGGCGTAGAGCAGCCGGATCAACTGGTCGGAGTGGCTGGCCTCGGTTGTCGTCGCCTGGTGGCGCCCGGGCGCCGGTCGGGGCGTCACCGGACCATTTTGGCGAGACGTGGCTCGGGCGTCGACCCCCCGGGCAGACGAGGTCGACCGCGACGACGACCGCGCGGACAACCAGTCCGCGCCAACCGCGTCGCCATGCCAACCGGCCGCCACCGCATGCATGCAGACCTCCGGGATGTTCGTGACCAACGCCGACCCACGAGGCGGGCCGCCCGGTGGTACGCACGGACGCCCCGAGCGGATCAACGAACCGCGAAAAAAGTTCCACCCGAGCCGCCAGCGGGCCGAGTGGACCGGTCAGCGGCGTACCGAGAACAGCCCCGGCGGTGGCGGATCCGACCCAGTGGCGTCGGCGTCGCGCACCACCGTCGCCCCACCCGCGAAACGGTCCAACTCGTCGTCGGCCACCACCCGGCCGGGGAACCAGTCGCCGGCCGCCCGCCGGGTCAACGCGGGCACCGGGGGAGCGGACCGTCCGGCCATCAGCACCAGATTGCCGTACCGGCGACCCCGCAGTACCGCCGCGTCGCCGACCAGGCACGCCTGGGGCAGCACCGAGCGCACCGTGGCGACCTGGCTGCGGGCGTACCGCAGCGGCGGGCCGTCGGCCAGGTTCGCCAACAACCAACCCGCCGGACGGAGCACCCGTGCCACCTCGGCGGCGTACTCCACCGACGTGAGATGCGCCGGTGTGCGGGCACCCGCGAAGACGTCCGCGACCACCACGTCGTAGCTGGCGTCCCGCGTCGAGGCCAGCACGGCCCGCGCGTCCTGCACGCGGACCCGCAGCCGGTTGTCCGTGGGCCAGGGCAACACGCGGCGCACCAACTCGACCAACGCACCGTCCACCTCGGACACCCGCTGGGTCGAACCGGGCCGCGTCGCCGACACGTACCGGGGCAGGGTCAACGCGCCGCCGCCGAGGTGCAGCACCCGCAGCGGCTCTCCGGGAGGCGCGACCAGGTCCAGTGCCGCGGCCAGCCGCCGGACGTACTCGAACTCCAGGTGCGTGGGGTCGTTCAGGTCGACGTGCGACTGCGGCGCGCCGTCCAGCAGCAGCGTCCACGAACCGGCCCGGTCCGGCGACGGCACCAGCTCGGCCCGCCCGGTGTCCACCTGCTCGACCACCCGGTCGTCCGTCCGTTTGCGCCCCATCGCGACCCGCCCGCTCAGCGGCCGGCACGCGCCGCGGCGGTCAACGCGCGGTGCAGCAGCCGGGAGTCGCCGAGCAGCGCCCGCAGGCGGCGCTCCAGACCGGCGATCGGAATCAGGTTCTGCGGTGCCCGCGGATCCTTGTACGGTGTCGACGCGAACCGGGGCAGCGTGACAAGTGACAGGTCGGCCAGGTCGATCGCCGCCTCGACGGACAGTTCGGTCGAGCACTCCACCCGGACGATGCCGGCCCACGGCGCGCCCACGGCAACCGGCAGCCGCAGATACCACGACCAGCCACCCCAGGGCGTTCCGAGCCGGAACACCGGCGAGCGCTCGCCGGGCGCCAGGCCGGTCACCACCGCCGTCAGCCGGGCGTCCAGGTACTGGCTGTGCTGGGTCTTGATGTAGCCCAGCGTGCGCGGCAGGTGGCGGCGACTGCGCAGCGGACCGTCCACCACCAACAGGTCCCCGTCGACCCGGACGGCGTCGGACACCGCCACCTCCAACGCGGTCAGCGGAGCCTGGACGGCCGCCGGCAACTTCGCCAGTTCGCCCGTGCCACCCACCCGGTGCACCGGATAGCGGATCGCGCCCGCCACCACGTCCTGCGCCGACGGGCTCGCCGTGAACAGACCCCGGCCCACCTGCGTACCAGCCAACTGCGCCGCGCCCCGACCCAGGTCGCAGCGCACCACTCCGGCCGCGTACGAAGCGGCCAGCCCTGGAAACGACCCGCCGTCGTCCTCCGCCGTCCAGATGCTCGCGTCGATCCGACGGACCCCGTCGACCATGAGCACCACGTCCGGCGCCCGGACGTCGTCGCGTACGCCGATCGCCCGCCAGTCGACCGCCGGCAGCTCCACGTCGACCTCGACCTGGGCGCTGCTGGGGTTGGCCGGACCGGTGGCGGACGCCTCGAACGACGCACCGTACGCCGGGTCCCAGGAGTCGACGAAGAACGCCGCGTCGCTCACCGGCCGGACCTTTCGTTCGCGACTGCGGGGCTCCGCTGCGCTGCACTCCTCGCGCTCACCGGCCGGTCCGTTCGATGCGCGCCGAGCGGGCGTCCTTGCGCACCTCGAAGCGGACCGGAATCCGCTCGGCCAGCGCCGCTACGTGGGTGACCACGCCGACCATCCGGTCACCCCGGGCGGCCAGGTTCTCCAGCGTCGCGGCCACCGTGTCCAGCGTGGCCGCGTCCAGCGTGCCGAAACCCTCGTCCAGGACTATCGACTCCAGACTCGCCGCGGTCGTCGACATGCCGGCCAACTGCTCGGACAACGCCAGCGCCAATGCCAGCGACGCCTGGAACGTCTCCCCACCGGAGAGGGTCCGCACGCCCCGGCGCAACCCGGCGTCGTGGTGGTCGACCACGAAGAACTCGCCCTTGTCGTGTACCAGCTCGTACTGGCCGGAGGACAGCTCCCGCAGGATCCCCGACGCGCCGTCGACCAGCAGGTCCAACGCCTCGGCCAGCAGCCACCGCTCGAAGTTGTTGGCCCGCAGGTGCCCCGCTAGGGCCCGCGCCACCTGTGCCTCACGCTCGTGCCCGGCCCGCTGCTCGCGCAACGTGCCGGCCTGCTCACGGCGCTCGTGCAGTCGACGCCGGTCGGCCTCGGCGCGCTCCACGGCGATCGTCGCGGCGTGCACCGGATCGTCGCCGACCGGCACATCGGCGGCGGCGAAGATGCCGGCGATCCGCTGCTGCACCGCGTCGGCCGCCGCCTCGGCCTCGGCGACGACCGTCGCCCGGCCGGCCCGGTCGGCGCGGCGACGCTCCGCCTCGGCGGTCGCCCAGTCGGTAAGGGCCGCCCACGAGGCCGCCACGTCGTCCCGGTCCGTGGCCGGCGGACCGAATCGGGCCAGCCCGTCGCGGGCGGTGTCGAAGCCCCGCCAGGTGGCCCGCAGCCGCTCCTGCGCCGCCTCCACACCCGCCCGGGCCTGGCGGGCGCTGTCCCGGCCCGCCCGCACGGCGGTCGTCGCCTCGTCCAGGGCGCGTCGCAGCCGGGCGTGCTCGGCCAACTCCCGGCGCAGCACCGCCGGCTCGGCCGCGCCCGTGAGCTGGCCGTTCAGCTCGGCCAGCCGGGCGTCCACCTGCTCCTGGCGGGCGCGCGCCTGCACCAGCAGCCGCTCCAGGTCACGCGCTGCGGCGTCGCGTTGCTGCACCGCCGCCTGCGCGGCCTTCGTGGCGGCCCGCGCCGCCTTCCCGGCCGCCGTAGCGGCGGCCACCGCCGAATCCGCCGGGACGGCCGGCACCCGGGCCACCGGCTGCTCGCACACCGGGCAGGGCGCGCCCGGACGCAGATGCGTCCGCAGGCCGACCGCCAGGTCGGTGGCCTTCGCCTCCTCGTGCGCCTGGAAGGCCGCCTCCAACTCGGCGTCGGCCCGCTCGGCGTCCACGCGGGCGGCGGCCAGCGCCGCCACCGCCGCCGAATGCTCCTCGTCCGCCGCGCGCACCGCCGCGCGGACCGTGTCGGCCTCGCCGGTCAGCCGATCCCGATCGTCGTACGCCCGCAGTTGCAGCCGCAGCGCGCTCTCGTCGCCCGCGCCGGCCAGCTCACCACGCAGCTTCTCCTCCCGCTCCTCGGCCAGCGACACGGCCGAGACCGCCGCGTCGGCGTCCACCCGTGCCGCGGTCACCGCGCGCGCCACCTCGGCCACTCCGCTCGGGGCACGAACCCCGGACAGCACGGTCAGCTCGTCGTCGAGCGCGGTCAGAGCGGCCGCCGCCTCCCGCGCGCGGAGTCGGGCCTCTGCCAGCTCCGGCATGGCCCCGGTCACCGCTCCGGCCAGCTCGACCATCCGGTCGACGAGGGCGTCGGCCTCGACCAACGCGTCGTCGTCCACCCCCGTCAGGCCGGCGAGGACCTGGTCGACCGCGTCCAGCCTGGCTTCCGCCTGCGCCGCGCGGGTCGTGGCCCTCTTCTGTACGTCCTCGTAGACGCCGAGGCCCAGCAGGTTGACCAGGATCTGCTGCCGGGTCGCCGGCTTGGCGTGCAGGAAGTCGGCGAACTGCCCCTGCGGCAGCACCACACAACTGGTGAACTGCTCGTACGGCAGCCCGACCGCCTCCAGCACCGCCTGCTCCATTTCGGCGGGCGTACCGGCGACCACCTCGCCGAGGTCGTCCGGGCTCAACCCGGTGTCGAGCTTTGTCACGTCGAAGCCGGCCGGCATCACCTGCAACCCGGCGTTCGCCGTCTTGACGTTGCCCCGGCCGTCCCGGCGCACCACCCGGGTCGCCACGTACCGGGCGCCACCGGACTCGAAGACCAGCCGGACCCGGGCCTCGGTCGCCGACGGCGCGAGGGCGTTGGCCAGCCCCCGCGCGCCACCCCAGCGGGGCACCGTGCCGTAGAGGGCGAAGCAGATGGCGTCCAGCACTGTCGACTTACCCGAACCGGTGGGCCCGATCAGTGCGAAGAAGTCGGCGTCGGTGAAGTCGACGGTCGTGGAGTCCCGGAAGACCGTGAACCCGGCCATGTCGAGCCGCATCGGTCGCATCAGTGATCGATCTCCTCGAAGAGTTCGTCGAAGAGTTCCCGAACGCCCACGTCGTCGTGGCCCCGGCTGTCCAGGTAGTCGCCGAACAGCTCCCGGGGAGAACGCCCCGACCGCTGGGCGATCCGCGTGCCGCTGCCCGGCGTCGCCAGCAACTCCGGGTCGATCCGGATCTCCAACGCCCGGGGCAGCAGCTCCTGGACCTCCTCGCGCAGGCCCGCGCGGGGGTGCTCCCGCACGAACACCCGCAGCCAGGCGTCCGGCGCCTCGATCTCGGCGAGCTGCGCCAGCGTGCCGCGTACCGTCCGCAGCGCGCTCGCCGCGGTCACCGGCACCTCCCGCACCCGGGCAGCCGTGCTGGCGGTCACCTCGACGACCGTCACCGACGGCACGTTCTCCTGCTCGCCGAAGTCGACGGCGAGCGGGCTGCCGCTGTACCGGACCGGGCAGGGGCCCTCGACGCGCTGCGCCCGGTGCAGGTGGCCCAGCGCCACGTAGTGCGCCGTCGCCGGGAAGACGGTGGCCGGCACCGCGTAGCCGAGCACCGTGTGCGCGTCCCGCTCGCCGCCGCCGGCCGCCGCGCCGATCACCGTCAGGTGGGCGGTGACCAGGTGCACCCGGTCCGGCTCCGAGAAACCCTCGGTGAGCCGGCCCAGCACCCGACCCAGGTGGTCGGCGTACGTCTGGTTGGCCTCGGCGGCGGTCAGCTCGTACATCTCCAGCGCGCGGATCGCGTACCGCTGGGACAGGAACGGCAGCGCGGCGAGCTGCCACCGCTCACCGCCGGCCGTGGTGCCGTCGATGACGTGCTCGGCCGGATTCTCGCGTACCCCGCCGCGCAGTGTGATGCCCGCGGCCTCGGCCCACGGGCGCAGCGCGTCCAGCGCGGGCCCGTTGTCGTGGTTGCCGCCGATCGCGACCACGTCCGCGCCGGTACGACGCAGCGCGGTCAACGCCCGGGTGACGAGCCGGGTCGCCTCCGAGGTCGGTGCGGCCGTGTCGTAGAGGTCACCGGCGACGATCACCAGGTCGGGCTGTTCGGCGCGGGCGATGTCGATCACCCCGGCCAGCACGGCCGTGTGCTCCTCGGCCCGGGACTGCCCCTTGAGCACCTTGCCCACGTGCCAGTCGGAGGTGTGCAGGATCTTCATGGGTGCCGGCCCTCAGCTAGAACGGGATGTCGTCGTCGGTGCCGCCGCCGGAGCCCACCACGGCGAACGGGTCGGCGGACTGGGTGATCGAGCGCAGCGTCTCGGAGGGGGCGCGGCCCGCCTCGGACACCCGGGTGGCCCAGGCCGGGAACGGGAACTCCAGGCAGAGCGGCACCGGAATGTCCGGCTGGTTGACGAACATGGTGCCCGGCTTGGCGAGCAGCGCCCGCTGCCGCTGCGCCGGCGGTAGGAAGCCGTACTCCGGGCGCGACGCCTCGGCGGGGTCGAGCCGGCCGACCACGCGGATCGCCGAGTTGGTGACGATGCGTCGTTCGACCTCGCTCGCCGTCTGCTGGGCACCGATCAGGATGACCCCGAGCGACCGACCCCGCTCGGCGATGTCGAGCAGCACCTCCTTGATGGGGGAGGAGCCTTCGCGGGGCGCGTACTTGTTGAGCTCGTCGAGGACGACGAAGAGCAGCGGCTTGGCCGTGCCGGCCTTCTCCTTGCGTTCGAACTCGCTCTTGAGCGTCACACCCACCACGAACCGCTGGGCCCGATCCGGGAGGTTGTGCAGGTCGACGACTGTCACCTGCGCCGACTCGCTGGTGTTGATCGAGTGCGGGCGGCGGGTCGCGAGGTCGCCACGGATCAGCCGGGCCAGATCCTTCTTGCTGCCGATCAGCCGGCGGGCGAACGCGTTGACGGTGCCCAGACCGACCGCGCTGCCCGCCCAGTCGGAGCGGGTCTCGTCGTCGTTGAGCGCCTCGACGATGTGGTCGACCAGGTCGCCGTAGGACCCGAGCCGGACCCCGTCGATGCTCACCCCACCGTCGGCGGGCTGGGCGTATCGGGCCAGGTGTGCGGCGACCGAGTGCACGACCATCGTGTACTGCTGGCGCTCGTCGTCGGCGTCGGCGAAGACGTACGGCAGCAGGCGGTCGGAGCAGAACTCGCTCAACGTCCAGTAGAAGGCGTCCACGCCGGTCAGCCGGCTGCTCACGTCCGGCGTGCCGGCCGCGTCACCGACCCGGGGCGGGGCGTACACCCGGACGTCGGGAAAGGCGCCGGCGCTCAGGCCCAGCTTGGCGTACGCGGCCCGGGTCGGCTCGTCGAGGCGCGTGTTGGGGTGGTCGAGGAACAGCAGGTCCTCGCCCTTGACGTTGAAGATCAGCGCCTTGGCGTTGACGGCGTCGCCGCCCAGGACGCCGGAGCGGAACACCGAGTAGAGCAGGAAGGTGGCGAAGCTGGTCTTGGTGGCCACGCCGGAGATGCCGGAGATCGAGACGTGCGCGCCCCGACTGCCGTCGAGGAAGTCGGCGTTGAGGTAGACCGGCACGCCGTCGCGGCCCATGCCCATCGGGATGCGCCGTTCCATCCGGTCGAAGTGCAGCGCGCGGGCCCGCGCGTCGCCCTCGGCGCGGTGTACCACGGCCCCCGGAGTCGGCGGCACGTACAGCTCCGGGTCGACCCGGGTGGTGGTGACCTCGGCCGCCTCCTGCACCTGGGCGGGCAGCGTGCCGTCGGCGATGGCGAAGACGTCCGAGTCGAACTGGGCGCCCTCGTGCCGGGCCCGGACCTGGGTGACCACCCCGGCGATCGTCACCGGCTCGCGGTTGGGCAGCTCACGGCGGGTGACCACCACGTCGTCGAGCTGGAGGTAGCTGCCGGGTGCCACGGCCGTCCAGAACTGCAACGGCGTGGCGTCGGCGGTGCCCAGCACCCGGCCGACCAGCTCGCCCGGGCCGTCGAGGTCGGCGTCGGTCATCGGGCGACTCGGGTCGGTCGGGCGGCACGGTCGGGAAGCATGATGTGCATCCTGCCCGAGGAGTACGACAGGTCGCCACGCGACGCGGCGGAGGACACGATGCCGGCTCGCGCCCCACGACGCTGGGTGTGTGACCGGGCGACGTTTCGTCACCCTCGGGCGTGGCGGAGCAGGAGGACGCCGTCGTCGGCGGCGAGCACGTGCCGCAGCGGCAGATGCCGGGGTGGGCTGGCGGCGCCGGCGGTGATCCGCCCCGGTCCCGGCCCGGCGAGCAGCGGCGCGACCGTGAGACACAGCTCGTCCACCAGGTCGGCGGCGGCGAGCGCGCCGAAGAGGTGCGGGCCACCCTCGCAGAGCAACTGGGTCAGCCCCCGCCCGTGCAGCGCGGCCAGGGCGGCGGCGAGGTCGACCGGGCCGGTGCCGCAGCGCAGCACGTCGGCGACGTCGGTGAGGCCGGGTGGCGGGTCGGCGTCGGCATGGGTGAGCACGATCGGTCGGACCGGCGCGTCGGCGAACGCGGACTGCGCCGGGTCCAGGTCGAGGGCGCCGGACACGACCACGAGCGTCGGGTACGCGGCCAGCCCGTTCGCCTGCCGCCAGGCGCGACGGCGTTCGTCCAGGCGTACGGCCCGGTACCCCTCGTGGCGCAAAGTGCCGGCGGCCACCACGAGGGCGTCGCAGACCATCCGCAGCAGGCCGAAGACCCGCTTGTCCGGCTCGCCCGACAGCCCGGCGGAGTAGCCGTCGACGCTGACCGCACCGTCCAGGCTGGAGACGAAGTTGACCCGCAGTCGGGGCTGGTCGGCGCGGCCGTAGAGAGCGGTCAGTGTGGCGTCGTCGAGCGGCTCGGCGGACGGCTCGGGCCAGAGCCGCCGGATCGGAATTCCGACCGTCATTCGCCGGCCGGACCAGTGACCGGAGGGGTCCGTTCGGCGGTACGGTGCTGGCAGTCGCACCAGTTCCGGCCCGGGCAGTCGTCGTGCCGTCGGGCCCGGCACGCTCGGCAGATCATGCTCGTAGCCTAAGCCGCGGGAGGAGCAGGACAGCATGCCGCGTCAGATCTTCCAGCTGAAGATGTCCCTCGCCAGCGTCCGCCCGCCGGTGTGGCGACGGGTGCTCGTCCCGGCCGCCTACACGCTGGACCGGCTGCACCGCGTCGCCCAGCACGCCATGGGCTGGCGGGACTGCCACCTGCACTCGTTCGACATCGACGCGGTGGCGTACGGCGAACCCGACCCCGACGAGGGCCTGGCGCTGCACGACGAGCTGGACGTCCGGCTGGACGCGGTGCTCGGCAAGGGCAGCAGGTTCTCCTACACCTACGACTTCGGCGACTGGTGGGAGCACGACCTGGTCGTCGAGGACGCGCTGACCGCCGACCACGACGAGCGGTACCCACTCTGCCTGGACGGGGAGCGCGCGTGCCCGCCGGAGGGCATCGGTGGCCCGATGGGCTACCAGGCGCTGCTGGCGGCCCTGGACGATCCGGCTCATCCGGAGCGGACGCTGCTGGCGGGCTGGGTCACCGATCGCTTCGACCCGGCGTTCTTCGATCCCGCCGTCGCGACCACGCTGCTGCGTCGCTTCTGCTGAACGGGCCGGTCAGGCCGACGTCGATACCCCGTGTGCCGGCCTGAAACAGGGCGGTAACGATCTGGGAACGCTCCCAATGGTCTATTGACACCCTGGTAGTGCCCCGGCAATCTCATGGGAGCGCTCCCGGGGGAGTGGCGGAAGTCTCCTTCACAGCTCTCCCCGGACGTCCACGGCCGCTGGCCGAGCGGCGCGGGGCGCTACAGCACCCCACCACGTACGACACACCAAGCCTCACCACTTGAGAGGGGTCAGGATGAGCGTCACCTCACGTCGCCGCTTTGCGGCGATCGCGCTCGCGTCCGTCGCCGTGCTCGCCGCGGCAACCGCCTGCGGCGACGGCGACTCGTCGTCCGATTCGGACGGCGGCAAGGTCACTCTGGTCGTCGACGTCTTCGGCGACCAGGGCTTCGGCTACGAGGATCTCTACAAGCAGTACCAGACGGAGCACCCGAACGTCACGATCCAGGAGCGCGGCAAGGGCCTCGGCCTCGGCGACTACAACACCCGGCTGACGCAGCAGATCACCGCCGGTGCCGGTGCCGGCGACGTCGTCGCCCTCGAAGAGGGCACGATCGTGCAGTTCTTCGCGCAGGCTGACAAGTTCGTGAACCTGGCCGACCACGGCGCCAACGACCTCAAGGGCAACTTCCTGCCCTGGAAGTGGGAGGGTGGCCTCACGCCGGACGGCAAGGTGCTCGGTCTCGGCACCGACGTCGGCGGCATGGCCGTCTGCTACCGCAGCGACCTCTTCAAGGCCGCTGGCCTGCCGACCGACCGCGAGCAGGTCGGCGCCCTCTGGCCAACGTGGGACGCCTTCATCGAGCAGGGTCAGAAGTTCGCCGCCGCCGACAAGAAGCACAAGTTCGTCGACTCGGCGACCAACTTCTACAACATCGTGCTGATGCAGACGGCGGGCGCGGGCAACGGCTACACCTACTTCGACAAGAGCAACAAGCTCGTCGTCGGCGAGAACCAGGACGTGCAGTCCGCGTTCCAGCAGACCACCAAGATGATCAGCGCGGGTCTGTCCAACAACCTGCGCAGCTTCTCGAACGAGTGGAACGCCGGTTTCAAGAACGGCAGCTTCGCCACCATCGGTTGCCCGGCCTGGATGACCGGTGTCATCAAGGGGCAGGCCGGTGACGCGGCGGCCGGCAAGTGGGACGTCGCCAAGGCGCCGGGCAACGGCGGTAACTGGGGCGGTTCCTGGCTGGCCGTGCCGAAGTCCAGCAAGCACCAGAAGGAAGCCGCCGAGCTGGCTAAGTACCTGACCACCGCCAAGAGCCAGACCGAGGCGTTCAAGAAGGTCGGTAACCTGCCGTCGTCGCCGCAGGCTCTGGAGGACCCGGCCGTGCTCGCCGCGACCAACGAGTACTTCAGCGGCGCGCCGATCGGCAAGATCTTCGCCGCTGGCGCCAAGGAGCTGAAGCCGGTCTACCTCGGCCCGAAGAACCAGGCGGTCCGGGACGCGGTCGAGAACGCGCTGCGCAGCATCGAGCAGGGCAAGGCCGCCGACGCCGCTTGGCAGGACGCGGTGAAGAACGGCCAGGCAGCAGGCAAGTAACGGCTGTGACGCGCTCACGGGTGGTGCCGCTCCGGCGCCACCCGTGAACCCGCGTCGGAACGCCCTGCCGCGGCGCCCACGACGGTGCCGCCGAGTGTGAAGGACCGCTCATGAGCTCCCTGAAGACCCCCGCGCCACCGGGCGCGTCGGCCCGCGGGCCGCGCCCGGCGCCACGGCACTCAACGGCGCGCCGCCGGCAGTTGAACCGGCTGGACCTGCGCTTCACCCCGTACGTCTTCGTCCTGCCGTTCTTCGTGCTCTTCGCGATCTTCGGCGTCTACCCGATCGTCTACACGTTCTGGATCGCGATGACCGACCGGTCACCGATGAACGCGACGATCAGCTTCGTCGGTCTGGACAACTTCGTCGAGCTGTTCACGAACGACCCGCAGTTCTGGAACGCGGTCGTGAACACCTTCGGGATGTTCGCGCTCTCCACCATCCCGCAGCTGATCATCGCGCTGCTGCTGGCGAACGCGCTGAACCGGCGCATCCGGGGCCAGATGTTCTTCCGACTGGCCATCGCGATGCCGATCATCACCTCGACCGCCGTGGTGGCGCTCATCTTCTCGATGATCTACGCCCGCGACTTCGGCCTGATGAACTGGCTGCTCGACCTGGTCGGCGTCGGCCCCATCGACTGGCGGGCCAACCGCTTCGCCTCCTGGTTCGCCATCGCCACGATGGTCGACTGGCGGTGGGTGGGCTACAACGCTCTGATCTACCTCGCGGCGATGCAGTCGATCAGCAAGGACGTCTACGAGGCGGCCGCTCTCGACGGCGCCTCGCAGCGCCGCCAGTTCTGGTCCATCACCATCCCGCAGCTGCGTCCCACCATCATCTTCACGCTGATCATCTCGACCATCGGTGGCCTGCAGCTCTTCACCGAGCCGCTGATGTTCACCAGTGGCTCGGGCGCGCTCTCCGGCGGCACGGAGGGGCAGTTCCAGACGATCACGATGTACCTGCTGGACGTCATGAACCAGCGGTTCCGGTGGGGTTACGCGGGCGCCGTCGCCCTGGTGCTGTTCCTGCTGATCGCGTCCGTCTCGTTCCTCAACTACCTGCTGGCCCGCCGCATCAGCTCCGACAAGTGAGGGTGGCCCTCCCATGACCAGTACCACTCTGCGACCGCCGACGGTCCGGCCACCGGCCGATCGCGCCGGCATCCGCCACCGGGCGGAGAAACTCTGGACGGCCAGCCCACTGACCTGGTTCGGGCTCGTCCTCGGCGTCATCCTGTCGCTCTTCCCGTTCTACTGGATGATCGTCATCGCCTCGCGGACCAGCGACGCGGCGAACTCCTGGCCACCGCCGTTCCTCCCGGGCGGCAAGCTGGGCGAGAACATCCAGCGGGTGCTCGACAACGGCGACGCCAACATCGTCAAGGGCCTGATGAACTCGTTCCTGGTGTCGGGCACGATCACGGTGGCGACCGTGTTCTTCGGCTCGCTCGCCGGGTTCGCGTTCGCGAAGCTGCGCTTCCGCGGCAAGAACGCGCTGTTGCTCATCATCCTGGCCTCGATGATGATTCCGATTCAGCTCGGCGTGCTTCCGCTGTACATCCTGATGGCGAAGCTGGAATGGCTGAACACGATGCCGTCGGTGACGGTGCCGTTCCTGATCGGCGGCTTCGGCATCTTCATGATGCGCCAGTACGCCGAGCAGGCGGTGCCCAACGAGCTGATCGAGGCGGCACGCGTCGACGGCTGCTCCACCTGGCGTGTCTACTGGCACGTGGTGGTGCCGGCGCTGCGACCGGCGGCGGCGGTGCTCGGCCTGCTCACCTTCATGGAGCAGTGGAACCAGTTCTTCTGGCCCTTCGTGGTGCTCGCGGACCCGGCCAACCCGACCGTGCAGATCTCGCTGCGCAGTCTGAACACCGCATATTTCGCGGACAATTCTCAGATTTTCGCGGGTACGCTCATCGCGACCCTTCCGCTGTTCATCGTCTTCGTTCTGTTCGGCCGCCAGATCATTGGCGGGATCATGGAAGGTGCCGTCAAGTCGTGAGCAACACCGCCAGCCCATCCGCCGTCGACCTCCTTGACGAGCGTTCCGGGCTGACCTTTCCGCCCGGCTTCCTGTGGGGAGCCGCGACCGCGGCCTACCAGATCGAGGGGGCGGCGGCCGAGGACGGCCGCACCCCGTCGATCTGGGACACCTTCAGCCACACCGAGGGTCGGGTGGTCAACGGGCACACCGGCGACGTGGCCTGCGACCACTACCACCGGCTCGGTGACGACGTCGCGTTGATGGCCGAGCTGGGCCTGAAGTCGTACCGTTTCTCGGTCTCCTGGCCCCGGGTGCAGCCCGGTGGCACGGGCGCGGCCAACCCGCAGGGCCTGGACTTCTACCGGCGGCTCGTCGACGACCTGCTGGCCCACGACATCGAGCCGTGGCTCACCCTCTACCACTGGGACCTGCCCCAGGAGCTGGAGGACGCCGGCGGCTGGCCGTCGCGGGACACCGCCGCCCGCTTCGCCGACTACACCACGCTCGTCGCCGACGCGCTCGGCGACCGGGTGCGCTACTGGACGACGCTGAACGAGCCGTGGTGCTCGGCGTTCCTCGGGTACGGCTCCGGCGTGCACGCCCCCGGGCGGTCGAACGGTGCGGACTCGGTCCGCGCCGGTCACCACCTGATGCTCGGGCACGGCCTGGCCGTGCAGGCGCTGCGGGCCGTCCGGCCCACGGCCGAGGTGGGCGTCACCGTCAACCTGTACCCGGTCGACGCGGCCACCGACGCCCCCGCCGACGTCGATGCGGCCCGCCGAATCGACGGGCTGGCCAACCGCTTCTTCCTCGACCCGCTGCTGCGCGGGTCGTACCCGGAGGACCTGGTGGCCGACCTGCGCACGGTCACCGACTTCGACCACGTCCGCGACGGCGACCTGGCGACCATCTCCACGCCGCTGGACCTGGTCGGGATCAACTACTACAGCCGGCACGTGGTCGCCGCGCCGATCGAGGGCGCCGAGCCCGAGCCGTACTGGCGGGCACCCTCCTGCTGGCCGGGCAGCGAGGACGTCCGGTTCGTCACCCGGGGCGTCCCGGTCACCGACATGAACTGGGAGATCGACGCCCCGGGCCTGGTGGAGACGCTCCAGCGGGTGCACGAGGAGTACACCGACCTGCCCCTGTACGTCACCGAGAACGGTTCCGCGTTCGTCGACACCGTCGTCGACGGGCAGGTCGACGACGTCGACCGGCTGGCCTACTTCGATGCCCACCTGCGGGCCTGCCACGAGGCGATCAACGCCGGAGTGCCCCTGCGGGGATACTTCGCCTGGTCACTGATGGACAATTTCGAGTGGGCCTGGGGTTACACCAAGCGCTTCGGCATGATCCATGTGGACTACGACAGCCAGCTTCGCATCCCCAAGTCCAGCGCCAGGTGGTACGCCTCGGTGATCCGACGCAACGGTCTGGCCGCACAATAGGCTCGGGCCAGCCATCAGGGCGGTCCCGGCGTCCATCCTCGGGTGGGGCCGGGTCCGCCCGCCGTCGGAGGAGCAGACGATGACAACGCAGCGCACCCGCTCGCTCGGGCGCCCGACCCTCGACGCGGTCGCGGCGCGCGCCGGCGTGGGTCGGGGCACGGTCTCGCGCGTGGTCAACGGCTCGCCCCAGGTCAGCCCGGAGGCCCGGGCCGCGGTCCAGCAGGCCATCGCCGAGCTGGGGTACGTGCCGAACCGAGCCGCCCGAGCGCTGGTCACCCAGCGGACCGACTCCGTCGCCCTGGTGGTGTCCGAATCCGGGGAGCGGGTCTTCACCGAGCCGTTCTTCGCGGCGATCGTGCGGGGGATCAGCTCCGGTCTGCTGGAGACGCCCATGCAGCTCTGGCTGGCGATGGCCCAGTCGCCGGTCGAGCGGGAGCGCGTCGAGCACCACCTCACCAACCAGCACGTCGACGGCGTACTGCTGCTGTCGCTGCACGACTCCGACCCGCTGCCCACCCTTCTGGAGGAGCGCGGCCTGCCCGCGGTGCTCGGTGGCCGACCGGCCCGGATGCTGCAACCCGGTGCCCAGCCGGCGTGGTTCGTCGACGTGGACAACGTTGGCGGCGCGCGGCAGGCGGTGGAGTACCTGACCGGCCAGGGCCGGCGGCGGATCGCCACCATCGCCGGTCCGCAGGACATGGGCGCCGGCCTGGCCCGACTGGCCGGCTACACCGAGGCCGTCAAGGCCACCGGCGTCGGCGTCAACCCCGACCTGATCGCGTACGGCGACTTCAGCGAGGGCAGCGGGGCGACCGCCATGCGTCGGCTGCTGGACGCCTGCCCGGACCTGGACGCCGTCTTCGTCGCGTCCGACCTGATGGCGTTCGGTGCGTTGCGTACCCTGCGCGACGCCGGTCGGCGTGTTCCGCAGGACGTCGCCGTGATCGGTTTCGACGACGCGCCGATCGCCCGGCAGGCGGAGCCACCCCTGACCTCGGTGTTCCAGCCGGTGGAGGAGATGGGCCGGCAGATGGCCCGACTGCTGGTCGCCCGCATCCGCGGCGACGACCTGCCCGCCCCCCACATCCTCCTGGACACCCAACTGGTCCACCGCGCCAGCGCCTAACCCCGTCCCCGTCCCCGTCCCCGTCGATCTTGCACTTGCTGTGGCGACATAAAGGGCATCCCCCGCGAACCGTCGACAGAAAGTGCAAGATCGACGTGCTGTGGGGTGGGGGTCGGGAGGGGTGGGGGTGGGGGGTGGGGTTAGGGGAGCCAGCGGCGGAGTTCGCGTTTGGCCAGGGAGTTGCGGTGGACCTCGTCGGGGCCGTCGGCTAGGCGGAGGGTGCGGGTCTGCGCCCAGAGGGCGGCCAGGGGCGTGTCCTGGCTGACGCCCGCGCCGCCGTACCCCTGGATGGCCTTGTCGATCACCCACTCGGCCATCGCCGGCGTGCCGATCTTGATGGCCTGGATCTCGGTGTGTGCGCCCTTGTTGCCGACGGTGTCCATCAGCCACGCGGTCTTGAGCACCAGCAGGCGGGCCTGTTCGATGCGGACCCGGGACTCGGCGATCCACTCCCGGACCACGCCCTGCTCGGCGAGCGGTCGGCCGAACGCGATCCGTTCGTTCGCGCGGCGGCAGAGCAGTTCCAATGCCCGCTCAGCCATTCCGATCAACCGCATGCAGTGGTGGATGCGGCCCGGACCGAGCCGGGCCTGGGCGATGGCGAAGCCGGTGCCCTCGGCGCCGATGAGATTGTCCGCCGGCACCCGTACGTCGGTGAAGTCGATCTCGGCATGCCCGCCGTGTGAGCCGTCGGTGTAGCCGAAGACGGTCATGCCCCGGCGGACGGTCACCCCGGGGGTGTCGCGGGGGACGAGCACCATGCTCTGCTGGCGGTGCCGGTCGGCGTCCGGGTCGGTCTTGCCCATCACGATGAAAATCTCGCACCGCGGGTCCATCGCGCCGGACGACCACCACTTGCGGCCGTTGATGACGTACTCGTCGCCGTCGCGGGTGATCCGGGTGGCGATGTTGGTGGCGTCGGAGGAGGCGACCTCCGGCTCGGTCATGCAGAAGGCGGAGCGGATCTCCCCCTCCAGCAACGGCATGAGCCACCGCTCGCGCTGGGCGTCCGAGCCGAACTCGGCCAACAGTTCCATGTTGCCCGTGTCCGGTGCCGCGCAGTTGACGGCCTCGGGCGCGAGGTGCGGGCTGCGCCCGGTCAGCTCGGCGAGCGGGGCGTACTGGAGGTTGGTCAGGCCGGCGCCGTAGCGCGGGTCGGGCAGGAACAGGTTCCACAGGCCGCGCTTGCGGGCCTCGGCCTTCAGCTCGGCCAACACCGGGGTACGCGACCACGGGTCACCCACGGCGACCTGCTCGGCGTGCACCGGCTCGGCCGGGTAGACGTGCTCGGTCAGGAACCGGGTCAGCTCCTCGCGCAGCTCCTCGGTCCGGGCGTCGTACGCGAAGTCCATCACCGCTCCCTGGCGGCGGTCAGTCCGTACGCGACCAGCGGTGCCACCATCTCGCCGATCCGGTCGAAGCCCTCGCCGAGCGTCTGCCCGAGCGTGTGGCGGTAGTGGATGCCCTCGCAGATGACCGCGAGCTTGAAGCAGCCCAGCGCGACGTGCCAGTGCAGCGGCCCGACGTCGACGTCGCTGCGCCCGGCGTACCTGTCGATCAGCTCGGCGCCGGTGGGGAAGCCGGCGCGTGGGCCGAGGCCGTCGGCGACGGGGTTGCCGGCAGCGGTGTCGCTGTCACCCAGCACGTCCCAGTACGTCAGCAGCAGCCCCAGGTCGGCGAGGGGGTCGCCGAGGGTGGCCATCTCCCAGTCGAGGACGGCGTGCACGGCCACCGGGTCGGCGGAGGCGAGGAGGTTGTCGAGGCGGTAGTCGCCGTGCACGATGCGGCCCGCGTTGGCGCCCTCCGGGGCGGTCGCGGCGAGCCTGTCGCGCAGCTCGTCGATGCCGGGCAGGTCGCGGCTGCGCGAGCGGTCGAGCTGGCCGGCCCAGCGGCGGACCTGCCGGGCAAGGTAGCCCTCGGGGCGGCCGAAGTCGGCGAGCCCGACGGTGGCCGGGTCGACGGTGTGCAGCGCGGCCAGGGTGTCCATCATCGCCATGGCGAGGGCCTGGCGTCGCTCGTCCCCGAGTGGGTCGGTCTGGGCGCGGGTCCGGAACACCTCGCCGGGTACGCGTTCCATCAGGTAGAACGGTGCGCCGAGGACGGCGGTGTCGGTGCAGAGCAGCAGCGCGCCGGGCACCGGTACCTCGGTGGGCGCCAGCGCCGAGATGACCCGGAACTCGCGCGCCATGTCGTGCGCGGTGGCCAGCACGTGCCCCAGCGGTGGGCGGCGCAGCACGACCTCACGGTCGCCGAGGCGCAGCAGGTAGGTGAGGTTGGACTTGCCACCGGCGATCAACTGGGCCCGCATCGGCCCCGCGGCCAGCTCGGGGCGGTGCGTCGCCAGGTAG
The DNA here is from genome assembly GCF_043197485.1 of Micromonospora sp. NPDC049102. Lineage (NCBI taxonomy): Bacteria > Bacillati > Actinomycetota > Actinomycetes > Micromonosporales > Micromonosporaceae > Micromonospora > Micromonospora sp. NPDC049102. The sequence goes on along the minus strand of NZ_JBICTE010000022.1, from coordinate 13,099 downwards.
TCGGCGAGCCGGTCGAGGTCGACACCGGCGGGGGCGGCCGGAACAGCGCCCGGCCGGAGCGCGCTGGCGGCCGGATCGGTCATCCGACTAGTTCATGGCAGCCCGCTCACGTTGTCAAGGTCAGATTTTCCCCTCGGGACATGCCTCTGCAACAGGGACGAAATGGTCAACCACCAGGCTGTTGTCAGCCTGCCGGCCGTCGCCGGCCCGCCGAGCGGAGGGACAGACATGTTGCTGCGAGTTCGGGTCACCCTGCCGGACCGTCCGGGCACCCTCGGCCAGGTCGCCCGCACGCTGGGTGTCTCCGGCGCGGACATCGTGCAGGTGGTGGTCCTGGAGCGTCTCGGCGGGCGCGCGGTGGACGACTTCACTGTGGTGTGGCCGGGCGCGGCCCGGGTGGAGCGCCTGCTGGCCGGCCTCGCGGCGATCCCGGGTGTACGGGTGGACGGGGTGTGGCGGGCGATCGGCGCGCCCACCACCACCGGTCAGGACGCGGAGCTGCTGGCCCAGGTCGCGGCCAACCCGGCCGATGGGCTGGCCACCCTTGTCGACGCCGTGCCGGGGCTGCTGGCGGCCGACTGGGCGGTCGCCGCGGTGGTCCCGGTGGACTGGGCGTCGCGCAGCGGGGGCGGCGGGGCGACGGTGGGTCACGCGAGCTGGCGCGCTCCCGTACCGCCGCGGTTGCCGGAGGTGACTCCGCTGCGCGGCCGGTCGATGACCACGCCCGACGGCACCCACCACGCGATCGCCCCGTTCGGCCGGGCGGGCCTGGTGCTGGTGGTCGCGCGCGAGCACAACGAGACCCTGTGCGCCGCGGGTTTCCACAGCACCGAGGTCGACCGGCTCACCCAACTCGTGCGGGCCAGCGCGGTGATCCTCGGCGACCGACTGGACCTGGTCGGCGCGCCACCGGTGGTCGCCGGCCCCTCCTGAGCAGCGCGAGGAGTTCCCGGGTCGACACCGGCGAGCAACCGGACGGCAACAGCCGCGGGCGAGGCTCTGGGTGGGAAGGGAGCCAACCATGACGTTGTGGCGGATCCGAGCGACAGTGGACGACCGGCCGGGTTACCTGTCGGTCCTCACGGCGAGCCTCGCGCTGCGCGGGGTCAACATCCTCACCGTGCAGGTGCAGCCCACCGAGCAGGGCGCGGTGGACGACTTCCTGGTCGACGCGCCGGACGCGCTCGACGAGGCCGAACTGATCGCCGCCGTCGAGCGGGGTCGCGGGCGGGACTGCTGGGTGGCGCGCAGCGAGGCGCGCGGCCTGGCCGACCAGCCGACCCGCGTGCTCGGGCTGGCCAATCGGCTCGTGCGCGACCCGGACGCGACGGGTGAGGCGCTGCGTACCCTGCTCGGCGCGGACTCGGTGAGCTGGCGACCGGCGGCGACCGGCGACGACCGGGGCATCGCCGACACGAGAATGCTCCTGGCCGATCCGGCGGGCGGTTCGTTCGCGCTGCGCCGGGCCGCGCCCGCCTTCACCCCGGCGGAGTACGCCCGGGCGCAGGCCCTGGTCGAGCTGGCGGCCACGGTTACCCGTCGAGCCGCCGAGCAGGTCACCCTGGTACTGCCCAACGGTGCCGAGGTGGCGGTGCGGCCGGCGAACGCGGACGACCTGGCGGGTGTGCTGGAGCTGCACGAGGGGTGCTCCCCGCGCAGTCGGGAGCGGCGCTACCTGAGCGGGGCGGCACTGCCGCGGCAGGACCGGCTGCGCCGTCTGCTGGAGCCGACGCGTGGGCTCACCCTGGTCGCCACGACGACCGACGGGGACGGCACGGTGGTCGCCATGGCGAACCTGCTCGGTGAGGGCGACGAGGCCGAGGCGGCGCTTCTGGTACGCGACGACTGGCAGTGCCGTGGCCTGGGTTCGGCCCTGCTGCGCCGGCTGGTGTCACACGCCGACCGGGCCGGGTACGCGGCGTTGGTGCTGCACGTGCGGGCGGACAACGCACCGATGCTGCGGACACTGCGCCGGCTGGACCGGCCCAGCTCGGTGCAGCGGGATGCCGGTCTGCTCACCCTGACGCTGCCGCTGTCGGTTGCCGTCCCGGCCGCGCGCCAGGGCGTCTCCCGGTCGCCGGCCGGATCGGAGGGTTCGCGGACGCCCGTGGACCAGGTGACGCGTTGACCGTGTGATCGGGGCGGGGTCCCCGTCACGCCGGTGGGCGTGACGGCGCTGGGGTGCGGCATGGGCTTCCCAATCGACGAGGCGCACATTACATTGTCGAATATCCATGGGAGCGCTTCCATGACCCATGGTCACGCCGCCACCCCCGCTGTCGCCGGTGGCCGTGCCGCCCCACGCCGTCCCGCGTTGGTGCGACCGCCGGCGGCGCCTGGTGAACAGGAGCCGTTCATGCGCCACCTGACCCGGCCGTTGACCGGCCACCCCGGCCGGTCGCCCGTCGCCGACCAGCCCTGGCCCCGACGGCTGCTGGCCGCCGGCGTCGCCCTGCTCACCGGTGTGTCCCTCGCGGTCGCCGCGCCGACGCCCGGGCCCGCGTCCGCCGCACCGTCCTTCAACTACGCCGAGGCGTTGCAGAAGTCGCTGCTGTTCTACGAGGCGCAGCAGTCCGGTGAGCTGCCCGACTGGAACCGGGTCTCCTGGCGCGGCGACAGCGCCCTCACCGACGGCGCCGGCACGGGCGTCGACCTCACCGGCGGCTGGTACGACGCCGGTGACCACGTGAAGTTCGGCTTCCCGATGGCGTTCAGCGCCACCATGCTCGCCTGGGGCGCGGTGGAGTACCGCAGCGGCTACAGCGCCTCCGGCCAGCTCCCGCACCTGCTCAACAGCCTGCGCTTCGTCAACGACTACTTCGTCAAGGCGCACCCGTCGGCGAACGTCCTCTACGGACAGGTCGGCAAGGGCGACGACGACCACAAGTGGTGGGGCCCGGCCGAGGTGCTGCCGATGGCGAGGCCCGCGTACAAGATCGATGCGAGCTGTGGCGGCGCGGACCTGGCGGGGGAGACGGCGGCCGCGATGGCCGCCTCCTCGATGGTGTTCCGGCCCACCGACGCGACCTACGCGGACAAACTGCTCACCCACGCGCGGCAGCTCTACACGTTCGCCGACACCGTGCGGAAGGCCTACAGCGAGTGCATCACCGACGCGGCCTCGTTCTACAAGTCGTGGAGCGGCTACCAGGACGAGCTGGTGTGGGCCGCCATCTGGCTCTACCGGGCCACCGGCGACGCCAGCTACCTGACCAAGGCCGAGAGTGAGTACGACAAGCTCGGCACCGAGCCGCAGTCCACGACCCGCTCCTACAAGTGGACGATCGCCTGGGACAACAAGCAGTTCGGCGCGTACGTGCTGCTGGCCAACCTGACCGGCAAGCAGAAGTACGTCGACGACGCCAACCGCTGGCTGGACTACTGGACCGTCGGCGTGAACGGGCAGCGGGTGCCGTACTCGCCGGGCGGGATGGCCGTGCTCGACTCCTGGGGCGCGCTGCGCTACGCCGCCAACACCTCCTTCGCCGCGCTTGTCTACAGCGACAAGACCACCGACACCACCCGCAAGGCGCGCTACCACGACTTTGCCGTCCGGCAGATCAACTACGCGCTCGGCGACAATCCGCGCAGCTCCAGCTACGTCATCGGGTTCGGCGCCAACGCACCGAAGAACCCGCACCACCGGACCGCGCACGGCTCGTGGTGGGACAGCCAGACCGTGCCCGTCGAGACCCGGCACACCCTCTACGGTGCGCTGGTCGGCGGCCCGTCCTCGGCCAACGACGCGTACAGCGACAGCCGGTCGGACTACGTCATGAACGAGGTGGCCACCGACTACAACGCCGGCTTCACGTCCGCGCTGGTCCGGCTGACCTCCGAGTACGGTGGCACCCCGCTGGCGAACTTCCCGGTCGCCGAGACGCCGGACATCGACGAGATGACCGTGGAGACCACCGTCATGCAGGCCGAGCCCCGGGCCACCGGGCTCAAGGCGGTCATCTACAACAAGTCGGCGTTCCCGGCCCGCGCGCTGACCACCGGAAAGTTCCGGTACTACTTCCGGCCCGACGGCAGCGGCCCGGTGCAGGTCACCTCCGGCTACACCCAGGGCTGCCCGTCCCCGACCACCGCCAAGCAGTTCAGCGGCGACATCTGGTACGTCGAGGTGGACTGCACCGGTTACACCATCGCCCCGGCAGGACAGTCGGCGCACCGGATGGAGGTCCAGTTCAAGATCGGCGTGCCGGAGGGCGGCACCTGGAACCCGACCAACGACCCGTCGTACCAGGCGACCGCCGGCCCGAACCGCAAGGTTCCGCTCTACGCCGGCAGCACCCGCGTCTGGGGCGACGAGCCGGGGCCGGTCGTGCCGGACACCACCGCGCCGAGCGTCCCGGGCAAGCCGATGGTGTCCAACCTCGCGTCCCGCTCGGTAACCCTGACCTGGTCGGCGTCCACCGACACCGGTGGCAGCGGCTTGGCCGGCTACGACGTCCGCGAGGTGCAGGTCAACAGCGACACGGTAATGGTCCGGCCGGTCACTGGCACGACGTTGACCATCACGACGCTGCTGCCGGCGACGTCGTACGAGTTCACCGTCATGGCCCGCGACGGCGCGGGCAACACGTCGGCGGCCTCACCGGTGCTCACCGTGACCACGCCGCCGACCGGCTCCACCGACACGACCGCGCCGAGCACGCCCGGCACACCTGTCGCCTCGGCGGTCACCGCCACCGGCCTCACCCTCGCCTGGACGCCGTCCACCGACAACGTGGGCGTCGCCGGTTACCGGGTCTACCGCGAGGCCGGCACGACCGACGCGCTCGTCGGGTCGCCGACCAGCAGCACTCTCGCCGTGACCGGGCTGACCGCCTCCACGGCGTACCAGTTCTACGTGGTGGCCGTCGACGCGGCCGGCAACACCTCCGCGGCGTCCGCGCCGGTCGCGGTGACGACGGCGGCACCGCCGGTCGGCGGCACCTGCTCGGTGGGGTACGCCACGACGGGCTGGAACACCGGCTTCACCGCCACGGTGACGATCACCAACACCGGCACCGCCGCGATCAACGGCTGGGCACTGCGGTTCAGCTTCGCCAACGGGCAGGCCATCAGCCAGGGCTGGTCGGCGACCGTCAGCCAGTCCGGGGCGGCGGTCACCGCGACGAACCTGTCCTACAACGGCACGATCGCGCCGGGCGTGTCGGTGAGCTTCGGCTTCAACGGCACGCACAGCGGCAGCAACCCGAAGCCGACGGCCTTCACCGTCAACAACACCACCTGCGTCGTCGCCTGAATCGTCGCGGCCGGTCACCGTCTCCCGGTGACCGGCCGCGTCACGCCGCGCACCGCAAAACACTTCCGAAACTTTTCCGAAACTTCGTTGCTCGGACCGGCGCGTGGTTAACATCGACTGAGTTAGATATATCAACCAGCATTTCCGGCCGTCCCGCCTCGGCGGCCCGGGTCCAGGCCAACAAGGAGGCCGAGATGGCAATGAGCCCATCCGTTCATCGCGGCGGTACTCGGCGACGGCGAACGCCCGTCGTCCGAGCGCTGCTCGCCGGCGCGTTCAGCGTCGTGACCGTCGCCGCCGTCGCGGTGATGATGCCCTCGGCGAACGCCGCGGCCACCACGCTCGGCGCGGCCGCCGCGCAGTCGGGCCGGTACTTCGGCACCGCCATCGCGGCGGGCCGGCTCAGCAACTCGACGTACAGCACGATCGCGGCGCGTGAGTTCGACATGATCACCGCTGAGAACGAGATGAAGCCGGACGCGACGGAGCCCCAGCGGGGCCAGTTCAACTTCACCTCCGGCGACCAGATCTACAACTGGGCGACCCAGCGTGGCCTGAAGGTCCGTGGGCACACCCTGGCCTGGCACGGGCAACAGCCGGGGTGGATGCAGAGCTTGAACGGCAGCAGCCTGCGCCAGGCGATGATCGACCACATCAACGGCGTGATGGGCCACTACCGGGGCAAGCTCGCCGCGTGGGACGTGGTCAACGAGGCGTTCAACGAGGACGGCAGCCGTCGCAGCTCGAACCTCCAGGGCACCGGCAACGACTGGATCGAGGTGGCGTTCCGCACCGCGCGGGCGGCCGACCCGTCGGTCAAGCTCTGCTACAACGACTACAACATCGAGAACTGGTCGTACGGCAAGACGCAGGGCGTCTACCGCATGATCCAGGACTTCAAGTCCCGCGGCGTGCCGATCGACTGCGTCGGTCTGCAGACCCACTTCACCGGTGGCAGCTCGCTGCCGAGCAACTTCCAGACCACGCTGTCCAGCTTCGCCGCGCTCGGCGTGGACGTGGCGCTGACCGAGGTCGACGTCACCAACTCGTCCACCACCCAGTACGCCGGGCTCACCCAGGCGTGCCTGAACGTGCCGCGCTGCATCGGCATCACCGTCTGGGGCGTACGCGACAGCGACTCCTGGCGCTCGAACGAGAGCCCGCTGCTCTTCGACGGCAACGGCAACAAGAAGGCCGCCTACACCTCCGTCCTCAATGCGCTCAACGCGGCCCCCCCGACCTCGGGACCGACCGTGAGTCCGACCGTCAGCCCGACGGTCAGTCCGACGGTCAGCCCGACCGTGAGTCCGACCACGAGCCCGCCGCCGACTGGCGGTGCCGGCCGGATCGTCGGAGTGCAGTCGGGCCGGTGCATCGACGTGCCCAACTCCACGCAGACCAACGGCACCCGCGTCCAGCTCTACGACTGCAACAGTCAGTCGAACCAGCAGTGGACGTACACCTCCGGCAAGCAGTTGCGGGTCTACGGCAGCAAGTGCCTCGACGCGAACGGCGCGGCCACCGCCAACGGGACCGGAATCATCATCTGGGACTGCAACAGCGGGGCGAACCAGCAGTGGAACATCAACTCCAACGGCACCATCACCGGTGTGCAGTCCGGCCGCTGCCTGGACGTCTGGGGCACCGGCAACGGTCAGCAGGTCCAGCTGTACGACTGCCACGGGCAGACCAACCAGCAGTGGCGGACCGACTTCGGCGGCACCACGCCGACCACGCCGCCGCCGACGTCGGCTCCGCCGACCACCACGCCGCCGCCGACGAGTGGCTGCGCGCTCCCGTCGACCTACCGGTGGTCGTCGACCGGCGCGCTGACGAGCCCGAAGAACGGCTGGCTCTCGCTCAAGGACTTCACGAACGTGGTCTACAACGGCCAGCACCTGGTCTACGGGTCGTACGTCAACAGCAGCGGCCAGTACAGCTCGATGAACTTCGGCACGTTCACGAACTGGTCCGACATGGCCTCGGCCAGCCAGAACGGGATGAGCCAGGGCACGGTGGCGCCCACGCTGCTGTACTTCGCCCCGAAGAACATCTGGGTGCTGGCGTACCAGTGGGGACCGACCTCGTTCAGCTACAAGACGTCGAGCGACCCGACCAACGCCAACGGCTGGTCCTCGGCGCAGACGCTGTCCACCGCCACCCTCTCGGACGCCCCGTACGGGGTGATCGACCAGACCCTCATCGGTGACGACCAGAACATGTACCTGTTCTTCGCCGGTGACAACGGCAAGATCTACCGGTCGAGCATGCCGCTGGGGAACTTCCCGGGCAGCTTCGGCTCGACCTATACGACGATCATGACCGACTCGACGAACAACCTGTTCGAGGGCGTCGAGGTCTACAAGGTGGCGGGCCAGAACCAGTACCTGATGATCGTGGAGGCGATCGGCAGCCAGGGACGCTACTTCCGGTCGTTCACGGCCACCAGCCTGGGCGGCTCGTGGACCCCGCAGGCCGCCAGCGAGAGCAACCCCTTCGCCGGCAAGGCCAACAGCGGCGCCACGTGGACCAACGACATCAGTCACGGTGACCTGGTCCGTACCAACCCCGACCAGACCAAGACCGTCGACGCCTGCAACCTCCAGTTGCTGTACCAGGGCAAGGACCCCGGTGCGGGCGGCGACTACAACCGGCTGCCGTGGCGGCCGGGTGTACTGACCCTCCAGCGCTAGGCGTCACTCCGTTCGCGGAGAACGGGGGCGCTCAGCACGTCGAGATCTTGGACAGTTTCCGTTTCGCCAGAACGGGAACTGTCCAAGATCTGTGACCGGAGTACGCAAACTGCCGTACCCGGGATGACGTCGTGGGGCGGACGCGAAACGGCCCGCGTCGGGCCACGGTGGTGGCATGACTGTTGCCGCACGGAACTTCACCATCGCCGGTCTCGTCGTCGGCGCCGCGGGCATCGGCGTGCTGTGGGCCGTAGGCGTCGAGTTCCCCGTCGCCGTACCGCCCGGGATCGTCATCCTGGTGGCCGGCGCCCTGTTTGTCGCGCTCGCCCCGTGGCGCTGGTCGCCGGAGTGCTCGCCACAAACACCGCCCGGCGGACGCCGCAGCGCCGCTGACCCCGGCGGCTCGGCGTCAGTTGGTGAGGTCGTCGGCGAGCAGGTCCATCAGCAGGGCGTCGTGCCAGCGGCCGTCCTCGCCCCGCTCGTAGCGGCGCATGATGCCCACCGGGCGGAAACCCACCTTGGCGTACGCGCGGATGGCCGCGCTGTTCGCCGCCGCCGGGTCGATCGTGAACCGGTGGTGGCCGTATTCGTCGATCAGGTGCCGGGCCAGGGTGCGGATGGCGTCGACGCCGAGACCTGCACCGCGTGACTCGGGAGCGAGGAACACGTCCAGGCTGGCGTGGCGGTAGTCCGGGTCCGGCTCGGAGTGCCACTGGATCGCGCCGATCACCCTGCCGTCGTGCTCGATGGCGTACAGGGCGAGGTCGTCGTCGTTCAGGTCGGCCTGGATGGACGCGGCCAGGTCGTCGCCGCCGCGCCACCACCGGCGTACCTCCGGGTCAGCCCGGATGGCCGCGAGGGCCGGCACGTCCGCGACCGTCGCCGGTCGCAGGGTAACCGCCCGCCCGTGCAGCATCGGCTCAGCCCCGGATCTCGCCGTGCTCGACGCAGATCGCCGACCAGCCGACCGGCAGCACCTGCACCTTCATCCGACGTCGACAGTGCGCGCAGTAGCGCGGCGGCTCCAACTGGCGGGCCGTCGCGCAGCCCGGGTGGGGGCCGGCTGCCGCCGCCTCGCCGCACCTGTCGCACCAGAGCACGGCAGCCGTGGCCGACCGACCCTCGCGGGTCGGGTCGGCGTCGGAGGTCGTCGTCATGGTCGTCACAGCGTGGCGGAGAGGGCCTTGACCGGCATCTTCAGCTCGTCCAGCAGGTCAAGGTCGGCGGTCGCCGGTCGACCCAACGTGGTCAGGTAGTTGCCGACGATCACCGCGTTGATGCCGCCCAGCAGGCCGTCGCGGGTGCCCAGGTCACCGAGTGTGATCTCGCGGCCGCCCGCGTACCGCAGGATGGTGCGCGGCATGGCCAGCCGGAACGCGGCGATGGCCCGCAGCGCGTCCTTGCCCTCGACCACCGGACGGTCGCCGAGCGGGGTGCCGGGGCGCGGGTTGAGGAAGTTCAGCGGCACCTCGTGCGGGTCGAGTTCGGCGAGCTGCGCGGCGAACTCCGCCCGCTGCTCGACGGTCTCGCCGAGGCCGAGGATGCCGCCGCAGCACACCTCCATGCCCGAGTCGCGGACCATGCGCAGCGTCTCCCACCGCTCCTCCCACGAGTGGGTGGTGACCACGTTCGGGAAGTACGACCGGCAGGTCTCCAGGTTGTGGTTGTAGCGGTGCACACCCATGTCGACCAGGTCGTCGACCTGCTCCTGCGAGAGCATGCCCAGCGACGCGGCGACCTGGATGTCGACCTCGGCCTTGATGGCGGCGACGCCTTCGCGCATCTGCTTCATCAGCCGCGCGTCGGGACCGCGCACGGCGGCCACGATGCAGAACTCGGTGGCCCCGGTCTTCGCGGTCTGCTTCGCGGCCTCGACAAGCGACGGGATGTCCAGCCAGACCGAGCGCACCGGGGAGGTGAACAGACCGGACTGGGAGCAGAAGTGGCAGTCCTCCGGACAGCCGCCGGTCTTCAGCGAGACGATGCCCTCGACCTCGACCTCGGGGCCGCACCACCGCATCCGCACGTCGTGCGCGAGTTGGAGGGCGGCGGGCAGGTGCTCGTCGGGCAGGTTCAGCACGGCGAGGACGCCAGCCTGGTCGAGGCCGACGCCGTCACCCAGGACCTGGGTACGGGCCTGGTCGAGGATCTCTGGCATGGCTCGTACCCTACAAGGCCCCGGCTCCACCCGGTATGACCTGCCGGCGGCGCAGACGGACGCCGGGCCGCGCCCGGCGGACGACCGCGCAGGTCAGGCCGCGCGTCACCCGCACGGCGACCGGGGGTGACGACCTTTTGACGGTACGTGGTGGTCCGTGTCGTCGGGTCGACGTTCGACGCCGCTGCGCGTCGCGTGCCGAGTGGATTCGTCGAGTCGCGGACGGCGGGTGGTAATTTCGCCCGGCGGACGTCGGCGTGACCGGCGCGGACGGCGGTGAAGGGGTGACGGTGGCGGACTGGCTGGCGGCGCTCGATCGTCGCGCGCAGTTGAGGGCGAAGGCCGGGTTGACCCGGCGGCTGCACCCGCGTCCCGCCGACGACCGGATGACCGACCTCGCCGGCAACGACTACCTCGGCCTGGCCACCCACCCGGAGGTCACCGCCGCGGCCACGGCGGCACTGTCGGCGTACGGGCTGGGCGCGACCGGGTCACGCCTGGTGCGCGGGTCGACCGACGCGCACCACGCCCTGGAGGCCGAGCTGGCGCAGTGGCTGGGCACCGACCAGGCTCTCGTGTTCTCCTCCGGCTACCTGGCGAACCTCGGCGCGTTGCGGGCTCTCGTGCAGCCCCGGACCCTGCTCGTCTCGGACGCGCACAACCACGCGTCGCTGATCGACGGCTGCCGGATCTCGGGCGCCGAGACGGTGGTCAGTGCGCACGCCGACGTGACGGCGGTGGCGGCAGCCCTGGCCGTGGCGCCGGGACGCCCGGCGGTCGTGGTCACCGAGTCGGTCTTCTCGGTCGACGGCGATCTCGCACCGCTGGCCGATCTGCACACGGTCGCCCGCCGCTACGGCGCGCTGCTGCTCGTCGACGACGCGCACGCGCTCGGCGTGACCGGCCCGTCCGGTGCCGGCGCGGTGGCGGCCGCCGGTCTGGCCGGCGAGCCGGACGTGGTGGTCACCGCCACCCTGTCCAAGGCGCTCGGCGGGGCGGGTGGCGTCGTCGCCGGTCCGGCCGAGTTCGTCCGGCACCTGGTCGAGACCGGTCGTACGTTCATCTTCGACACGGCGCTGCCGCCGGCCGTGGCGGCCGGGGTGCACGCCGCGCTGCGGCTGGCCCGGGCCGGCGACGACCTGCGCGTCGAGGTTGCCGACCGGGTGGCGCTGGCGGTCGGTCGACTGCGCGCGGCCGGGCTGGCCGTCTCCGCGCCGGACGCGGCGGTGATCTCGGTGGCGGCGCCGGGTCCGGGGGCCGCGACGACCTGGGCGGCCGACTGCCGGGACCGCGGTGTCGCGGTGGGCTGCTTCCGGCCGCCGTCGACCCCGGACAGCCGCTCCCGGCTGCGCCTGACCGTCAGCGCCGGGGTGCCGCGGGCCGACTTCGAGCGGGCGCTGGACGTCATCGTGGACACTGCGCCGTGACGGCGTGGGAGGGGCCGGTGCTGGTCACCGGTACCGACACCGAGGTGGGCAAGACCGTGGTCACGGCGGCCATCGCGGCGGCCGCACAGGCCGCCGGCCTCCGGGTGGCGGTGGTCAAACCCGGCCAGACCGGCACGGCCGGCGGTGAGCCGGGTGACGTGGACGTGGTCAATCGGCTGGCCGCGCCGCTGACCGGTCGTACCCTGGCGAACTATCCGGACCCGCTCGCGCCGCTGGCCGCTGCCCGGGTCGCGGACCTGCCTCCGTTGGAGCTGTACACGGCGGTGGACGCCGTCCGCGCGGAGGCGGACAAGCACGACCTGGTCCTCGTTGAGGGGGCCGGTGGTCTGCTGGTGCCGATGGGGCTACGTCCGTCGGGTGAGCCGTGGACGATGGCCGACCTGGCGGTGTCGCTCGGCGCGCCCGCGGTGGTGGTGGCCCGGGCCGGGTTGGGCACGCTCAACCACACGGCGCTGACCCTGGAGGCGCTGGACCGTCGGGCGGTACCGGCCGGGGTGGTGATCGGTGCCTGGCCGGCGTCGCCGGAGCTGGTGCACTGGACGAACCTGACCGACCTGGTGCCGAATCTGCTGGGCGCGGTGCCGGCGGGGGCGGGCGCGATCGATCCGGGGGTGTTCCGGCGGTCGGCGCCGGGGTGGCTCACTCCGGCGCTGCACGGGGTGCTCGACGACTGGCGCGTCTGGGCCGAGGAGAGCAGCTGAACACCTGTCGACGAACTGGGGTAGGGGAACGGCGTCCACCCACCCGTCCGGCGTTGGGTGGGGTCGGTACGGGGGCCGAACAGTCGGGCCGGCCCTGCGGCAATCTGAACCGTTTCGGTCAAGAATGCCGCGGAGGCTCTCGGACCTTGGCTTCACCAGTCATTGCGTGCTGGTCGAGCTGAACCCTGCGTCGAGCCGGACGACCAACCCTCGCTGCCGGGGCAACTCTCAAGGAAGAAGCGTCGATGATCGGCGGGGTTCGCCGCGCTCTGGTCAGTCGTCGGCCGGAGCGGGGCGGTTCTTGGCGATCCACGCTCGTACGGCCTTGCCGTCCCAGACACGGCCCATGCTCAAGGTGGCGAGCGGGTCGGGGAAACCTTTGCGGCCCACGATGATCGTGGCGCGCTGCTTACTGATGCCCCCAAGCAGGTCGCGGATCTCATCGAGCCCAAGCAACTCCACGTCTCGACGGTAGGAGTCCTGGGACTTGCTCTAGGGGCTACCGGGTCGTACAACGCTTTAGGGGGTTGCCCTCGTACAACCTCCCGTGTTGCCATGGATGAATGACCCGACGCGTTACTTTTGCGGAGTATCTGGCGGCGGTAGCCATGACCCTCGCCCGCAGGCACAAGCCGGTGTGGTCGTGGATCAAGTGGCGGAAGGTGTACGTCATGAAGGCCGGGCTGATCATCCAACGGCGAACCGCCCCGGCGGGTGTGCAACCGAGGCGGTCCAGTTCGCGCTTACGGGCCTAGTACTGCTACGGAGGTTCGTTACTTTTGGCGGCTTCGAGTCGTTTGCGGTAGTGGCTGGCTTTCGCTTGGGCTTGCCGGTGACGGCGCCAG
>NZ_JBICTE010000021.1:0-108447 GCF_043197485.1 Micromonospora sp. NPDC049102 | reverse complement strand
ACCACGGGCCCGCGAGCGACGGTTCACCAGCGGCCGAAACGGCCGGTCCTCTCGGCCTCCGCAGGCCGGCCAGGGGCTTTGACACACGGCCTAGGCGCGTTCGCCGAGGCTCGCGGTGCCGATGATCCAGCCGGTCAGGAAGCCGTAGCCTGCGCCGCTGCTGGCATCGGAGAGCGCCTTCAGCAGTGACGGGTCCGGGCCGAGCAGCGCCGCCACCACGGCGGCGAGGCCGCCGGCCAGCACGTACGCGGCCCAGCCGGAGAAGAACTGGCTGACCGAGCCGGGCACCCGGGCCACCTGCGCGGCGGGCAGCAGATAGAGCAGGGCCACCGCGAGGAGGACCAGCGCGACGGCCCGCAGGTCGGCGGCGAACAGACCGCCGGCCTGCCCATCCGCGTCCAGTCGCCAGGCCGGCCAGGCGAGCAGGCGCAGGTAGAAGCCGCCCGCCGAGTCCGGGTCGGTAAGCGTCGCGGCGGCCCAACCGGTGTACGCCGGGCTGCCGCAGATGCCGACCAGCAGCAGTACGGCGAGCGCACCGGTGCCCGCGGCCGTCCCGTAGCGGCTGACCGGGCCCGAACGGACCAGTCCCATGATCCGCCCAGGGCCCGTACCGGCCGGCCGGGCGGACCTGGGCTGCCCCGGGCGGCTCAGTGCTTCAGCAGGTAGTCGATGAAGGCGGCCCGCAGCAGCGGCGCCGACTCCTCGTAGCCGTGCCCGGTCAGCTCCCGCCACAGGGCGTTCGCCTCGTCGATGGTCGGGCCGATGGAGTTCGGCGCGCCGTCCAGCACCGTGGCCTCGTCCGCGTTCGGCAGGTGCCGGAGCACCGACCAGTAGAACCCCACGTCGCGGCGCTCCCGAGCCCGGGCGAACGCCCGCTCCCGCAGCTCCTCCGTGGACAGCGCGTCGAGTTCCTCGAACGAGGTTCCGCCGGGGGCGGCGGCTGGTGTGTCGGTCATGCGGCGAGCCTAACGGTCGAGATCAGCGCCGGCTCGACGGACGGGGCACGGCTCACCGCTCGCCGGCGTCCCAGCGACGCGGGCCGTCATCCCAGCGGGGGTCACGCCACGGGTCGGCCGGTTCCGGCGCGGGCGGCGTCGGCAGCGTCGGAGGCCAGTTGTCGGCCGGCTGGGGTCGGGGCACGCTCCACCCCGAGCTGATCGTGCCATCGCGCACCGGCTCCGGCTTCTCCACGCCACCCGGCCGGGGTCGCCCGAGCGTCTCGACCAGCCGGGTCACCAGCAGCCCGACGCCGAGCGCCACCCCGCCCACCGCCCAGCGGCTCACCGACCAGTCGCGCTCCGGCGCGTACGCCTCGAAGACGGTGACCAGGCCGACCGCCAGCACCGTGCCGAACACCCCACCCCGCCGGCCGTACGCGCTGGTGCCCCCGAGCAGGGACACACCGATGGCCAGCACGGTCCAGTCCAGCCCGGAGGTGGGTGTGACGACTCCGGGACCGTTGGCGGTGAGCAGGACCCCGCCGAGCGCCGCCAGCACGGTGGAGCCGACCAGCGCCAGCGCGGTGATCACGGCAGCCAGGGTGCCCCGGCGGCGCGCCGGATCGGCGACCGGCCGGTACCGACCCACCAGCCGGCGGATCGCCCGGATCGCGCCGAACAGACCGCCGAGCACCGCGACGGCGGCGAACCCGGCGAAGAGGAAACCGGCCGTACGCCCCGGGTCGTAGTCGCCCTGCACCAGCACCGGCGCCGACCGGCGCTCGATGTACACCACCACCCCGGCGGCGGCGGCCAGGCTCGCCGCCCAGGCGGGCACCTGCAGCGCCACCACGGCCAGTGCCAGCACGAGGCCACCCAGCGCGGCCGCCACGACGGCCGACCCCACGGACACGGCCAGCCCCCGGTCGCCCTGCTCCGCGTAGTGCAGCGCGGCGGCGACCGCCACCGGCCCGACGGCCAGATGGGGGGCGGCGGTACGCAGGCTCAGCCCGGCGGCGAGGGCGAGCAGCCCGAGGCCGACGGCGTCGACAAGCAACGTGCGCAGGTCGGCCCCTCGCAGCGCGGCCGGGTCGGCGCGCCAGAGCAGCCAGCCCAGCGCGGCCAGACCGGCCAGCAGCAGAAGTTCCCAGATCACGTGCACGCCGACCCGGTCCCGGCCGGGCTCACCGTGGGTGGGATCGTCGAAGACGTTCTCCAGGACGGCGGCAGGCACCCCGGACGAAGGGTCGACCGAGCGGTCCCGGCCCGTGTCCTCGTACCCCATGGCACCGCCTCCCCAGTGGCCGGCCGCTCCCGTGCCGACACACGCACGGATCGGGGGCGGCCGTTGCTCTCCGATCGGAGGCACCGTACCCGCGCCCGGAGCCGGACGTAACCCCCTGCTCAGCGCTGACCGGGGCGGCTCTCCCGCTGGCCCTGCTCGTGCTCGTCGTCCGGGCGCTCCGGGACCCGGCAGGAGCGTTCCAGCCACAACGCGGCGCCCACCAGCGCCAGCGACGCCAGCAACCCGCCCCCGGCGGCCGGCCGGTCCTCGGTGGCGGCACGGGTGGTCTCCACGAAGAGCCACCCGCTGAGGCCGGCGTAGAAACCGGCGAAGATGGACCCCGCCAGCGCCGACGCCTTGGCCAGCACCACGAACCGCGCGACCAGCAACGGGTTGACCGGCTCGCGGCCGGATTTACGGTCGATGCGGCCGCGCGTGTTGACGGCCGCGTACGCCTCCAGCACCGCGAGCGCGGCCAGCGTCACCACCGGCAACCACGGCAGATGGGGAATGCCGCTGTAGTAGAACGTGCTGATCAGCAGCCAGGCCACCGCCGCCGCAGCCAGGGCGGCCACGACCAGCGTCGAGATCCGGGTGGGACCCATCCGCGACCCGTCCGGGCCCGGCGGTGGGGACTTCGCCTGGGTCATGCCGGCCGGCTCCACTGGGTCATGCCGTCGACTCTAACGCCAGTTCCGGCCGTGGACGCAGTTCCAACGCGTCGTCGGCGGCCGGACCGGTGGTGAGCAGGTCGGTCAGCCAACCGTGGCCGGGCAACCGTCCGTACGGTTGGATGTCGATCCACGGTCGCAGCACGAACGCGCGCAGGTGCGCCCGGGGGTGCGGCAGGGTCAGCTCCTCCTCGTCGCTGAGCACCGGCTCGTCGTCGTCGCCCCAGACCGCGATCACGTCCACGTCGAGGGTGCGCGGCCCGAACCGCCGCTGCGGGTCACGGACCCGACCGGCCGCGCGCTCCGCGTTGCGGGCCCGCTCCAGCCAGTCGCGCGGAGTCGCGCTCGGGTCGTGGGCGAGCACCACCGCGTTGAGGTACGCGGGCTGGTCGGCGTCTCCCCACGGTGGAGTCTCGTACACCCCGGAGGCCACCAGCACGGCGTCGCCGAGCGTCGCGACAGCCGTGCGGAGGTGCTCCAGGCGGTCGCCCAGGTTGCTGCCGAGCGACAGCACGGCCCGGGTCATCGGGTACGCGTCCGGGTCATCGTGACGGCCACGTCGGTGAACGTGTGCGGCACCGGCGCCTCCGGCTTGTGCACGGTGACCGTCGCGGCGACGACCCGATCGTCGGCCAGGCAGACCGCGAGCAGCCGGTCGGCCAGGGTCTCGATCAGGTTGACCGGCTCGCCGGTCACCACCGCCACCAGCCGTTCGGCCAGCTCGCCGTAGTGGACGGTGGCGGTCACGTCGTCGCTGGCGGCGGCCGGGGCGAGGTCCAACTCCAGGACGGCGTCGACCACGAAGTCCTGCCCCTGCGCCCGCTCGAAGTCGTACACCCCGTGCCGGCCGCGCGCCCGCAGGCCGGTCAGCTGGATCCGGTCGCTCATCGGTCCGCCTCTCGCTGGCCAGCCCACTCCCTGGGGGGTGTGAGGCGCGGGCTGCCGGTGGCCGCCCAGACGGCGAGCGCGTCCACGGTCGCCCGCACGTCGTGGACGCGTACACCCCAGGCGCCCGCCGCGACGGCCAGCACGCTCGTGGCCACGGTGGCGGCCTCCCGCTCGGCGGTGGGTCGCGGCGTGCCGTCCGCGTCGGCGAGCAGGCGGCCGAGGTAGGACTTGCGGCTGGCTCCGAAGAGCAGCGGGTATCCGAGGTCCAGCAGCTCCGGTAGGCGGGCGCTGAGTTCCCAGTTGTGGGCGGCCGTCTTGGCGAAACCGAGGCCGGGGTCGACGACGATGCGGTCCGCGGACACTCCGGCGGCCAGCGCCGCGTCGACCCGTTGCCCGAGTTCCTCGCGTACGTCGGTCACCACGTCGGTGTAGCTGGCCAGGTCGCGCATCTGCCGAGAGTGGCCACGCCAGTGCATCAGCACCCAGGGGCAGCCGGCGTCCCGCACGACCCGGGCCATCTCGGGGTCGGCCAGCCCGCCGGAGACGTCGTTGACCACCTGGGCGCCGGCGTCCAGAGCCGCCTCGGCCACCCGCGCACGGCTGGTGTCGATGCTGACCGGCACCCCGGCGGCGCTCAGCTCGCGGATGACCGGCAGTACGCGCTCGGCCTCGGTCGCCGCGTCGATCCGGTCGGCGCCCGGGCGGGTCGACTCACCGCCGATGTCCACCAGGTGCGCACCGGCCTCGCGGAGACGGACGCCGTGTCCGACGGCCGCGTCGAGGTCGGCGTACCGTCCGCCGTCGGAGAAGGAGTCCGGCGTGACGTTGAGGACGCCCATCACCACCGGGCCCGGGGCCCGTACCAGATCGGTCACGACTAGACGGTACCGGTCGTGACGACGGCCCCCGGCGACCCGGGTCGACCATCACTGACGTGCGCGTTAGAACAGGTGTACGATCGGTCGTCCGGGCAGTAACGGGCAGCCTCTTCGCGGCTTGTCGCAATCCGGGGCGGCCCGTACGCTTTGGAATTGGCCAGCATTGAGATGGCGAAGCCTGGAGGGAGGGCCGAAGCGGGAAAAACCGCCCAAAGCTCGCCACTCTCCGTGGTGAGTAACGAACGCAGGGTCGAGATCGCTGCGCCCTGTCAGCAGATTTCCCGCCAGGCTTTGCCTACTGCACCGCCGCGGCACCGCCGGCCGCGCTATGGGGAGGTTCCAGTGATCGCCTTCGAGCTCATGGAGACGGCGTCGTCCGGCGTCGCCCACGCGCTCTCCACCCTGGCGTCGGCTCCGCTCGCCGAGCCGGCCCCGAAGGGGATCGACACCAACAGCGTCGTCACCTTCTTCGCCAGCAAGATCGCACCGATCCTGCTGGCGGTCCTGGGCGTCATCTTCATCGGTCGCGCCAGCCGGGGCGAGATCTCCAAGGTCCTGACGAGCTCCGCGATCGCCATCGTCGGACTGGCCTTCATCGCCGGCGCGGCAACACTCTTCTTCGTCGGCGATTACCTGATCGACCTGATCTTCGAATAGGCGCGGTCACCAGATGCGGCTGCGCACCGACGACGACATCTACCGGGCCCGCCTGGTCTACCTCGGGCCGCCCGGCTACACCCTTCCGGTCCACCTGCCCTACGCCCAGTACGGGCTCTTCATACTGCTCGTTCCCCTCTACATGTTCATCCACTGGCTGTTCACGTTGACGGTCGACCTCTTCCCAGCCTGGGAGATCGCGCTCGCCATCGTGACCACGTCGTTCATCTTCCGGCACGTCGACCCCGACCGGCCGGCGCGGGTGGTCATCCGCACCGCGCTGACCGACTGGCGACGTACCCGGGAGCCGGCGGTCGAGCAGCGCGACCCGCGCCTGGTCGGCAGCCGGATCAGGATTCGGGAGGAGCTGGCATGACCGGGCGTACGCCGATCGGTCTCCTGCACGACGCGGGTGAGGCGGTCGCATGAGTCGCTCTTCCACGCCGGGTTCCCCGGCCGGCCGCCCGGCCGTGCCGGCCGGTCACCGTACGCAGTCGTACGACTACCCCGACGCCGAGGACGAGGTCGCGCTCGACCCCGCGCTGGTGACCTCGCCCGGCCACGGCGCGGTCGGCGTCTTCCAGGCACCCCGTCCGGTCACCCGCCGGACACCTCCCGCCGAGCCCAGCGCGGTCTCGGCCGGCGAGAACGCCGACATCGACTCGCCCTTCCTGGACCTGTTCGGCGGTGCCCGGCCGGGCGGCCCCCGTGCCGTGACGGCGGCTCCCGCCAGCCGGCACCAGCCGGCGATCCCGCAGCAACCGCCGACGCCGGCCCGGCCGGCTCCGGAGGTGGAGCCACCGTGGACACCCGACGAATCCTCCAGCCGTCGGGCCGACACCTCTCCGATCGGCGAAACCCGGGTGCCGCACCAGGCGGGCGACCGACGGCCGACGCTGCACCCGACGGCGGAGATCGAGCAGACCGACGCGCCCGTGTCCGCGTCGACGGCCCCCGCGCCGGCACCCCGGGCGTCCAGCGCCACGTCCGTCGGGCAACCGCCGGCGCCGGTCGAGCGCCCCGGCGCTCCGGCCGAGCAGCCGACCGCGCCGGCGGCACGGCCGCTCGGCGCCGTCCCCGGCGACCGGCCGGCTCTGGAACGCGGGCCACGCCGCGCCACGCGCTCGGAGCGACCCACGGACACCGGCAGAGAGGTGGCCACGCCACGCCAACGGGCCGCGAGCCAGCAGGACCGGCCGATCAAGCCGGTCCGGGTACGTGCCCCGAAGATCAAGTTCGGTGACCGTGACCCGTCGGTCGAGCTGGCGATCACCGAGATCGCCGGTCACCTGACCTTCACCCCGAACACGGTCACCGCCTGGTACTGGCTACCCGAGGTGCGCTGGGCCTTCCGCCCGGACGCCGAACGCGAGGCGCTGCTGTCGGCGATCTCCGAGCAGTACGCGGGCCTGGCCGGCTTCCGACTGCACCTGCGCCGGACCACCCGGCCGTTCCCCGCCGACGAGTGGGCCCGCACCATCGACACGCACACGTCGGCGCCGCTGCCCGACGTCCCCGGCACCACCGGCTGGGCGGACCACCTGGTCGCCGCCCAGCGCCACCTGATGGCCGTCAACCACGCCGAGGGCCAGACCTACCTGGGCGTCACCTTCGCCCGACGCTCCCTCGGCGACTCCATGACCGAACGGTTGCTCCGCACCTTCGGCCGGGGCACCGCCGAGGGCGAACGTCGCAAGCTGGGCCGCACCGTGGAGCAGTTCGACGAGGTGCTCGGCGCGTTCGGCATGCGTGGCCGACGGGTCACCGCACAGGAACTGGAGTGGCTGCTCTACCGCTCGGTCGCGCTGTGCATGGCGCCCCCGGGACGGCTCTCGCCGGTGACCGACGGGCAGTGGGAACGCGGTGACCTGCTCGCTCTGACCGAACAGGTCGAGCGCTACCGCACCCCGTACGGGTCGACGGTCAAACTGGTCAACCGGATGACCGGCGAGGAACGGCACGTGGCGGTACTCGCCGTCGGCCGCATGGAACCGCTGGAGATCCCGGAGCGGCACGAGCCGTGGTTGCACTTCCACGAGCGACTGCCCTGGCCGATGGAAATCTCCACCCGGGTCGACATCCTCGGTTCCGGCGACTCGTTCCGCAACCTCGAACACCGGCTCCGGATGATCCGCTCCCAGCAGCTCGACTACGCCGAGCACGGCATCGACGCGCCTCCGGAGCTCGAACGCCTCGCCAAGCGGGCGCTGGTGATCGGCGACGAGATGACCACCGGCCTACCCGTCGACTCGGCGCGCGCACACGGCTGGCACCGGATCGCGGTCGGCGGCCGGACCAGGGAGGAATGCCTGGAGCGGGCCCGGCGGCTCATCCAGCTCTACTCCCGGGAGCTGCGCATCTCGCTGCAGCACCCCAAGAACCAGGACTGGCTGGCCCGCGAGTTCATCCCCGGCGAGCCCATCGCCAACACCGGCTACGTCCGGCGGATGCCGGTCCCCCTGCTCGCCGCCGCGCTCCCCCAGGCCGCCTCCACCGTCGGCGACCGGCGGGGCGCCCTGATCGGACGTACCGCCGGCACCTGCCGCCGACCGGTCTTCCTCGACCTGCACTTCCCCATGGAGGTACGCGAACGCTCCGGGCTCGCGGTGTTCGTGGCCGAGCCGGGCGGCGGCAAGTCGACCCTGCTCGGCGCGCTGGGCTACCTCGCCGCCCGGCGGGGTGTGCAGGTGACCCTCCTCGACCCGTCCGGACCGCTGGCCCGGCTCTGCGCCATGCCCGAACTGCGGCCGTACTCCCGGGTGTTGAACCTGACCGGGTCCGAGCACGGCACCCTGGCGCCCTACTCCCTCATCCCCACGCCCCTGCGCAGCGAGTTCGCCACCGGCGCCGGCGGTGACCGCGAGTTCGAGATCGCCGTCTCCAACGCACGGGCCGAGCGGCGGATGCTGGTCCAGGACATCTGCATGATGCTCGTGCCGCCACAGGTGGCCCGGGAGGCGTCGACCGCCACCCTGTTCCGGCATGCCGTACGGCAGGTCCCCGCCGAGGAGACGTCCACCCTGGACGACGTGGTGAGCTGCCTCGGGCGGCTCGACGACGACGCTGGCAAGGAGCTGGCGAACCTTCTCCTGGACACCGCCGAGATGCCGCTGGCCATGCTGTTCTTCGGCCGGCCACCCGAAGGGCTGCTCGGTGCCGACGCGGCACTCACCGTGATCACCATGGCGGGGCTCCGACTGCCCGACCTCAAGATCGAACGCGAGTACTGGTCGGCCGAGGAGGCCCTCGCCCTGCCGATGCTGCACACCGCGCACCGGCTCGCCGTCCGCCGCTGCTACGGCGGGTCGATGTCGTCCCGCAAGCTGGTCGGCCTCGACGAGGCGCACTTCATGGAGGGCTGGCGGTCCGGGCGGTCGTTCCTGGTCCGGCTCGCCCGCGACTCCCGCAAGTGGAACCTCGCCGCGCTTGTCGCCTCGCAGAACCCCCGCGACATCCTCGGCCTCGACGTGCAGAACCTGGTCTCCACCGTCTTCGTCGGCCGGATCGCCGAGGACGCCGAGATCGCCTCCGAAGCGCTGCGCCTGCTGCGGGTACCGGTCAACGACGGGTACGAGGCCACCCTGGCCTCGCTCTCCGCCGCCGACAGCAACTCGGCCTCCCGCCTCGGCTTCCGGGAGTTCGTGATGCGTGACGTCGACGGCCGGGTGCAGAAGGTACGGGTCGACGTCTCGTACGTCGACGGCCTTCTGGACCACCTCGACACGACACCCGCCGCGATCGCCGCGGCAGCCGGAGTCCTACCGAGCATCTCCCTGCCCGATCTGGAGGCGTGACATGGCTGGGGCCCGGGTTCGGATCGCGTCGTTCCTGCTCGCGCTCGGCGTACTGGCCGGGGCCACCCTCAGCTGGCCGCTGCTCGGCGCGGAAGCTGCCGCAGCCGCCTCACCGGTCACCCAGGCCCGAGCCGACCTCTGCACCACGGCCGAGTGGCAGGCCGACTTCCGGGCCTGCGTGGGAAAGCTCCAGGAGGTCAGCGAGGACGAGGTCAAATGTCGCAACGCGCCGACCCCGGGCACGCCCGACTCCGGCCTCGCCGGCTGGTTCGCGGGTCGTCCGGACTCAGCCAAGAAGCTCGGGCCAAAGGGCCTCTACAGCGACTACGGCTATGCGGGATACAACTATCCGACGTACGACATCCCGGGCGGCTGTGCGTCATCGGTCCTGCACCCTGACTACAAGTTCACCACCACGGTGGCGAACGGTGAGTTCATGATCGCCACGGCGATCGTCGGCGCCTCGAACGCGCTGCGGGAACGCGCCTGGGATCCCCGCTCGATGTGGGGATGGGCCGATCCGCTGGTCGAAAAGGCGACCAAGGCCGTCTACGAGAAGGTGTTCAGCGTCTTCGGGATCGTCACGCTGTGCGTCGTGGGGCTCTACCTGCTCTGGCGGTCCCGCCAATCAGACATGAGCAACGCGATGACCACGGCGGGCTGGGCTCTCCTCGTGATGGTCGCGGTCACGGCGCTGGCCGCCTGGCCAGTGAAGTCGGCGAACATCGCGGACGGCACGTTGGTCACCTCGCTGGGTGTGGTGCACGACGCCGTAGGCCCAGCTGCCAGGGACACGCCTCCGAGTCAATGTGATGATCCAAATCCAGAGGCTTGTAAGGACAACAGGCCTCCCGCCGTAAGGGCCAGCGACACCGCCACCGAGGCGATGCTCTATCGGAATTGGCTACGGGGAGTCCTCGGATCGGCGGACAGCGAGACGGCGCGCAAGTACGGGCCGGCGCTGTACGACGCCAAGGCGCTGTCGTGGGACGAGGTTGAGAAGCTGCGCGCCAACCCGGCCACCCGGGAGGCGACGATCAAGGCGAAGCAGCAACAGTGGGCGCGGGTGGCCCAGCAGATCCAGACCGAGGACCCGGAGGCGTACGAGTACCTCCAGGGCGTCCGGGACATGGACCGGGTCGGGGCGGGGTTCATCGCCGTGCTGGCCTCGGTGCTGTTCGCCATGTTCGACCTGACGGCATCACTCCTGGTCCTGCTGGGCTTTCTCATCTTCAGATGGGCGGTGATCGCGGCACCGATCCTGGGCACGGTCGGACTGCTCCGACCGGCCAGTGCCGGCCTGCGGCGGCTGGCGAACGCCGTCGTCGCCGCGATCTTCAACATCGCCATCTTCGGCACCGGGGCTGCCATCTACCTGTTCGCGGTTGATCTGATCATGAGTACGCCCACGCTGCCCGGTTGGCTCCAGGTGGTGCTGGTGTGGTTGTGCGGAGTGGTCGGTTGGCTGCTGCTACGGCCGTACCGGCGAATCACCCAGCTCGGCGGTAAGGACAGCAGCGAGGCGGTCAGCTCGGCCGGCTCCTGGCACCGCCGGTTCTTCCGCGACATGCGAGTCGCGGCGCGACTCGACGTCGTCGAGCCCGGCGGCACCGTAGAACCGGTGGGCGGACGCCGCCGATCGCCCGACGCCGAGCAGACCCGACTGCGCCCGGAGGCACGCCGGGAAGACCCGGTCCCGACGCCGGCGCCTACTCCGGCGGGAGGCCGACACACCGACGACGGCCGACCGGATGGTCGGGAACGCGCCGACGAGGCACCGATCGGGGAGACCGGCAGCCGCAATCGTCCCGTGCCGCCGCAGCCTCGGCGCCGCCAGCCGGCGACGTGGACCGAACCGGACGTGCCGGCGGAGAATCCGTCGTTCGTGGTCTACCGGCCCGGCTCCACCGAACGTGCGCCGGACCGCACCGGACCGCGGGTGCGTTCCGAGGCTCGGTGACAGCGATGCGACGGGCTTTGGAATTCCTCTTCACCCGGGCGCTGCGGTCCCGGCTGGGAGTGGCCGCGGTGATCGCGGTACTCGTCCTCGGGGTGATCGGGGCGGCCCGCCTGGCGGCCGGCCCGACCGATTCGGCGGACGGGTTGAGCAACCGCCCCAACCGGCCGATCACGACCGTCGACCCAACGGCCGGTGACGACGGTCTGATCGCCAGCGAGGCCCCGCCGTCACCGGTCACTCCGGCCGGTGCCCGCACGCCCGAGCAGATCGCGGACCGATTCGCCTCGGCCTGGCTCGGCCGGCCCGGCATGACAGCCGAGCAGTGGCAGACTGGCCTGCGGCCGATGTCGACGCCGGCCCTGACCGAGAAGTTGGCCGGCGCCGAGCCCGGCGGGGTGCCGGCCGAGCAGGTGACCGGCCCACCTACAGTGCGGTCGCGCACCGAGACCTTCGTGGAGGTGCTGCTACCACTCGACACCGGGCGGCTCCGGCTGGAGCTGGTGTTGGCGGACAAGAGTTGGCTGGTCGACGTGGTCGACTGGGAGCGACAGTGACCGCCGGCCGAGCGGGCCGCGCCCTCCGTCGGCCGATCCGGGCCGGCGTGGTCGCCTCGGTGCTCACCGGCATCCTGCTTCTGCTCTGCTGCACCGGCGGGACCGCTGCGTTCTTTCTCAGTGGCCTCGGCGGTGACGCGGAGGACGGGGACGCCCTGGCCGGCTGGGGCTGCGGGCCGGTACGTCCCGTCGACATCACCGGCGAACTACCCCGGTTCACCGAGTACGGCGACGCCCAGGTCCGCAACGCCGCGATCATCATCAAGGTCGGTCAGGACCTGGGCGTGCCCTCGCGCGGCTGGGTCATCGCCCTGGCCACCGCGATGCAGGAGTCAGCCCTGCGTAACCTGGCCAACAGTGACGTGCCGGAGTCCCTGGCTCTGCCGCACGAGGGCGTCGGTGCCGACCACGACTCGCTGGGCCTCTTCCAACAGCGTCCGGGGTGGGGCTCGATCGCCGAACGGATGACACCCGCGTACACAGCCCGGAAGTTCTACGAGAAGCTCGTCAAGGTACGCAGCTGGCAGCGCCGGCCGCTGACGGTCGTGGCACAGCAGGTCCAGGTCAGCGCCTATCCAGACGCATACGCCAAGCACGAGGAGCTGGCCAGCAACATCGTGGACGCATTGGCCGGTGGTGCGGCACGCACGGTCCAGATCAACGGCAAGGCCGTGTGCGACGCGGCCGAGCGCGGCCAGATCGCCGCCTCCGGCTGGACTGCGCCGATCTCCGGCGACGTCGGCTCCGGCTTCCAGACCGCCGATCGGCCCAGCCACAACGGCGTCGACATCGGGGCGTCTAAAGGCACCGAGATCCGTGCCGCGGCCGCTGGTCGCGTACTGGTCGCCCGCTGCGACCCGGACAACCGAGGGCGCCGGAGCTGCGACGTGGACGGGTATCCGGGCAAGGGCGGCTGCGGCTGGTTCGTCGACATCCTGCACGCCGGTGGCTACATCACGCGGTACTGCCACATGGTGGTCCAGCCCCGGGTGTCGCCGGACCAGATTGTCCAGGCCGGACAGGTGATCGGGCAGGTCGGCAGCAGCGGCAATTCGTCAGGTCCGCACCTGCACTTCGAGGTGCACCTGCGCAGCGACCGGTCCAGCCGGGGTGCGACCGACCCGATTCCCTTCATGCGCGTGCGGGGCGCTCCGCTGCGCGCTGCGGAGTGAGGCCGTCACTGGCATGACCGGACCGCTGCCGGACCCGTTCGCCGACCAACCCGACTGGGCGCCTCGGCCACCCCGTCCCCTGACCATCGTGCCCGCCACCGAACGCGTGGAGTTGCGCGGGCAGCGGGTGCTCGTGGGTCTGCCAGGGCTGGGCTGGCGAGGAGACCTGCGGGCGGACGACCGGGTCGTGCAGGGTGCCCGGACCTATGTGCCGGTCATACCCGAGCACGAGTGGTACCGGGCCGAGGCCGACCAGGTCGAGGTGTTCGCACCCCTGGTTCCCGTGGAGCGGGTCTGGGTGGAGACGGTCGGTGATCGGCAGACGTCGGACGGCGCCCGGGACACCGGTATCCGGTTGGTCTCGCTGGACGGACCGTCCCACCGCTCTCCCACACCCGTGTTCGAAGCGGACGCGGTC
Organism: Micromonospora sp. NPDC049102; assembly: GCF_043197485.1. Lineage (NCBI taxonomy): Bacteria > Bacillati > Actinomycetota > Actinomycetes > Micromonosporales > Micromonosporaceae > Micromonospora > Micromonospora sp. NPDC049102. The sequence goes on along the minus strand of NZ_JBICTE010000021.1, from coordinate 95,232 downwards.
ACCGGCCGCCGGGTGGTACACGTCGAGGACGGACTCGAACACCGGGACATGCGGGCAGTGACCGAGACCTACTCGGGAGCCGAGGGCGACATCTGCGTACGGATCACGCCCGAGGTGGAGTGGTACCGCTGGGCCTGGCGCGGCCAGTCACCCACCACCCTGGAGGTACCCGTCCACCTGCTCTGGATCGAGTAACCGTCAGCTGACCTTCGTCCCAGTGCAAACCCGCCAACCGCTGCCACTCTTGACCACGTTAAAGGTCCAGTCTTCTCTGCGGCTACTCCTGGGGACGCCGTCCGAAGATCCAGCAATCGTAAGTGTCGTGGCAACCGACTCGCCGTCACTCGACGGGCTCCTAGTCAGAGGGCCCCAAGTGATTCGTACAGTCACATCAAACTTTGACTCTCGCTGCTCTACCTCAAGGCGCAGCTCGCGCAACGGGCCAAGCTCTGCTCTTCCTTCGCAGGTGTACAGGTTGGCTCGGGCGTCGTTGCGGTCGACCAGAAACGCACGTAGGTAGTTGTCGACGACCACGTCGGGGGCGCTGCGGTCCGGTGCGGCGGCGCGGTTGTACAGCACGAAACCCGTCGCCACCCCGCCGAGCAGGAGCAGGCCGAGCACCCCACCGACCACGATGAGCACGGTTCGCAGGCGTCGGCGTCGTGGCTGTGGTGCCGGCGTTGGTGGGGCCGGCGGCAGCTGCTCGGACGGAGTCCGTTGGGCCGGTACGCGGGAGACCTGGGAACCGGCGGGGGGCTGCACTGATTCCACCTCCTGACGTTAACGGCTGGACGGCCCGGAGCCAATGCCCCAGCTCCAGCGGATCGTGACGGACCCCTCCCCACCGGTGAGATCCACGACAACACCGGCGCATCGCCGTGGTACCTCCCGGAGGAGGACCTCCGGCTGGGATACCGTCACTGCTAGGGGAGGGGTTGCCGACCTCGGTGAGGGGGTGGACACGGTGGCCGGTCCGAAGGCACGCACGAACCGCGCCGCGGCGCTGCACCGCCGGGCTGCCGCTGTCGTGACCGCCGCCGCCGGGATCCTCGACGAGATTCGGCCGGCCCCTGCTGATCAGCGTCGCCAGTACGAGTTGGCCGACCGGCTGCGGGTGGTTGCCGCGCGGCTGGCCCCGGGCTGGTCGGGTGCCACTCTGGATTCGCTCGACGTGAAATCTCCGGCAGGCGACGGCCCGCCACCCTTCGTTCGGGTGGGTACGGCGGCACCGTTGGATGACGCCCGTTTCCCCGCTCTGGTGCCGCTGATCGGTGCCGGCCATCTGAGCGTTGACGCCGATGGGCGCGAGCCGCGGGTGGCGGGGCTGTTGCGTGCCGTGCTGTTGCGCCTGCTGGGTGCGACTCCCGCTGGTGCGTTGTTGGTACGGGCGGTGGACGCCACGGGTGCCGTGCTCACGCCGTTCGGCGCGCTGGCCGATGCCGGGCTGCTGCCCCCGCCGGCGGTGGACGTGGCGGGTCTACGCGCGGTGCTGACCGAGGCCGAGCAGTGGGTTGCTCCGGGTGCGAGCGGGCGACGTCGTCATGACCGGACGCTGCTGCTGGTGGTCGCCGCGTTGCCGGAGTTGACCGGTCCTACCGACCTGGCGCGGATCGAGGCGCTGGCTGAGCAGGGGCCGGCGGCGGGGCTGCACCTGGCGGTGGCCGGCTGGCCGCCGCCCGGCCCGTACTCGTCCCGGGCACCCTTGCCGCAGGCCACCTCGTTGGTGCTGCGCAACGCGTACGCGCTGCTGGGCGATCCGCCGGGGGCGTCGTTCGCGAGTCCCGGGGCCGAGCCGCCGAGCGGTTTGAATTCGCCGATCTTCGTGGAGACGGACCCGCCGGCGGATCTCGTCGAGGCGGTCTGTCGGCGGCTCGCCGCCCAGGTGGAGGCGGGCTCCCGGTTGGCGTTGGCGGATCTGCTGCCGGAGACGGGCGATGACCTCTGGGCTGCGGATTCCGCGGACAGCCTCACCACGATGGTGGGTGACGCGGGCGGTCGGCCGGTGCCGCTGGGCTTCACCGAGCTGACCCCGCACTGGCTGGTGAGTGGCCGGTCCGGGGCAGGTCGTGCGGCGTTCCTGACCACAGCCCTGCTGGGCCTGGCCGCCCGGTACGGCCCGGACGATCTGGCGCTCTACCTGGTGGACCTGGGTGACGGTGAGTCGTTCGTGGAGTTTCTGCAGACCGAGCGGGACCGCTCCTGGGTTCCGCAGGTGCGGGCTGCGGCCATCGCGGCCGACCGGGAGTACGTCCGGGACCTGTTCGACCAGTTGGCAGCCGAGGTGCAGCGCCGCGCGGAGGCGGCGGGGCGGGCCGGTGGGCAGCGCTTCGCCGAGTTGCGCCAGCACCGTCCGCTGCCGCGCATCGTCTGCGTGGTCGACAATGTGCCGCTGCTCTTCGCCGAGCGGGATCGGCTGGCCACCGAGGTGGCCGCGCAGGTCGACAGGCTGGCCCGGTCCGGTCGGGCGTACGGCGTGCACCTGGTCCTGGCCGGCGCGGGTGAGCTGGGGTTGAGTGCGCGGGCGGACGCCGGACACCGGGATTCGGTGCTGGGGCAGTTCCCGGTGCGGGTGGCGTTGCCGGGCGGCGGCCCGGTGCTGGAGCCGACCAACGACTCGGCCGCTGGACTGCCGGTGGGCAGCGCGGTGGTGAACACCGCCGGCGGGCTCGGCGGCCCCCGGGGCGCGATCCGTGGTCACGAGCGGTTGATTCGCCACCCCGACCCGTTGGACGACCCGGAGGTGGTCGACCGGCTGCGGCACGAGCTGTGGGCGGCCCGACCGTCCGACGCGACGCCACCGGTGGTGTTCGCCGGGTACGCCCGTCCGCTGCTGGCCAACGACCCCCGTCACCGGGCGGCCCTGGCGGGGCAGGCACGCGGGCCGGCGGCTCTGTTGGGCCGAGCGGTGGACGTGGCCCGTACGACGGTTGCCGTTCCGATGGGGCCGGCGCCCGGACGTAACCTCGCGGTGCTGGGCTCGGGCGCGGCGGCGGGTGGTCTGCTGGCGACGGCCGCTCGCAGCACCGCCGCCCATCACGCGCCGGGCGCCGCCCGGTTCCTCGTGTCCGCGCCGGACCAGGGAGCACGCGCGCTGGCGGAGGCGTTGACGGCCGAGCTGGCCGCCCGCCATCCGGCCCGGCTGGTGGACCTGTCGACGCTGGTCGCGGACGCCCAGGGCGTAACCGACATCGACACCAACGCCGGCAGCACCGCCGACCCTGACGAGGCACTGCCGACGTACCTGGTGATCTTCGGGTTGGATCGGCCCGGGCCGCGGGAGCTGCCGGCGGATCGGCTGCGCGCGCTGCTGCGGGACGGTCCCCCGGCGGGCCGGCACCTCCTGGGTTGGTGGCGGGCGGTGCCGCCGTTCGCCGCGCTGCTGGAGCCGGACGGCGACGTCGACAAGCTGGCCGCCGTCGTGGTGCTGGACGTGCCGGCGGCGCAGCTCGCCGCGGTGTTCGGCCGGCCAATCCAGTGGCGGGCGCACCCGGACCGGGCGACGCTGTGGGACGGTCCGGACGAGCGGGGCACGGTCCTGGTGCCGTTCGCGGACGAGGCGGGGTGAGCTGGCATGCGGGTGGGCCGGCCATGCGGGGTGAGCTGACGATGCGTACGGGAGACGTCGAGGTGGACGCGACGGTGACCGGTCCGGGGCGGCAGCGGACCGCTGGCACGGACGGCGATGTCGCGGCGCCGGCGGACGCCTGGGCCGAGTACCTGGCGGCAGCGCGTCAACTGGACGCGGTCCGGCGTGGCGCGGCCACCGCTGCCGGTGAGCAGGCCCGCTCGGCGGAAGCCGCCCGGGAGGAGTTGACGGTGGTGCGCGCCGGGCTGACGACTCAGCAGGAGCGGCTGCGGGAGCGGGGCGTACCGGCGATCTCGCTGGTGCCGTCGCCGCCGGAGCTGACGGAGGCCGCCCGGTCGATGGCTGGCGGTCCGGCCGCCGTGCTGGCGGCGCTGCGGACCGCGCGGGGTCGGGCCGAGGCGGCGGACGCGGCGTTGGCCGCGCGGCGCGGCCTCCGACCGACCTCCTGGCCCGCGCGGGCCCGCAACGTCCTGGTGTACGGGCCGCTGGCACTGCTGGTGCCGCTGATCCAGGTCATCGTGTACGCGACGACAGAGAGTGGCCCGGCCAGCGTGACGGCCCTGGTCGGCGGCCTGCCGATGCCGGCGGTCGCGTTCGTCGTCGGCTGGGTCGGTGTCGGCCGGGTCTTCCGTGCCGGCGTCGAGACGCCGGCGGACCGCACGGTGCGCTTCGGTGTGCTGGTCTGCCTGGTGCCCGCGGTGCTGGTCACGGCCGGTCTGCTGCTGGCCCTGCTGGCCTGACGACCTACTGGGCGACGGCCGGCCGTCCCCGAGGGGAGGCCGAGTGAGTCAACGGGGAAGGATCAGGGCCATCGCCTCGGCCCGCGACTTCGAGTCGGTCTGCAGGATGCCGCGCACCGCGGAGGTGATCGTCTTGGCCCCGGACTTCTGGATGCCCCGCATGGCCATGCACATGTGCTCGCATTCCAGCACGACCACGACGCCGCGCGGGGCCAGCTTGCTCATCAGCAGGTCGGCGACCTGGGAGGTGAGCCGCTCCTGCACCTGGGGTCGGCGGGCGAAGACCTCGACGAGGCGGGCCAGCTTGGACAGGCCGGTGATCCGTCCGTCCGGGCCGGGGATGTAGCCGATGTGTGCGCTGCCCCGGAACGGCAGCAGGTGATGCTCGCAGAGGCTCATCACGTCGATGTCGCGGACGATCACCAGCTCTTCGTGGTTGGCCTCGAAGGTGGTGCTGAGCACCTGCGCGGGGTCGACGCGCAGACCGGCGAAGAGTTCGGCGTACGCGCGGGCGACGCGGGCCGGCGTCTGCTGGAGCCCGTCCCGGTCCGGGTCCTCGCCGACCGCGATCAGGATCTCGCGGACCGCCTTCTCGATTCGTCCGAGGTCGACGGCGTCCTCGACGGGACGGCCGGTCAGTTTGCCACTGATCAGGCGCGCGGCGACGTAGTCCAGCTCGTCGTCGCCGTCGGGTTCGGTCGCGGAAACGGCCAGCTCCCGGTGCGGGGAGCTGGCCGTCGTCGGCTCGTTGCTCAGTGCGTACCGTCCGAGTTGTTGCTGGACGGCGACCCGCCACCGACGGACGCCTGCGCGCCGTCGGCCTGGGCCTGCGCCTTGAGCTTGTCCTTCTCCGCAGGGGTGAGCACGGGCGGCTCGGTGGACGGCTGGCGCTTGCCGAAGCCGTTGTACGGTGCCAGCGGCGGGCGCTTCACCACCCGGGAGCAGATCCGCGCCATGTCGGCGGTGGAGAGGGTCTCCTTCTCCATCAGCTCGAGCACGATGTTGTCCAGGACGTCCCGGTATTCCACCAGGATCTCCCAGGCCTCGTCGTGCGCCAGCTCGACCAGTGCCCGCATCTCACCGTCGATCTCGGCGGCCACCGAGTCCGAGTAGTCCCGCTCGTGGCCCATGTTGCGGCCGAGGAACGGCTCGTCCCCGCTGGTGCCGTACTTGATCGCGCCGAGCTTGGAGCTCATGCCGTACTGGGTGATCATCGCGCGGGCCAACTGGGTGGCCTTCTCGATGTCGTTGCCTGCGCCGGTGGTCGGCTCGTGGAAGACCAGCTCCTCGGCGGCACGGCCGCCCAGCGCGTACGCCAGGGTGTCGATCATCTCGGCGCGCGTCTGGGTGTACTTGTCCTCGGTCGGGAGCACCAGGGTGTGGCCCAGCGAGCGGCCACGCGACAGGATCGTCACCTTGTGCACCGGCGCGGCGTGCGGCAGCGCCCAGGCGACCAACGCGTGCCCACCCTCGTGGTACGCGGTGATCTTCTTTTCCTGGTCGCTCATGACGCGGGTCCGCCGCTGCGGACCGGCGACCACCCGGTCGATCGACTCCTCGAGGGAGTCGTTGGAGATGGCGCGCTGCTCCTTGCGGGCGGTGAGCAGGGCCGACTCGTTGATCACGTTGGCCAGGTCGGCGCCGCTGAAGCCCGGCGTACGACGGGCCACCGCGTCGAGGTCGACGTCGGGCGTGAACGGCTTGCCCTTGGCGTGCACCCGGAGGATGGCCTTGCGGCCCTCCATGTCGGGGGCGTCCACCGGGATCTGCCGGTCGAACCGGCCCGGGCGCAGCAGCGCCGGGTCGAGGATGTCCGGCCGGTTGGTGGCCGCGATCAGGATGACCCCGCCCTTGGTGTCGAAGCCGTCCATCTCGACGAGCAGCTGGTTGAGCGTCTGCTCCCGCTCGTCGTGGCCGCCGCCCATGCCGGCGCCGCGGTGCCGGCCGACGGCGTCGATCTCGTCGACGAAGACGATCGCCGGGGCGTTCGTCTTGGCCTGCTCGAACAGGTCACGGACCCGGCTGGCGCCGACGCCGACGAACATCTCCACGAAGTCGGAGCCGGAGATGGAGTAGAACGGCACCCCGGCCTCGCCGGCGACCGCGCGGGCCAGCAGCGTCTTGCCGGTGCCGGGCGGGCCGAACAGCAGCACGCCCTTCGGGATCTTGGCGCCCAGGGCCTGGTACTTGGCCGGGTTCTGGAGGAAGTCCTTGATCTCGTACAGCTCTTCGACGGCCTCCTCGGCACCCGCGACGTCCGCGAAGGTCGTCTTCGGAGTGTCCTTGGTGATCATCTTCGCCTTGGACTTGCCGAAGTTGAGCACCCGGGAGCCGCCGCCCTGCATCTGCGACATGAAGAACAGCAGCAGGAGCACGAGCAGCGCGATCGGCAGCAGGTTGACCAGCAGGCTCACCCAGATGCTGTCCGAGGAGACCTTGGCGTCGGCCGGCCCGGTGACCCGGTTGGCCGCCTTGGCCGCCAGCACCTCGTTCCAGACCTCGTCGCCCACCTGGTACGGGAACTGGGCCTCGATGCGGTCGGTGGTGGTACCACCGAACTTGGTCTTGTTCTTCAGGTCCAGCTGGAGCGTCTGCTCCTTGTCCTGGAACACGACCTTGTTGATCTGCGCGGTGTGGAGCTGGTCGAGCGCAACGGAAGTGTCCACGCGGTGGTAGCTGGGACCAGCGGTGAACAGCTGACTGAGCACAACGGCGCCGAGGATGACCAGGATGATCCAGACCACCGGTCGGCGGAAGAAACGCGTACGTTCCATACTGTTGTCGAGCGCCGGAGCGCCCGCATCCTCCTGATCGACGTCCTGACCGTCTGATGGTGTCGCCGCACTGGGCGGCGGCCGGAGCCGCCGTGCGGGCCGGCCTCGACCCCGAGGCGCCGAAACTGCCGCGCCGCGGTCATTCGACGGTACACCGTGTACGCGAGGAGTGAGCTTGCGAGCCCCGCAGTCGTGCACCATCAAATCCGCGTGTGCGCGAGGAGTGAGCTCGCAGGCCCCCACGCCCGGTGCACATTGAGTATCGACGGCACGCGTGTTGGGTAGCCCACCAGCCCGAATCCAGCGCACGGCGGGTCCGGGGAGGAACCGGCGTGGCGGGGAGTCCGGCCCGGCCACCCCGAACGCCCGGTCACGCGGTCGAGGGGTCGAACGCGGAGCAACCTCCACGCCACCGTGCTCCACGTTAGCCGCTACAGCTGAGAGCCCGCTGAACGTCGGCTTGACGAATACCGATGCGAGTCGCCCTCGGGCTTTGGCGCGGCGCGACTCGGCGGGCAGGCTCAGGAGCGGGCGTAGACCTCGGGCTTGAGCACCCCGACGTAGGGCAACTCCCGGTAGCGCTCAGCGAAGTCGAGGCCGTACCCGACCACGAATTCGGTGGGGATGTCGAAGCCGACGTACTTCACCGGCACCGGCACCTTGACCGCCTCGGGCTTACGGAAGAGCGCGACGACCTCGACGCTCGCCGCCGAGCGCGACTCGAGGTAGCGCAGCAGCCAGGAGAGCGTCAGACCGGAGTCGACGATGTCCTCGACGACCATGACGTGCCGACCGGCGATGTCCCGGTCGAGATCCTTCAGGATGCGGACCACCCCGGAGGAGGTGGTGCCCTGGCCGTACGAGGAGATGGCCATGAAGTCGAGTTCGGCCGGGGGGCCGTTGCGGCCCAACGCTCGGGCGAAGTCCGCCATGAACATCACCGCGCCCTTGAGCACGCAGACCAGCAGCAGTCCGTCGCCCACGTGGGCGTAGTCGGCGGACACTTGCTTGGCCAGTTCCGCTGTCTTCTCGCGGATCTGCGCCTCGGAGATGATCACGTGGTCGATGTCGGCGTCGTACCAGGAGCCGTCAGCCATGACTCCTAGCCTGCCGTACGTCCGATGGCCTCCGTCGGCGGGGCCGCACCTTTTGGCGCGGTCCCGCCCTGGATTTTCGGCGCAAAGGGTATCAAAGGCATCAGCTGGTACGGGACCGCCAGCGGCGGCCGTCCTCGCTGGGCTTCCAGTCGGCCGAGTCGTGGGTGTCCACGGTGAGGCCGGCCGCGGAGGCGGCGACGAGCAGGACGAGGAACAGGAGGAAGAGCAGGAACTCCATGGCGGCGCTCACTTTCGCATGGTTGCTGTCGGTTTCGCCGCCGGTGCGCACCGGACTGAGGCCAGTCTGCGCCGACTCCCACCGCCCGGACAGTGGCAGAGATGCCACTGGGCATCGATTTACTGCCACCTCTCGGGTTACCCTCGTCACATGCTCCGATCCGTCGCCGTACTCGCCCTGGACCAGGTCGCTCCCTTCGAGCTCGGTGTCCTCGCGGAGGTCTTCGGCACCGACCGGACGGACGACGGCTTCCCCGCGTACCGCTTCGACGTGTGCAGCCCCGACGGTGCTGCCGTGCGCACCTCCGCCGGCTTCCACCTCACCCCGAACGCCGACCTCGCCCCGCTCGAAGAGGCGGATCTGGTGGCCGTCCCCGCACACGGTCAGGGCACCGTCGTCCCCGAGCCGGTGCTCGACGCGCTGCGCCGCGCCGACGCGCGCGGCGCACACCTGATCAGCGTCTGCTCGGGAGCCTTCCTACTCGGCGAGGCCGGCCTGCTCGACGACCGGGAGTGCACCACCCACTGGCGGTACACCGACGAGCTGCAACGCCGGCATCCCCGCGCCCGGGTCCGCTGCAACTCGCTGTACGTCCAGGACGGTCGGCTGCTCACCAGCGCCGGCACGGCGGCCGGCATCGACGCATGCCTGCACCTGGTACGCCAGGAACACGGCTCGGCCACCGCGACCCGGCTGGCCCGGCGGATGGTGGTCCCGCCGCACCGCGACGGCGGCCAGTCCCAGTACATCGAGGCGCCGATCCCGAAGGCGCCCGAGGCACCCACCCTCGAACCGGTGCTGGAGTGGCTGATGGGGCACCTGGACCGGACGATCACGGTGGAGGAGCTGGCCGCCCGCGCCGGCATGGCGCCACGGACGTTCGCCCGGCGTTTCCGGGCCGAGACCGGCACCACGCCCCACGACTGGCTCACCAACCAGCGGGTGCTGCTCGCCCGACGCCTGTTGGAGGAGACCCCGTTGAGCGTGGAGGCCGTCGCCGACCAGGCCGGCTTCGGTGACGCGGCGGCGCTGCGCCACCACTTCAGCCGTCGGGTCGGCGCCACCCCGCACAGCTACCGGACCACCTTCCGGGACCGGGCGGACGGCGCGGCAGCTCTCAGTCCGGGCTGAGGGCCGCCAGTCGGTCGCCCCGACGCAGGACGCGGGCACCCCCGGGCAGGTCGGTCGGGCCCTGACCGTGCCAGTCGGTGACCAGGGCGTCCAGGGCGTCGACGTGCCGGTGCGACAGCGCGCCGGCCACCGCGCCCAGCTCCCGTGCCCAGGCGTGCAGCACCCGGCCGCGTACGGCGACGGCCAGATTGGCCAGCTCCACCACCGCGAGGCCACCGGCGGGGTGCCGCGCCGCCACGAGCGCCATCGCGGCGATCTCGTCGAGAGCGGCGTTGTCCGCCGCCACCAGCCGGGCGGTACGCGCCAGGTTGTCCACCACCGCCGGCCCGAGCGTCCGCACCAACGCCGGCAGGACGTCGGCCCGCACCCGGGAGCGGGCGTACGACGGGTCGGTGTTGTGCGGGTCCTGCCACGGGTCGAGCCCGAGGGCGGCACAGGCGGCGCGGGTCTGCTCCCGACCGATCCCCAGCAACGGCCGCAGCAGCGGCACCCCGGAGAGATCCCGCCGGCCCGGCATTCCGGCCAGTCCGCGTGGGCCGGCCCCGCGGGCGAGCGCGAGCAGCACCGTCTCCGCCTGGTCGTCGCGCGTGTGCCCGGTGAGCACCGCGACCGCCGCGTACCGCCGGGCCGCCTCCGTCAACGCCTCGTAGCGGGCCTCCCGGGCGGCCGCCTCCGGTCCACCCGGTCGCCCGGCCACCTCCACCGGCACCGCCACCACCGGGGCGAACCCGGCTTCCCGGGCCCACGCGGCCACCGCCTCCGCGCGCTGCGCCGAACCGTCCTGCAGGCCGTGGTCCACGGTCACCAGGCCGGCGGGCCGACCCAGCCGGGGTGCCACGAACACCGTCGCCGCCGCCAGGGCCAGCGAATCGGCGCCGCCGGAGCAGGCCACCAGCACCGGACCACCGGACGGCAGGTCAGTCAGCGCGCGACGGACCGCCACCCGGATCGCGGCCACCGGAGGGGCGAGCGCGGCCACCGACGGACGGTCAGCCGGCGGACGGGACGGTGCCGGCCGGGCCGTGCACGCGTGCCACCCAGGCGTCCGGATCGCCCAACTCCGACAGCCGGGGCAGGGTGAGCGGTGAGTTGAAGATCGAGTTGAAGCCCTCCATGCCGACCCGCTCGACCACGCCGTGGACGAACTTGCGACCCTCGGCGTACTGACGCATCTTGACGTCCACCCCGAGCAGCCGGCGGATCGCCTTCTCCAACGGGTTGCCCGCCTCGCGCCGACGGTTGAACGACGCCCGGATGCGCTCCACGCTCGGGATCACCTGCGGGCCGACGCCGTCCATCACGAACTCGGCGTGCCCCTCCAGCAGGGTCATCAGCGCGGTGAGCCGGTCGAGGACGGCACGCTGCGCCGGGGTCTGCACGATGTCCAGGACGCTCGTGCGGCTCTCCGGGTCGCGGACCGCCTCGGACAGCGTCGCGACACCGCGTCGCAGCCGCTCGACGAGATGTTCACCGCCGTTGGACGACGCGTCGACGAACGCCTGCACCTCCCCCAGGAAGTACGCCCGCATCCAGGGCACGGCGGTGAACTGGGTGCGGTGGGTGACCTCGTGCAGGCAGACCCACAGCCGGAAGTCCCGGGAGTCGGCGTTCAGCTTGCGCTCCACCTCGACGATGTTCGGCGCCACGAGCAGCAGTTGCCCCGGGTCGGCGGAGAAGACCTCGTACTGGCCGAGCACCCGGCCGGACAGGTAGGCCAGGACCGTGCCGGCCTGCACCCCGGTCAGCCGCGACCCGATCGCCTCGGTGAGCGCGCCAGGCTGCTTGTCGCCGGACAGCCGGCTGACCAGCGGAGTGATCACCTCACGCAGCCCGGCGATGTTGGCGGCCGCCCAGTCGCGACGGTCGACGACCCGCACCGGCGGGTGCGACACCTGCGCCCGCAGCCCGGTGTAGTCGGCCACGTGCCCGGCCGCCTCGTCGGTCAGCCGACGCAGGTCGCCGACCACGTCGGTGGCCTCGGCGTACGACACCCGAGGGCCCGACTTGCTCAACGCCCCCGCGGTGGCGGCGGCCAGATCCCAGTCCACGAACTGCGCCATGAACCCACCGTACCCGCGTCGCGACACCCCGGCGCGGGCTCGCGTCGGCGATCGACGCCGGTCGCCGCCCGCACGACGCCACCCCGACGGTGGTCAGCGGCAGCCGCAGCCGGCCAGCGCGGCGGCGATACGGTCCAGCGCCGGCTGGGCCGTGTCCGTCCCGCCGGGCACCTTGTCGGTGAGCACCGCGAAGGTGAGCAGCCGACCGTCGGCCGTGGTGACCAGGCCGGCGATGGCGTGCACCCCGGTCAGCGTGCCGGTCTTGGCGCGTACGGCACCGGCGCCGGCGGCGGTCCCGGGGGCACCCCGGTAACGCTCGCCCAGCGTGCCGGACCAGCCGCCCACCGGCAGGCCGCCGAAGACGCCGGCCAGCTCCGGATGGTCCGTGCTCGCGGCCAGCCGGATCAGGTCGGTGAGCAGGGACGGGCTGATCCGGTTGCGGCGCGACAGCCCGCTGCCGTCGGAGAGGGTGATCTCCTCGGCGGGCAGGCCCAGCGCCGCCACCTCGGCGTCCATCGCGGCGGCCGCGCCATCGAACGACGCCTTCTGGCTGCGGGCCAGCGCCACCTGCCGGGCCAGCGCCTCGGCCAGCAGGTTGTCGCTCTCGCTGATCATGATGTCGACCAGCCGGATCAGCGGCGGCGACTGCACCACGCCCAGCTCCGTACCGGCCGGCGGGGTGCCACCGGCGGCGGTGGCCAGGGCCGGGGCCGTACCCCGCTTGACGGCGCTGGTCGGTACGCCGAGCAGCCGGGCGAACGACTTGCCGGCGGCCAGGTCGGGCTCGGCGACGCGCTCGGCGCCCCCGGGCGCGGCACCCGGGTCCGTACGCGCGCCGTCGGTCATCAGCGCGGTCACCGCGCCGCCGTACCCCCCGGTGGGGATGTCGTCGTCCCAGCCGGGGCCGTACCGCGGACCGGAGTAGAGGGAGCCGTCGACGGTGACGCTGGTCGGGGCGGTGCCGCCGAGGGCGGCACGTACCTGCGCGGCCAGGTCGTCCAGGCGTGCCGCACCCGGGTAGTAACCCTTCTTGTTCACCGCGAGGGTGGGGTCGCCGCCACCGACGATCACCACCTCGCCGGGCTTGGCACCGGCCACCGCCCGGGTCGGGATACGGAATCCGGGGCCACGCGCGGCCAGCACGGTCACCGCGGTCGCCAGCTTGGTCACCGAGGCGGGCACCGTGCCGTCGTCCGCCCCCTTGGCGTACAGCGTCTGGCCGGTGGTCACGTCGGCAACCGACACGTTCACCCGGTCACCCAGGGCGGGCACGCCGACCAGCGGGTCGAGCGCGGCGCGTACCCCGTCGGCAGAGGGCAGCGGAGCGTTCGGGTCGGGGCCGCCCAACACGTCCGAGGGGTCGGGTTCGGAGGCGGGGGCGGCACCGGCCGGACCGGAGGCCGCGTCCTCGCCCAGCCAGGCGGCGACCGGGCCGGGCCGGGCCACGACGACACCCACGCCGGCCAGCACCAACAGCACCACCACGGCCAGCACGGTCACCAGTCGCCGTCGACGGCGCGGCGAACTCGACGACGCTACCGGCGGTTCGGCGCCGGCCGGGGCCGGCAACGCGGAGATCGGCGGACCGAGCGGTGGCACGCCGGTCGGGAAGCGGACGGTGGGTCCGTCACCGGACACCCGGCCGCCCCGAGCCGGGCTGGTCGGGGCCGGTCGGACAGGTGCGGCACCCGTGGGTCCCGGGCCGCTCGTGGGGTGGTTCGCGCCGAGGACCGGGAAGCGCCCGTTGGGTCCTCCGGCCGGCGTCGAACCTGACGGACGCCACGGCAGCGGCGGCGGCCGCTCGGGAACCGACTCCTCCGGCGGCCGGGGAAGATGCGCGTCGGGCACCGGAACCCGCCCGCTCGCCCCACCGGCACCGGATCGTCCGGTACCACGCGCGGCGCCCCCGTCCGGGCGGTAGTGTGAATCTTCCCTCCCCACGACCCCCTCCTCCCCCAGCGAAAATCGGCTTGGGTGACACTACTTCGGTCCGAAGACTATGCGGCGGCCGGAGTCGGCGGGTGGGCATTCACCTGTCCGGAGGGCGCCAGTGGTTCCGTTAGCCAGCGTGGGCAGACGAGGGAGCGTGCAGATGGATTTCGACGTGACGGTTGAGATCCCCAAGGGTCACCGAAACAAGTACGAGGTGGACCACAAGACCGGCCGGATCCGGCTGGACCGCACCCTGTTCACGTCCACCCAGTACCCGGCCGACTACGGGTTCATCGAGGACACGCTGGGCGAGGACGGCGACCCGTTGGACGCGCTGGTGCTGGTCCCCGAACCCACCTTCCCGGGCTGCCTCATCCGCTGCCGGACCATCGGCATGTTCCGGATGACCGACGAGAAGGGCGGCGACGACAAGGTCCTCTGCGTGCCCTACGAGGACCCCCGCCAGGAGCACCTGCGCGACATCCACCACCTGGGCGAGTTCGACCGCCTGGAGATCCAGCACTTCTTCGAGGTGTACAAGGACCTGGAGCCCGGCAAGTCGGTCGAGGGCGCGACCTGGGTCGGCCGCACCGAGGCCGAGGCCGAGATCCACGCCTCCTACCAGCGTGCGCGGGACGCCGAGGCGCGCGGCGAGTCCAACCACTGACGTACGACCACCGACAGGGCCCGGGAGCCGCTCATCCGAGCAGCCCCCGGGCCCTGTCGTACAGGTCGAGCACCGCGCAGGCGACCGGCACCACGGCGACCACCAGGGCCGTGTCGGTGAGGTCCGCGACCCGCCCGAGGTACGGCGAGACCGGTCGCCGGGCGTACCCGGTGCCGGCGGCCACGGTCACCAGGCCCAGCGCCGCCCCACCGAGGACCAGCGCCAGGCGGCCCGCGTCGTCGGTCCGCTGGACCAGCACCGCGCCGAGCACCGCGTAGCCGGCCAGCCCGGCCAGCACCGTCGGCACCCGGTGCCGCAGCGCCACGAACAGCCGCGACCGCAGCAGCAGAACGGACGCGACCACCGCCACCAGCACCGGTCCGGCCAGCCCACCGGCGACCCCGAGTACGACCGCGGCCCCGACCGCCAGCACGGCGTGCCCGAGCAGCATCCCGGTGAGCATCTCCTCGGTACGGGTGACGGCAGCGTTCACCTTGCCCCGGTCCGGTAGGTCCCCGGGCCGTTCCGACTCGGCACCCGAGGCGGTGGTCGGCAGGGTGATCGGCGGCAGCGGCAGCTTGCCCAGCCGGATGGCCAACAGCGGAATCGCCCCGATGGCGAAGACCAGCGCGCTGAGCACCACCGCCGCCGTGCCGGCGGGGGTCAGCAGCAGCGCTCCGAGCGCCGCGCCGGCGCCGAGCAGGCCGACCGTGACACCGGCCACGAAGACGCGCAGTCGGCTCGCCACTGTCAGCAGACCGGTCAGCGCAACGAGCAGCAGCGCCACCGAGCCGGCCAGCAGTTCGGGCGCGCCGACCCAGCGCACCGACCCGAGCGGGCCGACCGGGTCGCCCGAGCCGACCGCGAGGGCACCGGCCACGAAGGCGTACGGCAGGGCGTACCCGCCGAGCGTCGCTCCGGCCGCGCCGTCGCCGTTGGCGCGGGAGGCGACAGTGCCGCCCACGGTGAGCAGCAGCGCCACGGCCGCCGCCGCGACCCAGCGGCTCCCCGAGGTCGGGCCACTGGCGAGCAGGGCGAGCAGCCCGACTGCGAGCGGCACGCCGGCACCGGCCAGAGCGGCGACCCGGGTGGCGGCGGGCGACCAGGCGCCGCCCCGGCGACGGGCCCCGTCGGCGATCGCCTCCACGACGTCGTCGTACTCCAACTCGGGCCAGTGGGCGCGGGCCGGCACCAGGTGCAGCACCTCACCGTCGCGGACCCCCTGCGGCAGCAGCGCCTGAGCGCTCGCCAGCACCGCCCCGTCGGTACGGCGCAACACCCAGCCGCCGTGCCGCTCGCCATCGTCGGCCAGCCCCTCACCGGCGTGCCGCAGCACGTCGGGCAGCAGCTCGGCCAGAGGCACCTGCTCCGGCAGGGCGACGTCCACCCGCCGTTGGGGCGCGCTGATGGTGACGCGGGCCAGTCCGGTTGTCATCGACCGGTCTCCATATCGAGCGGTGTCGGAGGCTGCGGGAACGACAGGACTTTACCTACCATGAGCCAGGCTCGGGTTACCCAGCGCAGTCAGGAGGCCGAGTGTCCACCGTCGTCATCAAGCGCCCGCCGCGGCGGCCAGCGCCGGAGATCCCCGTCGGCGAGCTGCCCGTCGAGGCACCGCCGGAGATCCCTGCGGTGGCCGGCGGGCGGTGGCAGCAGATGTTGATGGTCCTGCCCATGCTCGGCGGCACGGTGGCGATGGCGATGATGTTCGGCCGCGGTGGCGGGGCGTACTCGTACGTGGTGGGCGGGATGTTCGGGCTCTCGTCGCTCGCGATGCTCGTCACCACGTGGGGCAGCGCGTCGGGCACCCCGAAGAAGTCCGAGATGATGGCGGCCCGCCGCGAGTACCTGCGCCATCTCGCGACGCTGCGCCGCCGGGTCCGGCAGACCGCCGGGCAGCAGCGGGCCGGGCTCTACTACCGCCACCCCGACCCCGCCCGCCTGTGGTCCACCGTGGACAGCCGTCGGGTCTGGGAACGCCGCCCCGCCGACCCCGACTTCGCGGTGGTACGCGTCGCCGTCGGCCCGCAGACGCTGGCGACCCCGCTCGTGCCGCCGGTCACCCGGCCGTTGGAGGAGCTGGAGCCGATGACCGCCGGCGCGCTGCGCCGCTTCCTGGACGCGTACTCCGTGGTGCCGGAGCTGCCGGTGGCCCTGTCCCTGCGCAGCTTCGCCCGCGTGCACGTGCGGACCGCCACCGGCGGCCCGTCCACCGGCGGCCCGTCCACCGTTGACCCGGCGGCGCAGGCCCTGGTCCGGGCCGCGCTGACCCAGCTGGCCGTGTTCCACGCCCCCGACGAGCTGCTGATCGCGGTCTGCGCCGGGCCGGAGCGTCGAGCCGCCTGGGAGTGGGTGAAGTGGCTGCCGCACGCCCACCACCCCGGGCGTACGGACGCGCTCGGGCCGGTACGGCTGGTGACCTCGTCGGCTGCGGAGCTGGAACTGCTGCTCGGGGACGTGTTCGGCAGCCGGCCCCGGTTCAGCCCGGCCGGGCCGGCCACCGACGGTCCACACGTGGTGGTGGTCCTCGACGGCGGCGACCTGACCGGTGCGACCGACCTGACCGGCGACGGCGGCATCGACGCGGTCACCGTGCTGGATCTGGACACACCGCCGCCCCGCCTGCTCGACCGGTACGTGCTGCTGCTGGAACTGCGCGGCCGGCGGCTGCACTCGTGGTCGGTCGAGGGGCACGCCGAGGTGGGCCGCGCCGACCACCTCGACATCACCGACGCGGAGGCGGTCGCCCGGCGGTTGGCGCCGCTGCGGCTGGCCGGTACGGCCCGCGGCCCGGACGCCCCACTCGACGTCGAGCTGGGCCTGCCGGAGCTGCTCGGCCTCGGTGATCCGGAGAGCTTCACCGCCGAGCAGGGTTGGGCGCCGCGCTCGGCCCGGGACCGGCTTCGGGTCCCGATCGGGGTGGGTGTCGACGGAGGGGCCATCGAGTTGGACCTGAAGGAGTCCGCCCAGGACGGGATGGGCCCGCACGGTCTGCTCATCGGGGCCACCGGCTCGGGCAAGTCCGAACTGCTCCGCACGCTGGTGCTGGGGCTGGCCGCGACGCACAGCTCCGAGCAGCTCAACTTCGTCCTGGTCGACTTCAAGGGAGGCGCCACCTTCGCGCCGTTCGACCGGCTGCCGCACACCGCCGCCGTGATCACCAACCTGGCCGACGCACTGCCCCTGGTCGACCGGATGGTGGACGCGATCAACGGGGAACTGGTCCGCCGGCAGGAGCTGCTGCGCCGGGCCGGCAACTTCGCCAGCGTGCGGGACTACGAGCGGGCGCGGGCCGCCGGCAGCCCGCTCGCCCCGCTACCGTCGCTGCTGCTGATCTGCGACGAGTTCTCCGAACTGCTCTCCGCCAAGCCCGACTTCATCGACCTGTTCGTGCAGATCGGCCGGCTGGGTCGGTCGCTCGGCGTGCACCTGCTGCTCGCCAGCCAGCGCCTGGAGGAGGGCCGGCTGCGCGGGCTGGACACGCACCTGTCGTACCGGATCGGGTTGCGCACCTTCTCGGCCCTGGAGTCCCGCACGGTGCTCGGGGTGCCGGACGCGCACGAGCTGCCCCGCTCGCCGGGCCACGGCTACCTGCGCGCCGGCACCGATCCGCTGGCGCGGTTCAAGGCGGCGTACGTCTCCGGGGTCGTACGCCGCCGGGCCGACACGAGCGGCGTCACTGCTGGCGAGGGCGCCCGCCTGCTGACGTTCACCACTCACGTCGTACCGCTGCCGGAGCCGGGGACCCCGGCCCTGCCCATGGTGGCCGAGGACGAGAGCAGCCGCGAGACCCTGCTGGACCTGCTGGTCGACCGGCTCGTCGGGCAGGGCCCGCCCGCACACCAGGTGTGGCTCGCGCCGCTCGGTGACCCTCCGGCCCTGGACGAGTTGGTCGGCACGGTCGAGGTGGATCCGACGCGCGGGCTCACCGTGGGCAACCCGGAGCTGCACGGGGCGCTGAGTGTGCCGGTGGCCGTGGTGGACCGGCCGTTGGAACAGCGGCGGGACCTGCTCTGGCTGGCCCTGGATGGCGCGTCCGGCCACGTGGCGGTGGTCGGCGCGCCGCAGAGCGGCAAGTCCACCGCGCTACGCACGCTGATCTGCGCGTTGGCGCTCACTCACACCCCGGCCGAGGTGCAGGTCTACTGTCTCGACTTCGGCGGTGGCGGTCTCGCGGCGCTGCGTGACCTGCCGCACGTGGGCGGAGTGACCGGTCGTGCCGACCCGACCGCCGTACGCCGCACCGTCGGCGAGGTCACGACTCTGTTGGCCGAGCGGGAGCGCCGCTTCGCCGAGCTGGGCGTGGAGTCGATGGCCACGTACCGGCAGCGGCGGGCCGCGACGGCGACCACCGACCAGCCGGACGTCGATCCGTTCGGCGACGTCTTCCTGGTGGTCGACGGGTGGAGCACCCTGCGCAACGAGTACGACGACCTGGAACCACTGGTCACCGACCTGGCCACCCGCGGCCTGTCGTACGGGTTGCACGTGGTCGCCACGGCGTTGCGTTGGTTGGATTTCCGCCCGGCGATCCGGGACCTGTTCGGCTCCAGGCTGGAGCTGCGCCTCGGCGACCCGTCCGACTCCCTGGTGGCCCGGCGGGCAGCGGCGAACGTGCCGGAGCACCCCGGCCGGGGTGTGACGGCCCAGAGCCTGCACTTCCTCACCGCGCTCCCACGGCTCGCCGGTTCGAGCGATGGCACCGCCGAGCTGGTCGGACGAATCGCCGAGGCCTGGGCCGGACCGGCGGCGCCTCGGGTCCGGCTCCTCCCACCGGTGCTGCCGTACGCCGATCTGGATCTCACCGCGACGACCGGGCTGCGGCTGCCGATCGGAGTCGCCGAGGCCGATCTGCGGCCGGTGCAGCTCGACTTCGCCGCCGAGCCGCACTTCGTGGTCTTCGGGGACGCCGAGTGCGGCAAGTCGTCGTTCCTGCGGGCGCTGGCCGCCTCGATCACCACCCGGTTCACGCCGGAGGAGGCCCGGGTCATCCTCGTCGACTACCGGCGCAGCCTCCTGGGCGCCATCGAGACGCCGCACCTCATCGGGTACGGCACCGCCGCCGCGCACAGCGCCGACCTGGTCGAGTCGGCCGCCGGTTACCTACAGCGGCGGGCTCCCGGGCCGGAGGTCACCCCACAGCAGTTGCGTGACCGCTCGTGGTGGTCGGGGCCGGAACTGTTCGTGCTGGTCGACGACTACGACCTGGTGGCCACCGGGCCGGCGAACCCGTTGCGGGCGCTGGAGGAGCACCTGCCGCACGCCCGCGATGTCGGCCTGCACCTGGTGCTGGCCCGCCGTTCCGGAGGCGCGGGCCGGTCCCAGTACGAGTCCATCGTGCAGCGGCTACGGGAACTCTCCACGGCCGGACTGGTGATGGCGGGCAGCCCCGAGGAGGGCGCGCTCGTCGGGCCGGTGCGGCCCGGGCCACTGCCACCGGGCCGTGGTCGGCTCGTCACCCGACGGGAGGGCGTACGCCTCGTGCAGCTCGCACATCTGCCGTCACCGTGACCTGTCTTCGCGGTTCCTCCCGTGACGGGTGGGGAAACCGGTAATCTCCGATCGTCGAGGTTCCGTCGGGATGAATGGCAGAGGATGTGACTGGGGTTCGGCACAGCGGTCCGGCAGTGGCCAGACGGGCCGGCCGGGCGCTGCTCGGTGCGGCGGCGCTGGTCGCTGTCGCGGTCCCGAGCACCGCACCTGTCACCGCGCCGAGCAGCGGCGGGCAGCTCGCCGGCGCGCCGGCCGCGTTCGCGCCCGCTGACAGCATCGCCCGCACCGACCAGGTACGTGACGAGCAGTGGCAGCTCGACGAGTTGCGTGCCGACTCGGCCTGGCGCACCTCGACCGGCCGCGGTGTGGTCGTCGCCGTGGTCGACTCCGGTGTGGACGCCAACCATCCCGACCTGGCCGGTCAGGTGCTCCCCGGCCTCGACCTGGTCGGGCCGGCGGGCGGCGCCGGTCCGGACCCGGTGGGCCACGGCACCACGGTCGCCGGGCTGATCGCCGGGCGCAACGACGACAAGCGGGGCGTGGTCGGCCTGGCGCCGGACGCGCGGATCCTTCCGGTCCGCGTGCTGGACGAGCGCAACAAGTACGACGACGCGTTGATCGTCGCGAAGGGTGTCCGGTGGGCGGTCGACCACGGCGCCCGGGTGATCAACCTGTCGCTGGGCGGCAGCGGCGACAGCCCTGCCCTGGCGGCGGCCCTGGACTACGCGTTCGCCCGCGACGTGGTGGTGGTCGCCTGCACCGGCAACCTGGCCACGTCGCCCGACTCCAAGCCCTGGTACCCGGCCCGTGAACCGGGCGTGATCGCGGTCGCCGGGTTGGAGCGCAACAGCGACAACCTGTGGTCCGGGTCGATCACCGGTCGGGCGACGGTGCTCACCGCCCCCGCGACCAACCTGGTCGGCGCCCGTCCGACCGACGGGTACTGGCGGGTGCAGGGCACCAGCTTCGCCGCGCCGCTGGTGGCCGCCACGGCCGCGCTGGTCCGGTCCCGCTACCCGGACATGCCCGCGGGGCAGGTGGTCAACCGGCTCGTGGCCACCGCCCGGGACATCGGCCCGACCGGCCGGGACGACCGTTTCGGGTACGGGGTGGTCGACCCGGTGGCCGCGCTGACGGCGGATGTCGCCCCCGTCAGCGCCAACCCGCTGGACGATCTGACCTCGCCGGGTGTGGTCGGCTTCGGTGCGGCCCCCGGCTCGGGCGACGACGACCCGGTCAGCGGTGCGGGCAGTGACCTCGGTTTCACCGCTCCCCGGCAGCAGACGGGGTGGACGGCCCGACCGGCGGGCGTACCGGCCGATTCCGCACCGGAGCGGCTGTGGACAGGCGCCGTGCTCTTCGCCGCTCTGGTCACCGGCGCGGCGCTGATGGTGCGCCGGTTCCGCCAGCGCACTCGCTGAACGGCTGGACGACAGGCCTGATTGCCCCGCCGGCGGGGTAGAAGCGACCTCATGAGCACGCCCGCCGCACGTACCCTCGACACCACCCGCCGCCCGTCCTGGCGGCGACGTCGCCTCGACCCGGACCACTCGCTGGGCTTGCGGCTGACCCTGGCGGCGACGGCGGCGTTCCTGGTGCTGGTGCCGTTCGCCCTGCTCGCGCTGTTGGTGCTCGGGGCGTGGGCGCCGTTGCACCGGCTGGACACGACGATCACCGACGCGCTGCACGACCACGCGGTGAACCACCCGGCCTGGGTCCTGCTCATGCGCGTGTGGAGCGAGGTGTTCGCGCCGATGCCGCTGCGGGTCGTCGTGCTGCTGGCGGTGATCTGGCTGGTGCGCCGGCACGCCCGGCGACTGGCCCTCTGGGCGACCACCACGATGGTGGTCGGCGGGTTGATGGGTCCGCTGCTCAAGTTGCTCGTCGGCCGGGACCGGCCGGAGCTGCTCGACCCGGTGGCCCGGGCCGCCGGCTACTCGTTCCCCTCCGGGCACGCGCTGAACGCCACCCTGGCCGCCGGCGTACTGCTGCTGGTGTTCCTGCCGTACGTCCGACGCGGGGCCGTGCGGGTCACGCTCTGGGTCGCCGCGCTGCTGCTCACGCTGGTCACCGGACTCAGCAGGGTCGTGCTCGGCGTGCACTTCACCAGCGACGTGCTCGGTGGTTGGCTGCTCGGCGTGGCGGTGGTCGCGGCGACCACCGCCGCGTTCACCAGTTGGCGAGCGCACACGGGTCTCCGGCCGGTCCGGCCGACCCGTGACGGTGTCGCGCCCGAGGTCGAGCGGCAGCCCGACGCGACCTGAGGCGTGCCGGGGACGCCGACCGGGTAATGGCCGGCTCATGTCCGACAGCGTGGTCCAGATCGTCCGGCGGGTGCTGCTGCCGGTTTCCCTCCTCTTCGGCGTCATGGTGCTGCTCGGGGTGCTTGTCACTCGGGTGTTGAACCGAACCTGGCCGTTCACCGTCGAGGACGCGGTCAATCGGGAGCTCGCCGGTGACCGCACCGGCGGCTGGAACAACGTCTCGCTGGTGTTCAGCACGCTCGCCAGCACTCAGATGATCGTCGTGGTCACCGTGCTGGTGGCGCTGGCGCTGCGACTCTGGCTGAAGCGCTGGCGGGAGCCCCTGTTCCTGTGCGCGGCCGTCACCGCCCAGGCGCTGGTGTTCCTGCTGACCACCCTGGTGATCGACCGGCAGCGGCCCGCGGTGGAGCACATGGACGTCTCACCCCCCACGTCGAGCTTCCCGTCCGGGCACACCTCGGCAGCGGTCGCCCTCTACGTCGGCATCGCGGTGCTGATGGCCCTGCGGGCGCGCAGCACCGGCGCAAAGGTCGCCTGGTGGACGCTGCTGCTGATGGTGCCGGTGGGTGTGGCGCTGACCCGCATGTACCGGGGGATGCACCACCCGAGCGACGTGACGGCGTCCTTCCTCAACGGCGGCACCTGCGTGGCGATCATGGCCCGGGCGGTCCTGGACCGGGGACTGCACTGGGGGCGCGCGAAGCTGCCGGCCGCCGCCCCGGCCCGCACCTGATCCGGGGCGGCGCTCAGGTGCACTTGCCGGTGGCGACGGCCCGGTTGCGCTCGGCGCCGGCCAACGCCACCGGACGGGCCTCGGCGGCGGTCACCGCGAAGCCGGTGTTGGGATCGTCGGCCGCCGCCGCGAAGATGACGCCGAGCACGAGGCCGTTGGCGGAGAGCAGCGGCCCGCCGGAGTTACCACTGCGTACCAGCGCCCGGATCGTGTAGATCTCCCGGGTGACATCGCCGGAGGAGTAGATGTCCGGCCCCTTGATCCGGTCGACGTCACGAACCCGGGCGGACTGCGCGTTGTACGGGCCGTCGAGCGGGAAGCCGAGCACGATGGCGTCCGAGCCGCTGCCCGCGTTGCCGGCGGCGAACCGCAGCGACGGGCCGGGGAGCCCCGGGACCAGCAGCACCGCCAGGTCCCGGTTGGGGTCGTACACCACCACCTGACCGTCGTACCGCTCGCCGCCCAACTCCACGGCCACCGAGCGCGTACCCGCGACCACGTGGGCGTTGGTCATGACCCGGTCGTCGGCGTACACGAAGCCGGAGCCCTCGATGCGACGGGAGCAACTGGGCGCGGAGCCGAGCACCTTGACCACCGAACGCTGACCGTTGACCACCACCTGGGAACCCGCCAGCGCCGGGTCGGGCGGGTCGACCTGCCGGGCACGGGTGGGCGCGAGGCCGCCGAAGACGTCCGGGAAACCGTCGGTGTCGACGGTGTCCTCCAACGCGGTGGAGAGGCGGTGCGCCTCCTCCGGCAGGACCCCGTTCACCACGCTGATCAGCGCGCTGTTGCGCACCGAGGCGGCGAGCCAGGGCACCGACGACGACCCGAGCGGTACGGCGACCAGCCAGGCCAGCAGGAGCACCGCGAACAGCGAGACGAAGGCGCCACCGATGTCGTCGATCCGCCGGCCCACGTCGCTGGTGATCGTCTTGCGCAGGTGCGAGCCGAGCCAGCCGGCGAGCGCCTGCCCGATCACCGCCAACCCGAAGATGGCCACCAGTGAGATGAGCACCCGGGTGCCGGCGTCGACGAACTGCCGGGCGAACAGCGGCCCGAGTTGCAGGCCGAGCAGAAGGCCCAGGAAGAAGCCGGACAGTGACGTGATGCCGATGACGAAACCCTGACGGTATCCGCTGATCGCGAACACGAGCATGAGCAGCAGCAGTACGAGATCCACGACGGACACGGGGTCCAGCGTACGGGCACCGCGCCCAGCGGATGACCATCGCTTGCGGAAGGTGACCGCGTGGTCAGCGCAGGGCGGTCTCGTCGACCTCGTCGGTGCCTGCCGAGGGCGCGGGAGCGGCACCCGTGGGCGGCAGGTCGACCAGCCGACCGGGCGACCACGGGCGGGCCCAGCCGCCCATCTCGAGCAGGGCCGCCAACACTCCGGCGGTGAAGCCCCAGACGAGCATGCCGCGCGAGGAGAACGCCGGACCCACCCAGCCGCTGGGGTGGCGTACCCGGAGCCGGTTCGCCGGGTCGACCAGCTCGCGGATCGGCAGTCGTGCCACGTGCGCCACCTCGGCGGGCTCCCGGGGATGCACCGGATGCGGGTCGTGCCACCAGGCCAGTACCGGGGTGACCACGAAGTCGCTGACCGGAATCCACAGTTTCGGCAACTCGGCCAGCACGGTCACGCTGGCCGGATCGAGGCCGACCTCCTCGTTTGCCTCGCGGAGCGCGGTGGCACGCGCGTCGGCGTCCTCCGGGTCGGCCGCGCCGCCGGGGAAGGCCGGCTGACCGGCGTGGTTTCGCAGGGTGGCGGCCCGTTGCAGGATCAGTACGTCGGGCCCGGTGTCGGCCTGCTCACCGAGCAGCACCAGCACGGCGCTCTCCCGCCCGCCCTCGGCCGGGGTGGTGAGGCGGGTGAAGTCCTCGACGCGGGCGGTGCCCAGCCGGCTCAGCAGGGGGTCGATCCAGTCCGGAGGTCGACGGGTCACGCCGGCACCGCCACGCCCAGGTGCTGGCGGACCAGCGTGGCGAGCTGGGCGTCGTCGAGCGCACCGGTGGAGTCGATGTGCCGGATGCGGCCCCGCGCGTCGACGAAGAGGGTCAGCGGGAAGGCATTGCGCCTCAGCTCCCGTTGCAGCGCGTCGCCCTGGTCGACCAGGACCGGAAACCGTACGCCGAAGTCCTCGCCGATGGACTGGGCGCCGCTGCGACTGTCGCGGGTGTTGACCCCGACCACCCGGAGCTGGCCGCCGGTCCGCTCGCTCAGCCGCTGGAACGCGGGCAGTTCCTTGCGGCACGGCCCACACCAGGAGGCCCAGACGTTGATCACGGCCGGCCCGGCCAGGTCTCGCAGCGCGACCGGCGCACCACCGGTGAAGCAGGCCAGGGTCAGCGCCGGCAGCTCCTGCCCACCCGCAGCCGTCCCGGTCGCGCCAGCGTCGGGCGAACCGGCAGCACCGGGGCTGGGCGTGCCGGAGGCAGCGCCAGCACCGGTCGAGGCAGCAGCAGGGCTGGACGCCGCCGGAGGCGCTCCCAACGCGGCGCAGTCCTTGAAGGGCGACGGACGCTCGGCTGCGGCCGACCGCGGCGCGGCGTCGTCGGTCGGGCTGGTGGTGCAGCCACCCACGAACAGCGCCAGCGGCAGAGCGAGCAGGGCGATCCGCCGGTGGAGCGCACCCGTCAGAAGGCGGTTCACGGCACCTCCGCGGCGACCGCCTGCGGCGGCACCAGCTCCGGGTCGATCCCGGCCGCCACGGCCAGGTCACGCGCCCGAGGGCCCTTGAGCAGCTTGGCGGCGGCGGACGGCTCGGTGGGGCCGGTGCCGTACGAGGGGCAGAGCTTCGCGAGCGTGCACGCACCGCAGGCGGGCTTACGGGCGTGGCAGACCCGCCGCCCGTGGAAGATGATCCGGTGCGACAGCATGGTCCAGTCGCGCCTGGGGTAGAGCGCGCCGATCGCGTGCTCGATCTTGACCGGATCGGTCTCGGTGGTCAGCCGCCACCGGTGGACCAGCCGCTGGAAGTGCGTGTCGACGGTGATGCCGGGGACGTCGAAGGCGTTGCCGAGGATGACGTTGGCGGTCTTGCGACCGATCCCGGGTAGCGTCACCAGGTCGGCGAGCCGGCCGGGGACCTGACCGTCGTACCGGTCGAGGAGGGCCTGCCCGAGCTTGAGCAGCGAGTCGGTCTTGTTGCGGTAGAAGCCGGTGGGCCGGATCAGCTCCTCCATCTCGCCCCGGTCGGCCCCGGCGTACGCGGCGGCGCTCGGGTAGCGGGCGAAGAGCTTCGGGGTGACCTCGTTGACCTTCTTGTCGGTGCACTGCGCGGACAGGATGGTGGCGACGGACAGCTCCAGCGCGTTGGAGTGGTCCAGCTCACAGTGCGCGTCGGGGTGCGTCTCGGCCAGCACCCGGCCGATCTTGCGGGCGCGGCGTGTGCGCCCGAGGTCGGTCTCGCTGACACCGGGAGGGCTACTGGTCACGACGGTCAGCCTACGTCGCACCCCGGACGTTCCTCGTCGGGTCAACCGCCGGTCGGCGCGGTGATCCTGCCCTGCCCGTCGATCCGGGCCCCGTTCCTGCGGAAGTCGGTACGGCTCAGCTCCGTGACGAGGCCCAGGCCCCGGCCGTCCGGGTCCATCGTCGGCCTGCCGGCCGAGTTCATGTACGTCGAGGTGAACGAGCCACCGGCCCACGCGCCGTCGGGCTTGAGCGACACCTTCAGGACGCCGCCCCAGCCCAGCCGCCCGGCGTTGCTCAACGAGTTGCCGCCGCCGGCGAAGTTGCCGAGGCTGTACGCGATCAGGCGCCCCCGGTAGAACTCCATCCCGCGCAGCACGTGCGGCCCGTGCCCGACGATCAGATCCGCGCCGGCGTCGATCATCGCGTGCGAGAACCGGACCGGATCGCCCCGGTTCTCGCCGAGGAACAGCTCGGTGCCCGGCTTCACCCGGGTCTTGTCCGCTCCCTCGCCGCCCATGTGCACCTGCACCACGACCACGTCGGCCATGGTGGCTGCCTTGGCGACGACCGTCCTGGCCTTGGCGATGTCGACCAGGCTGTTGGACCAGACGTACGACGAGAAGCCGGCCACGGCGACCTTGACGCCTTTGACGTCGACCACGGTGATCTCGCCCGGCGCGCCGGTGTGCTCCAGGTCGTACTTCTCCAGCGCCTTACGCGTGTTCTGGTAGCCCTTCGGCCCGTAGTCGTAGCCGTGGTTGTTGGCCTGGTTGAGCACCCGGAAGCCGGCGTCGCGCAGGTGCGCGGCGTACTCCGGCGGGGCTCGGAACTGGAAGCAGCGGGTGGAGTGGGGCCCGCACTTGCCGGTGCCGGTGTCCACCGTCAGCGGCTCCTCCAGGTTGCCCATGACCAGGTCGGCCCTGAGTGCCCCGGTGACCGAGTCGAAGAACCCCTTGCCGCCGGCGGCGGGCAGCCGGCTCGGCGCGTTGCCCATGATGATGTCGCCGGTCGCGGAGAGCGAGATGGCGTCGCCCCCGCCGGACGTCGACGCGCCGGCGCTGGCCTTCGGCCCGGCCGTGCTCAGCGGCACGCCCGTGCCACCACCACCGGCGCCGGGCTGCCACACCGAGGCTTCCCCACTGTCGGCGCAGCCTGCGGCGAGCAGGGCGGCCAGCAGCACCACGAGGCCGATGGCGACGCGGCGGGGCGCGAGGGGGGCGGCAGCGTACATCGCCGCGACCTTATCGAGCCCGGAACGCGCCGACGAGGGCCGATCGGTTGGAGTTTCAGCCGGTCAGCCGGTCTGACCAGGGCACCACCGGCCGCTCGCCGCCCGCCCGCACGGCGGCGTGCACGGCACGGGCCAGCGGGGCGCCCCACGTCGAGCGCGGCCCGCCGTACGCCGCGTCCGGCCCGTCCACCGGGCAGAGCACGGTGACCGCGTCGGTGGGGGTGCCCGTGCCCGGCAACCCCAGTTCGCCGATCGCCTGGGTCTTCGCCTCGGTGGCGGTCGCGACGGCGTTGACGAGCGCCGAGTCGGCGAGCCGGGCCGGCACGTACACCACGATGTTGACCGTGCCCACCCGCTGCGTGAGCGCGCCCGCGGCCGGTGCGGCGGCGGGCACCGGCGTGCCGAGCCCGACGGTCACCCAGGCCCGCACCCCGCTGTCCGTCCGGGCCACCACCTCGGTCACGTCGACGCCGGTCAGCAGGCCCACCCCGGGGCCGTCCAGGGCCAGGTCCGCGGCGAGCGCGGCCAGGTGGGCGGCGGGGTCGTCCCGGTCGTACGACATGGGCACCGTCGCGTTCAGCACCCACCGCCGGACGCCGACGCCGCCGCCCAGCGGGCCGCTGCTGACCGCCCGCAGAGGGCCGTCAGCCCGCCAGACGAGCAGCGGCACGGGCTGGCCGCCCTCGATGCGGCTGGCCAGAATCGGGTCCCTCAGCACGTCGGGCAGGTTACGCCCACCGATCAAGATTCCAGGGGCGACCTCTGATTCGTGCTCACGTGCGCCTAGACTTGGCGGCGCGCGAGGGGATCAGCGGACGGCGGCCCCGGGCCGACGGACGGCACGCGCAAGCGGAGGTGCGCGATGGATGAGGTACTGGCCCGCAGCGGGATCTTCCAGGGTGTGGACCCGGAAGCTGCCGAGGCGCTCGCCAAGGAGATGGAGACGATCGAGGTCCGCAAGGGCGAGATCGTTTTCAATGAGGGCGAGCCCGGCGACAGCCTCTATATCCTGCTGTCCGGGAAGATCAAGGTCGGCCGCCGGGCGGCGGACGGCCGGCAGAACCTGATCGCGGTGATGGGGCCGTCGGACATGGTGGGTGAGCTGTCGCTCTTCGACCCGGGTCCGCGTACGGCGACCGCCACCGCGGTGACCGACACCCGGCTGGTGCGGCTGCGCAAGCAGGCGCTGCGGCCGTGGCTCAACAACCGCCCGGAGATCGCCGAGCAGCTGCTCCGGGTGCTCGCCCGACGCCTGCGTCGGACCAACGACTCGCTCGCCGACCTGATCTTCACGGACGTGCCGGGCCGGGTCGCGAAGAACCTGCTCCAGATGGCCGGCCGATTCGGTACCCGCGACGGCGGTGTCCTGCGCGTGACCCACGACCTCACCCAGGAGGAGATCGCCCAGCTCGTCGGCGCCTCCCGGGAGACGGTCAACAAGGCGCTTGCCGACTTCGCCTCGCGCGGCTGGCTGCGGCTGGACGGTAAGAGCATCATCATCCTGGACCCGGAGCGCCTCGCCCGCCGCGCCCGCGTCTGAGCCGTACGTCCCGTCCCCGCCCGCCGTCACCGACGGCAGGCGGGGACGTCGTTGTCCGCCGGATGTTGCGTCTGCCCGGGATACGTCTGCCCGGCGCAGAATCGCTGGCGTACCCGTGCCGGGCCCGCGAGGGTGGGGCCATGCTGAAGCGCGTTGCCGTACTCTCCGACATCCATGGTGTGCTGCCCGCGCTGGAGGCCGTCCTGGCCGAGCCGGAGGTCGCCGCCGCCGACCTGCTCGTGCTGACCGGCGACATCGCGGCCGGTCCGCAGCCGGTCGAGGTGCTGGATCTGCTCGCCGATCTCGGTGACCGGGCCTGCTGGGTGGGCGGCAACTGCGAACGTGAGCTCGTCGAGGCCCGCGCGGGGCGACCCGCCTCGATCGAGGTGTCGAACTGGGCCGCCGACCAGCTCCGGGACGACCAGGTGGCCCGGCTCGCCGCGTTGCCCGCGACCGTGACGCTGGAGATCGAGGGCCTCGGCCCGACGCTGTTCTGTCACGCGACGCCTCGCGACGACGAGGAACTGGTGCTCGTCGACTCCCGGATGGCTCGCTGGGCCGAGGTGTTCGCCGGCCTGCCGGCCGAGGTCACCACGGTCGTCTGCGGGCACACCCACATGCCCTTCGCGCGGCTGGTCGACCGGCGGCTGGTCGTCAACGCGGGCAGCATCGGCATGCCGTACGGGGGTGCGGGCGCGTGGTGGGCCATGCTCGGGCCGGGCGTCCAGCTCCGCCGCACCGCCTTCGACGTGGACGCGGCCTGTGCCCGGGTGGCGACCGAGTCGACCTTCCCGGACGCCGCCGCCTGGGCGGACGAATACCTGCGCTCCCAGCACAGTGACGCCGACGCGCTCGCCGTCTTCGGCCCCCGCGACGGCCGCTGACCCACCGCGACCTCGGCCGGCGGCCCGCGATGGCCGGCGTGGTCCCGAGTACGACTGGATGGGCGACGACCAGGACTTCTTCGCCTGACGGCAGGAGAGCGCCGGCCCGCGTTGGTCACCAACACCGTAAAAGTCAGTCTTGACTGTTTGTTTCGCGCCCCGCAGGCTGTTCCCGTGTCCACCGCATCGACGCGTGTCCCCCAACAGGAGCGCAGTCGCGCCACCCAGGCCCGGCTGATGGAGGCGACCGTCGACTGCCTGATCGAGCACGGCTGGTCCGGCACCACGACCACCGTCGTGGCCGCCCGGGCCGGCGTCTCGCGGGGTGCACAGTTGCACCACTACCCCACGAAGGCCGCGATGGTCACGGCCGCCGTCGAGCACCTCGCGGAGCGCCGGGCCGACGAGCTGCGCACCGAGGCGGAGGCGTTACCGGCCGGCCCGCAGCGGCTGGATCGGGTGATCGACCTGCTCGCGGCGGCGTTCACCGGGCCGCTCTTCGTGGCCGCGCTCGAGCTGTGGGTGGCCGCCCGCACCGACCGGGAGCTTCGCGACGCCCTGGTGCCGCTGGAGGCGACCGTCGGCCGGGAGATGCACCGGCTCACCGTCGCCCTGCTCGGTGTCGACGAGCGCCGCCCCGGCGTCCGCGAGGCGGTGCAGGCCACCCTCGACCTGATGCGCGGCCTCGGGGTGGCCAACCTGCTCAGCGACGACTCGGCCCGCCGTACCGCCCTGCTCGTCACCTGGAAACGCCAACTCTCCACCCTGCTCACGCCCTGACCGCGGCCACACCGGCCCGCACCGACCGGAGGCACCATGGTCGTCCTCAGTGACCTGCTCACGGATCTGGCCGACGAATCCGCGGACCTGGACGCGCTGGTGGCACCCCTGTCGGTGGCCGATTGGGCCGGCCCGACGCCGGCTGCGGGCTGGACCATCGCGCACCAGATCGCCCACCTCGCCTGGACCGACCACATGGCGCTGCTGGCCGCCACCGACGCCGAGGCGTTCTACGCCACGGTGATGACCGCGCCGGACCCGACCCGCATGGTCGACGCCGGTGCCGAGGCGTTCCTCGCCCCACCCGTCGACCTGCTCGCCCGCTGGCGGACCGGCCGGACGGCGCTCACCGACGCGCTCGTCGCGGTCCCGACCGGCGAGAAGCTGCCCTGGTACGGCACCCGGATGTCGGCCACCTCGATGGCGACCGCCCGGATCATGGAGACCTGGGCACACGGCGAGGACGTGGCCGACACCCTCGGTGTCGCCCGGGCCCCCAGTGATCGCCTCCGGCACGTGGCGCACCTTGGTGTGCGTACCCTCGGGCACGGTTTCGCCGCCCACGGCCGGGAGGCGCCGACGACGCCGGTCCGGGTCGAGTTGGCCGCGCCGGGCGGCGGTACCTGGACCTGGGGTCCGGGGGACGCCGCCGACCGGCTGAGCGGCCCGGCCCGGGACTTCTGTCTCCTGGTCACCCGGCGCCGGCACCGGGCGGACCTCGCACTGTTGGCCACCGGCCCGGTCGCCGACGAATGGCTCGACGTGGCGCAGGCCTTCGCCGGGCCGCCGGGCGACGGCCGCGAGCCGGCCGGCCGCGGCGGAGGCACGGCATGATCCGCGTCGGCAACGCCTCCGGCTTCTACGGCGACCGGTTCACCGCCTGGCGGGAGATGCTCGACGGCGGCGAGTTGGACGTGCTGACCGGCGACTACCTGGCCGAGCTGACCATGCTGATCCTCGGCCGGGACCGGCTGCGTGACGCCGACCTCGGGTACGCGAAGACGTTCCTGCGGCAGTTGGAGACGTGCCTCGGCGCGGCCCTCGACCGGGGGGTACGGATCGTGACCAACGCGGGCGGGTTGAACCCTGCCGGCCTGGCCGCCGCCATCGAGGCGCTCGTCGGCCGCCTGGGCCTGACGGCGAAGATCGGGTACGTCGAGGGCGACGTCCTCCAACGAGCCGACGCGCTCACCGCGAACGCGTACCTGGGCGCGTTCGGGATCGCCGCCTGCCTCGACGCCGGCGCCGACGTCGTGGTGACCGGGCGGGTCACCGACGCGTCGCTGGTGGTCGGTCCGGCCATCGCGCGGTACGGGTGGGGGCGTGACGACCTCGACGAGCTCGCCGGGGCGAGCGTCGCCGGGCACCTCCTGGAGTGTGGCGCGCAGGTCACCGGCGGCAACTTCAGCTTCTTCACCGAACTGCCCGACGGCGGGCACCGGCCCGGCTTCCCGATCGCCGAGGTGCACGCCGACGGCTCGTCCGTGCTCACCAAGCATCCGGGCACCGGTGGCGGGGTCACCGTGGAGACCGTCACCGCCCAACTGTTGTACGAGGTCGGCGGGCCGGCGTACCTGGGGCCGGACGTGGTGACCCGGCTGGACTCGGTGACGCTGCGTCCCGACGGGTCGGACCGGGTGCGCGTCACCGGTGTGCGGGGCACACCGCCGCCGCCCACGCTCAAGGTGGGCGTCAACAATCTCGGTGGCTTCCGGAACTCGATGACGTTCGTCCTCTGTGGGTTGGACATCGAGGCGAAGGCGGGGCTGGTGCGCGGGCAGATCGAGGAGGCGGTGGGCACGGACGGGCTGGAGTTCACCCTCGCCCGCACCGATCACCCGGACGCCGCCGACACCGAGGCGGCCAGCGCCCTGCTGCACGTACACCTGCGCGACAGTGACCGGACGCGGGCCGGGCGGGCGTTCTCGGCCGCCGCCGTGGAGCTGGCGCTGGCCTCGTATCCGGGTTGCACGCTGACCACCCTGCCCGGCGATGCGACACCCTACGGCGTCTTCACGGCCGACACCGTTCCGCAGGGCGAGGTGGGGCACGTGGCGGTCCTGCCCGGTGGCGAGCGGGTACCGATCGCCCCGCCCGTCCGCACGACACCGACCACGCCGGACGAGACGGCGTCGGGCGGCGACGCGGCGGTCACCGGTCCGACCCGGCGCGGAGCGCTCGGTGAGCTGGTCGGCGCGCGCTCCGGCGACAAGGGTAGGGACGCCAACCTCGGCGTCTGGGCGCGCTCCGATGCCGGGTACGCCTGGCTGCGCGCCCGGTTGACCGTCGAACGGTTGGCCGAGCTGCTGCCCGAGACGGCGAACCTGACCGTCCGGCGCTACGAGCTGCCGAACCTGCGCGCGGTGAACTTCGTGATCGAGGGCCTGCTCGGGGCCGGGGTCGCCGCGTCCACCCGGTTCGATCCGCAGGCCAAGGCGCTGGGCGAGCTGCTCCGCGCCCGGATCGTCGACCTGCCGGCAGGAGTCACGCCATGAGCATCGCGAACACCCCGGAGCGCCGACAGCTTCGCGAGTTGACCCGGGCGTTCGTCACCCGGGAGGTGCTGCCGCACCTGGACGACTGGGAGCGGGCCGGCGAGGTCCCCCGGGCGCTGCACGCCACGGCCGCGAAGCTGGGCCTGCTCGGCATCGGCTTTCCCGAGTCGGTCGGCGGCAGCGGCGGCGACCTGCTCGACTCGATCATCGTGACCGAGGAGCTGATTCGCGCCGGTGGGTCGTCCGGGCTGGTCGCGGCCCTGTTCACGCACGGCATCGCGCTGCCGCACATGGTCGCCGCCGCCGGTGCCCGTACCGGTGGATCGCTGGGCGGTCGACTCACCGGCGCCTCGTCGCCGGGTGACGACAGCTTGATCGAGCGGTACGTCCGACCCACCCTGGCCGGCATGATGATCGGCGCCCTGGCCATCACCGAGCCGGACGGCGGCTCAGACGTGGCCGCCATCCGCACGACCGCCATCCGGGACGGCGACCACTACGTGGTGAACGGGTCGAAGACCTACATCACCAGCGGTCACCGGGCCGACTTCGTGACGACGGCGGTGTGCACCGACTTCCCCGGCAGCGGTGAGCTGACCCTGCTCGTGATCGACAAGGACTCGCCCGGGTTCACCGTGGGACGCCGGTTGGAGAAACTGGGCTGGCACTGCTCGGACACGGCCGAGCTGTCCTTCGTGGACGTGCGGGTACCGGTGACCAACCGGATCGGCGCGGAGAACACCGGCTTCCTGGCGATCATGCAGCACTTCGCGGCGGAACGGTTGTCGCTGGCGACGCAGGCGTACGCGACCGCGCAGCGCTGCGTGGAGCTGGCGGTGCGCTGGTGTCGGGACCGGGAGACCTTCGGGCGTCCGCTGGTCGGCCGGCAGGTGGTCCGGCACCGGTTGGCCGAGATGCACACGCGGGCCGAGGCCGCCCGGTCGTACGTGCACGAGGTGGCCGCCCGGGTAGCGGCCGGCGAGCCCGTGGTGACCGAGGTGGCCATGGCGAAGAACGTGGCCGTGGCC
Organism: Micromonospora sp. NPDC049102; assembly: GCF_043197485.1. Taxonomy (NCBI): domain Bacteria; kingdom Bacillati; phylum Actinomycetota; class Actinomycetes; order Micromonosporales; family Micromonosporaceae; genus Micromonospora; species Micromonospora sp. NPDC049102. The sequence continues at coordinate 61,138 of NZ_JBICTE010000021.1, read as the reverse complement.
GCCTGCGACCACGTCGTCGACCAGGCGCTGCAACTGCACGGTGGCTTCGGCTACCTGCGCGACGCCGAGGTGGAGCGGCACTACCGCGACGCGCGGATCCTCGGCATCGGCGGCGGCACCACCGAGATCATGACCGAGATCATCGCGAAAGGCATGGGCCTATGACGACTCTGGACAGCGTGATCGACCCGGCCGCGCCGGGCTGTGCGGCGAACCGGGCGGCCCTGCTGGAGCGGCTGGCCGAGTTGGATGCCGCGCTCGATCAGGCGCGCGCCGGCGGCGGCGAGAAGTACGTGAGCCGGCACCACGCGCGCGGCAAGCTGCTGCCCCGGGAGCGGATCGAACTGCTTGTCGACGCGGACAGCCCGTTCCTCGAACTGTCGCCGGTCGCCGCCTACGGCACGGACTTCCCGGTCGGCGCCAGCGTGGTCACCGGCATCGGCGTCGTCGAGGGCGTGGAATGCCTGATCGTCGCCAACGACCCGACGGTACGCGGCGGCGCGGTCAACCCGTGGTCGCTCGCCAAGACCCGGCGAGCGGGCGAGATCGCCCTGGCCAACCGGCTGCCGATGGTCAACCTGGTCGAGTCGGCCGGGGCTGACCTGCCGAGCCAGGCGGAGATCTTCATCCCAGGCGGTCGGGTGTTCCGTGACCTGACCCGTCTGTCGGCGGCAGGCATCCCCACCGTGAGCGTGGTGTTCGGCAACGCGACGGCCGGTGGGGCGTACGTGCCGGGGATGTCCGATCACGTGATCATGATTCGGGACCGGTCGCAGGTCTACCTGGCCGGGCCGCCGCTGGTGAAGATGGCGACCGGCGAGGTCACCGACGACGAGTCGCTGGGCGGCGCGGCGATGCACGCCGGCACGTCCGGGCTGGCCGACTACCTGGCCGAGGACGAGCGGGACGGCATCCGGCTGGCCCGACAGTGCGTACGCCGCCTGAACTGGCACAAGCATGGCCCTCCTCCTCGCACAACCGTGCCGACGCCGCCGAAGTACGACCCGGAGGAGTTGCTCGGCATCGTCAGCTCCGATCTGAAGGTGCCGTTCGACCCGCGTGAGGTGCTGGCCCGCATCCTCGACGGCAGCGACTTCGACGAGTTCAAGCCGGCGTACGGGGACTCGCTGGTCACCGGTTGGGGCGAGCTGCACGGTTATCCGGTGGGCGTGCTGGCGAACGCGCGCGGGGTGCTGTTCAGCGCGGAGGCGCAGAAGGCGGCCCAGTTCATCCAGCTCGCCAACGCCTCCGAGACCCCCTTGATCTTCCTGCAGAACACCACCGGTTACATGGTCGGCACCGAGTACGAGCAGCGCGGCATCATCAAGCACGGCGCCCTGATGATCAACGCGGTGTCGAACTCGACGGTGCCGCACCTCACGGTGAACCTCGGGGCCTCGTACGGGGCCGGCAACTACGGCATGTGCGGCCGGGCGTACGAGCCGAGGTTCCTGTTCACCTGGCCGAACGCCAAGTCGGCGGTGATGGGTCCGGCGCAGCTCGCCGGTGTGCTGTCGATCGTGGCCCGGCAGGCTGCCGCCGCCCGCGGCCGGGACTACGACGAGGACTCCGACGCGGCGATGCGGATGATGGTCGAGCAGCAGATCGAGTCGCAGTCGGGTGCGCTGTTCCTCTCCGGCCGACTCTACGACGACGGGGTGATCGACCCTCGGGACACGCGTACCGTCCTCGGGCTCTGTCTCTCGGCGATCCACAACGGACCGGTGAAGGGCGCCGACGGCTTCGGCGTCTTCCGGCATTGAGAGGCAGGCGCAGCGCTGATGATCACCAGACTGCTCGTGGCCAACCGGGGTGAGATCGCCCGCCGGGTCTTCGCCACCTGCCGGGCGATGGGCGTGCAGACCGTCGCGGTGCACTCGGACGCGGACGCCGACGCGCCGTTCGTCGCCGAGGCCGACCAGGCGGTCCGGCTACCCGGTGACACCCCCGCCGAGACGTACCTGCGGGTGGACCTGATCCTGGCGGCGGCCCGGCGCAGCGGCGCGGACGCCGTCCATCCGGGCTACGGGTTCCTCGCCGAGAACGCCGATTTCGCGGCGGCGGTGACCGACGCGGGCCTGACCTGGGTCGGGCCACCGGCCAAGGTCATCGCCGCGATGGGTGACAAGCTGGCGGCGAAGGCACTGCTCGCCGAGGCGGGCGTGCCGATGTTGCCGAGCTGGACCGATGCCGACGAGGTCACCGACTTCCCGGTGCTGGTGAAGGCGTCCGCCGGTGGCGGTGGCCGGGGCATGCGGATCGTCCGGGACGTCGCCGCGCTTGCCGAGGCCGTCGCCTCCGCGCGCCGCGAGGCGGCTGCGGCGTTCGGCGACGGCACGGTCTTCATCGAGCGGTACGTCGAGCGTGGCCGGCACGTCGAGGTGCAGATCTTCGGGGACACGCACGGGACCGTGCACGTCCTCGGCGTCCGGGAGTGCTCGATCCAGCGCCGCCACCAGAAGATCATCGAAGAGGCGCCCGGTCTCGTGGCGGCCGAGGTGCGGGAGCGTCTGCACGAGGCGGCCTTGGCTGCCGGGCGAGCTGTCGACTACGTGGGCGCGGGCACTGTCGAGTTCCTGCTGACGCCCGACGGGGCGATCTACTTCCTGGAGATGAACACCCGGCTCCAGGTGGAGCACCCCGTCACCGAGCTGGTCACGCCGGGCGGGCTGGACCTGGTCCGCTTGCAGTTGCTGGTCGCCGAGGGCGAGCCGCTGTCGGCGCAGCACCACGACCCCGACACCCGCGGCCACGCGATCGAGGTGCGGCTCTGCGCCGAGGAACCGGCGCAGAATTGGCGGCCCGCCACCGGCACGCTGCACCGCTTTCACGTGCCCGGGGTCGACCGCGAGTTCCGCTGGATCGAGCGGGCGGGTCTGCGTCTCGATTCGGGAGTCGTGGACGGTTCGGCGGTCGGCGTCCACTACGACTCGATGTTGGCGAAGGTGATCGCCTGGGCACCCACCCGCGGCGAGGCGGTACGCGCCCTGGCGGGCGCGCTGGCGCGGGCCGAGCTGCACGGGGTGGCGACCAACCGCGACCTGCTGGTCCGGGTGCTACGCAGCCCCGGGTTCGCGGCCGGCGAGATCGACACCGGATTCCTGGACCGGCACCCGGAGGTCTTCGCCCCGCTGCTCCCCGCCGATCGACTCCCGGTCACCGCGCTCGCCGCCGCGCTCACCGGTGCCGTGCGGCGTCGGGCGGACGCTCCGGTCCTCGCCGGGCTCCCCTCCGGCTGGCGTAACGTGCCGGCCGTCCCACAGATCACCCGTTTCGGCGGCCCGGACGGCGAGATCGGGGTGCGCTACCGCCTCGACCGCACCGGCCGGCTCGCCGAGTGGTCGGTGGAACGCGACACCGACGACCGCGACACCGGGGCGTCCACCGTGGAGTTGGTGGAGGCCACCGTTGACCGGGCGGTGCTCGACGTCGACGGGGTCCGGCAGGCGTTCCGCGTACACCGGGTGGGGTCGCAGGTCTTCGTGGACGGCCCGGACGGGGCGGCGAGCCTGGCCGAGCTGCCGCGTCTCCCGCTGCCGACGGTGGAGCTGGCGGCCGGGTCGCTGCTCGCGCCGCTACCGGGCGCGGTGACCCGGGTGCACGTCGAGGTCGGCCAGCGGGTCGCGGCCGGCGATCCACTGCTCACGCTGGAAGCGATGAAGTTGGAACATCCCGTACTCGCCCCCGTCGACGGCGTGGTCGCCGAACTGCCGGTACCGGCCGGCGGTCAGGTGCGGACGGGCGTCGTGCTGGCCGTTATCGAGGAGGACCACCGATGACCTTCGACCTCACCGGAGAGCAGGACCAGTTGCGCGACGCCGTGCGCGCGCTCGGTCGCCGGTACGGCCACGGCTACTTCGTCGAGAAGGCCAAGGCCGGTGAGCACACCACCGAGCTGTGGACCGAGGCGGGCCGGCTCGGCTACCTGGGGGTCAACATTCCCACCGAGTACGGCGGCGGGGGCGGCGGCATCACCGAGCTGGCCATCGTCTGCGAGGAGCTGGCCGCGGCCGGGTGTCCGTTGCTGCTGCTGGTGGTCTCCCCCGCCATCGCGGCCACCGTGATCACCCGACACGGCACCGAGGAGCAGCGCAAACGGCACCTGCCCGGTCTCGCGGACGGCTCGGCGAAGATCGTCTTCGCGATCACCGAGCCGGAGGCCGGCTCCAACTTCCACCGCCTCGGCACGGTCGCCCGCCGCGACGGCGACGACTGGGTGCTCAACGGCCGCAAGTGCTACATCTCCGGCGTCGACGAGGCCGGTCACGTGCTCGTCGTCGCGAGGACCGAGGACTCCTCCACCGGGAAGCTCAAGCCCGCCCTGTTCCTGGTGCCGACCGATGCTGCCGGACTGACCCGGTCCAAGCTGGACATGGAGATCGTCTCGCCGGAGAACCAGTTCCTGCTCTACCTGGACGACGTGCGGGTGCCCGCCGACGCGCTGCTCGGTGAGTCGTTGGACGCCGGGCTGCCGGCGCTCTTCGCCGGGCTCAACCCGGAGCGGATCACGGTGGCCGCGATGGGCGCCGGCACCGGCCGGTACGCCATCGAGCGCGCCAGCGAGTACACCGCCACCCGCAAGGTCTGGGGTGGTCGGAGCATCGGCTCGCACCAGGGGGTGTCGCATCCGCTGGCGCACGCGGCCGTGCAGGTGGAGCTGGCCCGACTGATGATCCAGAAGGCGGCGACCCTCTACGACGCCGGTCGTGACCTGGAGGCCGGGGTGGCCGGCAACATGGCCAAGTACGCGGCCGGGGAGGCCGCCGCGCTCGCCGTGGACACCGCCGTGCAGGCCCTCGGCGGGACCGGCATGACCACCGAGTACGGGGTGGCGACGCTGCTCGGCGCGGTACGGGCCGGCCGGATCGCCCCGGTCAGCCGGGAGATGATCCTCAACTTCGTCGCCCAGCACGTCCTCGGTCAGGAGAAGTCCTACTGAGGGCGACGGTTGAGCGCGGCCGAGGTGTCGTGTGGCACGACAACGGGCGTCGGAGCCCATGGGTGGCTACGGCCCAAGAAGCGCCCCTTAGCCAGCGCCTCCCATCCACGCGGACGGGGGGCGTTCGGCCAGTCACCGACGCTTGAGCCCCTGGACGAACGACGACCAGGCGGACGGGTTGAACGACAGCACCGGTCCCCGCTGGTCTTTGCTGTCCCGGACCCCGACCACGCCGGGCAGGTTGCCTGCCACCTCGACGCACGCGCCACCGTTGCTGTCGCTCCGTGTGGACTTCCGCCACGCCGCGTTAGTGAGGTCCGGGGTCATCATGGTCAACCTCTATTTGATCTCGTCTGCGATCCGCAGGATTAGCTTGCGGGACTCTACCGGCCCGAGGGCTGCCGCCTGGAGGCGATCCCATAACCGAGTGTATGCCCGGACGGCATCGGGACTGTCAAGGTAGTCGGCGTCGGTGAAGGTTTCGACGTAGATAACGTCCGATGCCTCCCCGAACCGCAGAACGATGAAGTTGTATGACGAGGCTACGTAGGTCGCAGCGTTGAGTGGGAACACCTGCACTGTCACGTTCTTGCGGCAGCTGACCTCTGCGATGTGCAGCAACTGCTCTCGCATGGTCGCCCGGTCACCGAGGTTTCGCCGTAGCGCCGACTCGCTCAGGATCAGGCTCAACTCCGGCCCGTCCTCGCGATCGATGACCGCCTGTCGTTCAAGCCGCACTGCGATCTGTCGATCTACGTCGTCACCGTCGATCATCGCTCGGATGTAGGACTCGACCTGAAGAATGCCGGGGATGACTTCGGGCTGGTACCACCGGATCTCTGCCGCATCGGCTTCAAGGTCGAGGTACTGCCGGAACCAGTCCGGGACGACGTTGCGGTAGCCGCTCCACCGCCCACGCTGCCGACCTGCCCGCGCGAGGTCACGCAAGGGCTCGGCTTCGTCGCCGGCCACCCCGTAGAAGTCGAGCAACAGCTTGAGGTCGGTAAGGCGGATGCCGGACTGGCCCAGTTCCAACCGGCTGATCTTGCTCGATGAAGAGTCGATCACCTCGGCAGCTTCATCTTGCGTCTTGCCCGCTGCCTCGCGCGCCCTGCGCAGCTCGTTGCCGAGCCGCCGCCGCTGAATCGTCGGATTGACCATCGCCCGAGTATGGCCGACCTGACGCCGCGTGGCGTAGACCCTCACGGTGTGTTCCCAAACCGTGACTCCATCCGTACGATTAATTTGGACTTGCAGATTAGAGAATCATTTTGATCTTGCGGGAGTGCGGATGGGTCGGCATGTGACGACAGGGAGTACCTGACGGCGGTAGCAATGACCTTGGCTCGCAGGCACAAGCCGGTGTGGTCATGGATCAGGTGGCGGAACGTCTGCAAGTGCGGGAACGAGCTGCCGTGTCGCGCCAGACACAAGATCCCGATCAACCGGGGTCACTGGCCAGGTGAGAGCCGATGACCACACACGGACCGGTGCTGCCGTTGTGGCTGTGTGAGGCGTGCGATCGGCCTTGGCCTTGTGCCACAAGCCGCCTGGAGCTGCTGGGGGAGTACGCCGCGTCGCCGGTAGCCCTCCGGATCTATCTGGGCTCGCACCTGGCGGCAGCTACGCAGGACATGACCTGGGCTCCCGCCGACGCCGTGTACCGCCGGTTCCTCGGGTGGCTGGCGTGAAGCCGGGAGACGTCGTGCTGATCGGGGCCGCCTGCTCGCCGCAGTTCAGCGGGGACCGGGCGCTGATGCTGCGTGTGGTGTCCGTTGGCGAGCCCGACCCCTACCACGACTGGATCTGGGTGACCGGATACGTGCTCGACGCGCGGGGCAACGCCACCGCCAAGCGCGAGGTGTACGTCATGAGGGCCGGGCTGGTCATCCAACGGCGAATCGCCCCGGCGGGTGGTCAACCGAGGCGGTCCAGTTCGCGCGTACGAGTCAGGTAACCCGTGGTGTCGCCGGCGCTCAGCCGGGGGCGCGGCAGGCGGCGTCGATGCGGTGCACCGGCCGTACGCGGCGGCCCAGCCCTTCCAGCAGCGAGTCCTCGACGTGGAAGTCGTGGATGCGTAGCCGGTGCCGGGGCAGCTCCTCCTCGCTGGGGCAGAGCACCTGCGCCCGCACGAGGCCGACCGGCACGTACCGGACCCCACCCCGTTCCTGCAGGATCACCATGTTGACGTCGTCGGTGGTCACCACGTGCCCGCGTACGTCCTCGGTCGGGCCGTTCTCGGCACCCACCGTGGTGACGGTGAGCGGCAACACCGGCGTGCTGATCACCGGCAGCGCGGCCCAGACCAGCATGGCCAGCACCGCCACCTCGGTCACCGACGCCAGCGGACGGATCACCACACCGGGCAGCGGCCCGGCGATGAACAGCGCCAGCACCGGCGGAACCACCAGAAGGGCCAGCACCAGCAGTTCACGCTGCGCGCCAGCGTCGCGCAGCGTGGGGAGCATCAGCCACCCGTACCCGGCGAACAGCGCGACGATCGCCAACAGCCGGGGTACGACCCATTCGTGCAACCGCTCCGGCCGGAGCTGGAACGCGGCCACGAACGCCGGCAGCAACAGCGGCAGGTAGAGCAGCGGCCAGGTGAGCAGGGCCAGCAGGAAGCTCGCCAGCACGAACCACGCCGGGGTGAGGTCCGCCCAGCGGGCGAAGAGCGGGCGGCGTCGGGTGCCCGGCGACAGGCGCTCCACGCTCACGGCCAGCACCGTGCCGAGCGCGAAGACGGCGACCAGCCCGGTGGAGAGCAGTCGGGCCGCGGTGGTCAGGAACCCCGCGAGCAGGTTGACCGTCCCGACGTTCGCGACCAGCAACAGCGTGGTCTGCAGCTCCCCGCCCGCCTCCACGCCGAGCCGGAGCACCGAGAAGATCGCCGGCACGCCCACGGCGGCGGTCCAGAACGACTGGCTGGCGCGCGCCCGCCGCTCCGTCGGGTCCGACCGCGCCGGCACCGCGTCCGTGGCCGATCCGACGGGTACGGCGCTCGGGCCCTCGTCGGCGTCCGCCTCGACGTGGTCCGGCGGCACGGACGCGCGAGGCGTCGGCACCGGGCCGTCGGCGCTCGCGTCACCGGTCGCGGTCCGCGCCGCGCTCACCGCCGGGGCGCCTTGTCGTCGAAGTCGACAAGCTCCGGTACCTCCAGCGGCTGTGGCTGGCTCTTCTCGACGCGCAACCACGGGCCCAGGGTCCGGTTGTACGCCGTCTGCCACGGGCTGGCCTGCCCGTTGCGCCCCTGTAGGTAGCTCTTCTGCAGGAAGAACGCGACCAGGTCACGCAGTGCCGGGTCACCGATCGGCACACCGATGCCCAACAGCTCGCTCGTACCGAAGGGCAGGTCGACGATCTCGAACTCCTTCGGGTACGAGGCGAGGAAGCCCGCGAGGATCGTCTCGTCCGAGCTGACCGCGTCGTACCGACCGGCGCGGATGCCGTTCACGCAGTCCCAGACGTCCTTCACCACCAACGCCTTGACCTGGCGCTTCTCCAACTCGGTCTCGGTGGTGGAGCCACCGCTGGTGCAGATCTTGTAGGCCGGGTTCCGCAGGTCCTCGATGGTGCGGATCTTGTCCTTCAGCCGGACCGGCACCAGCACCTCCTGCGTGGTGACGAAGTACGGCCCGGCGAAGCTGACCACCTTCTTGCGCTCCTCGGTCATCGAGAAGCTGGACACCACCAGGTCGACGGTGCCGCCCTGCAGGTACGGAATCCGGTCCTCGGTGGCCACCGCCACGAATTCCAACTGCTGCTCGCCCTCGTAGCCGAGGGAGGCGGCGATGAACCGACCGATCTCGACGTCGAAGCCGACATGCTGGCCGTTCTGGAGGTCGCCCATCAGCGGCTCGTTGGTGGCGACGCCGATGCGCAGCTTCGACTGACCGTAGATGTGCGACTCGCGCATCTTCTCCTGCACGGAGGACAGGTCCGGCTCCTTGCGGCTGTCGCATCCGGCGGCGGCGGCAAGGGTGAGGGCCAGGGCGACCGCCAGCGTCGTCGCGACCGAGCGGAGCCGGGACTGGGGACTGCGTACGTTCATGGGCGACCTCGCTGACGGTGAAGCCTGCGGAACACCGAGAGTAGCGAGAGCAGTCCAGTGCGTGTGCGTACCGTTCAGTCACGTCGGCTCGTCCGTTCGATCAATGCCGATCGGCGTGGCGTATCGCCTCTCCGGTTGACAGCAGCCCGGGTCACGACATGCTGGAAGGGTGAATCGACTGTCCAGGATCGATGCGCGGATGGTGGCGGCGGTCGCGGCGCCGGGAGCCCTCGCGCTGCTCGTCCTGCTGGTCGTCCTGCGCCGGCAGGACCTCGTCGGGGTGGTTCTCGCGCTGCTGTGCGTGTTGCTGACCATGGTCACCGTGGTCGCCGTGTCGGCCGCGCGTCAGCGGAACGAACCAAAGCCGGCGGACCAGCCGAGCCCGACGGGACCGCCGGACCTGATGCCGTACGGGATCGACGCGGACACGCTGGACGCGCTGGACAGCCGGGACGCGTTGCGTGCGGTGCGTGACCGGGGTCGGACGCGCGGCGGGTTCAGCGACCGGTGAGCGTGGGGATGGTGAGCGCGTCGACGCCCCGACCCGCCAGACACCGATAGACCCGGTCGACGTTGCCGTCCACGGGTGGCAGGACCTCCAGATGCCAGCCGGCCAGCTGGGTGATCTCGGTGGTCAGCCGGAACGTCGTCGCGCTGCACACCTGCCGTACCTGCTCGGCGGCGACCACCTCGTCGTAACCCGCGCCAACGAGCGGCACCGGCAGGATTCCCTCGGCGTACGTCTCCCAGGTGTGCCGGCCGTCGCAGGGGACCCGGGCCGCCTCGGCGCGGCTGCCGCGGATGCGTACCGGGCCGAAGCACTCCAGCTCGGGCAGGCACCGAGCGCCGCTGGGCAGCCCGGTCGGCGCGCCGGCGCCCGTCGAGCAACCGGGCAGCGGCCCGGTCGCCGGTGCCGCGACCTTGGTCACCGAGGGGGACGGGTCGGGCGGCGCGTCACTGCTGGCGATCAAGGCACCGGTGGTGGCCGAGGCAGCGAGCGCCAGCACTCCGGCGCCTCCGAGGAACCAGCGCCGCCGCCAGCGGCGGCCACCGGGAACGCTGGGGCGGGAGTCCTCGACCGGGGGACGAACGCCGGGCTGGCCGGTGCCGTACAGGCCGGGGCCGGGCCGGGTCGGGCCACCGCTGACCGGGGCACCGCTCACCGGGGCGGCCGGCCCGCCGAACGGCAGTGTGGCAAGCAGGTCGTGCAGTTCGAGGGCGGACGGCCGGTCGCCAGGATCGTTGGCCATGCCGAGTCGCAGCACGTCGATCAGCTCGTCCGGCACGCCGGGCAGGCCGGGGATCGGCTGGTTGAACATTTCCAGCACGGTCACCAGGCTGGGATTGCGCTCGGACTGCCAGCGTGGCGGTCGGCCGTGCATCACCGCGTAGAGGGTGGCGCAGAGCGCGTACACGTCGACGGCCGGCGACGGCGGGCTGTGGCTGAACATCTCCGGTGGCGCGTACGCCGGGGTGAGCACCTCCAGGGTGACCGACGCGTCCCGCGCCTCGGCCAGCACGGCCAGGCCGAAGTCGGCGAGCACGGCCGAGTTGAAGTTCGAGTAGAGGATGTTGGCGGGTTTCACGTCCCGGTGGAGCACCCCGGCGCCGTGCGAGTGCGCCAACGCGTCGGCGATCTTGATGCCGAGGTCGCGGGCCTCCACCGGACCGAGCGGCGAGTTGCGCATCCGCTCGGCGTACGAGCCGTCGCACAGTTCCATGATCAGGTACGGGTGCTGGTCGACGGTGACACCCACGTCGAAGAGATCCACCACGTGCGGGTGCGACGACATCCGCCCGGCCGCCCGCGCCTCGCGCAGGAAGCGGGCCTGGTCGCGCTCGCTGTCCAGCGTGCGATTCTCGACCTTGACGGCGACCTCACGGTCGACCGAGATCTGGGTGGCCTGGTAGACAGTCGCATAACCGCCTCGGGCAAACACCCGCAAATCAGTCAGACCCGGCACGATCGGCACCCGCAAGCCGCCGGTCGAGGTGTCGGTCACCGCTCGAAAATACCCAACCCCGCCGGTGGCTCAGCGCGCCGCATCCGCCGAAGCGGCACCGGTCGCACCGGAGGTCTCCGCAGCGGCTCCCGGCGACGCGTCGACGCCAGCCGATGCGGACCCGACGGGGGCGGCCGGCGCGGGGTCGGCCGACTCGGCGACGGGGGCGGTCGGCGTGGCCCGGCGGGCGTCCACGCGGAGTCCGATCGCGGTGGCCACAGCGCCGAGCCCCTCCCACGCGGCGACGCCGAAGAACCGGTCGGGGGCGATGTCGGCCAGCACGGCGATCGTGAACACGGTGAAGGTGACCAACCGGAAGACCACCGTGAAGCGGTAGAACGGCCGCCACTCGGTGACCGTCGCGAGCAGGTAGTAGACGCCCATGTTGAACGCGGCCATCGACGAGGCCAGCAGGAACGTGCCGGTGTGGTCACCGGGGGAACGCGTCGCCGGCACCTCCAACCCGAGCATGCGCAACTGCGCCTCCGGCCAGAGCAGCCCGACGGCACCCATCACGAGCGCCAGAATGCCGAAGACCGCAATGGTCCAGCCGGCGACGGAACGCGGCAGCTTCAAGGTGAGCCTCCCCCAGGCACGGCGACGGTCACCACTGTGGACCACCGCGCGGTGGTGACACGCTAGCCGCTCCCCGGGCCAACCACATCCCCAGAACCGCCAAAACCCACCCAACTCCCAAACCCACCCACCGGCACTGCGGTGAGCGAGGCCCGGTCAGGGGGTCAGGCGTTCCTGTAGGGCTTTGGCAGCCGGTCGTTCGCTGCGCTGTTCGGTGGCGTACGCCAGGCGGACCGCCTCGTTGGCGCAGGAACGGGCCTCGGCCGGGTAGCCGCAGGCCGCCAACGCCTCGGCGAGCACGCTCGCCGCGATCACCTGACTGCGTACGTCCTCCGCAGGTGCGGCGACCGCCCGTCGGGCCCAGTCCAGCGCCTGCTCCCGCTGACCGTGGGCGAGCAGCGCCGACGCGTACCGGGCCATGGTCTGGCGGCGGGACAGGAGCAGGGAGGGCGCGTTGGCGGCGGCCATCGCCACGGGGGCGAGCAGTCCGACCGCGGTCGCCGGGTCACCGGCCGCCAGTCGGGCGGTGGCCAGCAGCACCCGGGGCGCGACCTGCGCCGGCGCCTGCGGGTTGTGCGGTTCGACGGCCGTCAGCACCGCCCGGGCGGCCTGCTCGGCGGTCTCGTGGTCGCCCATGTCCAGCGCCACGGAGCCGCGCAGCGTGCCGGCCATTCCGGTGAGCAGCGGGTGTGAGGTCTGATCGGCGTACGCCAGGGCGTCGGTGAGCAGGTCGGCGGCGTGCTCCGGTTCGCCCAGCCCGCGCGCCACGACGGCACGGACCACCAGCGCGAACCCGCGCCCCCAGTCGTCGGAGACGGCGGCGAACTCGCGGTACGCGCGGCGGGCTTCCCGGTCCGCCTCGGCCAGCTCACCCAGCTCGGCGGTGGCGAATGCCGCGACCGCGCGCAGCGTGCCCACCGCCCACGCCTCGCCGACGCGCTCGCCGAAGGGCAGGAAGACCTGGGCCAGGCGGCACGCCTCCTGCAACCGGCCGGCGAGCAGCCGCGCGAACGCGGTGGTGCCGCGCAGCCACGCCCGACCGTACGGGTCCTTCAACTCGGCGAAGAGCCGGGCGGCCCGGGCGAGCACCGCGTCGGTGCCGGCGAAGTCGCCCCGGGTGGTGGTCACCCACGCCAGGTTCTGCAGCGACCAGGCCTGCCCACGCCGATCCTGCGCGCCGAGGCTGACCTGGTACGCGGCGGCCAACCTGCTGCTCGCCTGACTCAGTCGACCGGCCACGAAGTCGCCCATGCCGAGCCGGCGCATCGCGGACGCGCGCAGCGTGGGCAGCCCTCCGGCGGTCGCCACCTGCAACGCCTCCTGCCAGGCGGCCTCCGCCCGGTCCTGGTCACCGAGGGTCTGCTGGGCCTGCCCGGCGAGCAGCAGGGCGCTGGCCCGGGTGGCGTCGTCCCCCGTGTTCGCGGCGATCTTCTCGGCGAAGGCGAGCGCGTCGACGACCCGACCGATCTGTAGCAGCGCGCGGGCGTGCACCACCCGGTCGTCCGCTGGCACGCCCCCGTCGCGGGCGAGTTCGCTGGCGCGTTCCGCGTACTCGACGGCGAGTGCGGGCTCCCCGGCGGACAGCGACCGGCGGGCGGCCCGGCCGAGCGCGGCGATCCCGAGCGGGACCACGGCGCGGGCCGACGCGTCCGGCCGTAGTTTCACCGCGTCGGCGAGCGTGGCGGCCCGCTGGACGTGTGCGGCGACGAAGTCGTCGCGGGTCTCCTCGGAGAAACCGCCCGCGGTGACACCCTCGGCCGGCGCGGCCCAGCGGGCCAGCGCGGCGTGCCGCTCGGCCAGTTCGGCCTTGCTCACCCCGGCGTACGCGGCCTCGCGCATGAGCGGGGTGGCGAACGCGTATCCGGTGCGGGTGCGGTGCAGCATGCGGCGTTGCAGCAGCTCCTCGACGGCCCGGTCGAACTCCACGGCGACCACCGCCGACGGTCTGCCGTCCCGGCCGGCCCGCTGCTCACGAAGCGCTTCGAGCGAGCCGGTCGGGACGGTGTCGCCGACGACGGCGGCGTCGCGCAGCACGGAGCGGGCGTCCGGTGGCAGCGCGTCGATGCGGGCGGCGAGAACGGCCGCGAGGTCCCGGGAGAGCAGCCGGCTGCCCAGCGAGCCCGGTACCAGCCGCCAGCCGGACGAGTCCTGGCCCCGCGTGCCGGCAGCGGTGGTCAGCGCGCCGCGCTCGATCAGCAGGGTGACCAGCTCGGCCAGGTAGAACGGGTTGCCCTGGGCGGTGGCGAGCAGCCGGTCCGCGTCGGCCGGCGGCAACTTTCCGCCGCCGAGGTAGCTGGTGAGCAGGCGGGCGGCGTCGGCACCCCGCAGCGGCGGCAGGGAGTGCACCTCGGCGTCCGCGACGCGGGTCAACGCACCGGCGGTACGGACCAGTTCGGGGCGCCCGAGCAGCAGGACGAGCACCGGACCGGCCAGTCGGGACAGGGTCAGCCCGAGAGCGCTGATGGTCTCGGCGGTCGCGTCGTGCAGGTCGTCCACCACGATCACCAGCGGCGCTTCCGCGGCGAGCCCGCTGAGCAGGTCGGCCACCGCGTTCGGCACCGCCTCGGCGTCGGCGGCGGGTGCGCCCCACTCGCCGTTGTCGGTGCCGCCGTGCGCGGGCAGTTCGGCGTAGCCGAGCAGGGCGAGCAGTTGGTCGTTGACGATCGGTGCCGTCTCGCCGGTGCGGGCGAGCCGCTGACCGAGTCGTCGCAGCCGCTCCTCCACCGCCGGCCGGGTCAGCGCGGTGGCTGCGTCGGCGGGCAGACCGACCGCGGCGCGGACCAGGTCGGCCAACGGTGCGAGCCGACGCCGCTCACCGAAGGCGGCGCAGCGCACCGACAGCACCCGGGCGCCGGTGTGCGCCGCGTACCGGCCGGCGCCCACGTCGTACCCGGCCGCGAGGCGCTCGACCTCGGCGGCGAACCGGGACTTGCCGATGCCCGCCTCGGCGGTCATCAGCAGCACACGGGGATCACCCTGGTCGATGACCTCGGCGAGCCGGCCGGCGACCCGCCCGATCTCGGTCTCCCGACCCACGTAGGGCGCCTCGTCGCCGAGACCCGAGCGGGTGCCCGGCGCGTCCAGCAGGCCCAGCAGCTCGTACGCCTCGACCGGCTCGCGCTTACCCTTGAGCCGCAGCGGGCGCAGCGCCCGCCACGAGGCGACGTGTCGGGTGGCGGCGGCGGTACGTCCACCGGCGTAGACCGCGCCCACGGCGGCGGCGTCGGCCAGCCGGGCGGCGGTGTTCACCGTGTCGCCGATGACCGTGTACTCGATGGCGGCCTGGATGCCCGCGATGACGTCGCCGGTGTTCAGGCCGACCCGCAGGCCGAGCGGCGCGCCGCCACCGCGCTCGTCGTCCAGCACCCGGCGCACGGCCCGCTGCATCGACAGGGCGGCCCGCACGGCCCGTTCGGCATCGTCCTCGTGCGCCACCGGGGCGCCGAAGACCGCCATGATCCCGTCGCCGGTCAACTTGTCGACGTGCCCGCCGAAGGTCTTCACCGCGCCGGCCAGGGCCGCGAGCACGCGGTCGGTGACCGCGCCAACGCGTTCCGGGTCGAGGTCCTCCGACCAGGAGGTGAACTCGGAGAGGTCACCGAAGAGAACGGTGACGACCCGACGCTCGGCCGCCGGCAACGTGGCGGCAGCCGGCAGCGCGGCACCGCAGTTGTGGCAGAACCGTGCGCCGGGGACAGCGACTGTTCCGCACACCGGGCAGGTCACATGTGCTCCAACCCACTGACCCCCGGCGCAGATTCCCCGGTGTCGACGCCCAGATACTCCAACTGGGCACGTACCGACCATTCCGCCGCCCACCAGAGTGAGCGGTCGACGTCCGCGTAGACGGCGGCGACCACGTCGGTGGGCGTCCGCGCGCCGGCGGCGACCGCCGCGCGGACCTGGTCGAGCCGGGCCCGGCGGTGGGCGAGGTAGAACGACGCGGCCGCGGCGCAGTCGGCCAGCGCCGGGCCGTGTCCGGGCAGCGCGGGAATTCCGGAGTACGCGGACAGCAGCTCCAGGCTGCGGAGGTAGTCGCCGAGGTGCCCGTCGGGGTGGGCCACCACGGTGGTGCCCCGACCGAGGATGGTGTCACCGGTGAGCACCACCTGCTCGTCGTCGTGCTCGACCAGGAGGCAGACCGAGTCGGCGGTGTGCCCGGGGGTGGGCAGCAGCCGGATGCCGAGGCTCTCGTCGAGCACGGTGTCGGCGCTCAACGGCGTCCCGCCGTTGGTGTGCGCCGGGTCGGCGGCGAGCACCGGCATGCCGCCGAGCATCGCGCCGAGCCTCGGGGCGCCCTCGGTGTGGTCCGCGTGGCCGTGGGTGATCAGGATCAGCCCGATCGGGCCGTGCTCCGCGATCCGCTTGAGGTGCCCCTCGTCGGCCGGCCCCGGGTCGACCACCACGGCGTACTCGGCCCGTGGCCCGCGCAGGACCCACGTGTTGGTGCCGTCGAGGGTCATCGGCCCCGGGTTGGGCGCGCGCAGCAGCGAAACCCAGGTCGGCAGCTCCTCGGCCAACGCCGCTGCCGCCCCCGTCGAGTGCCCGCTCATGGCAGCGATCGTACGACGCCGCCCCCCACTCCCCGCGATCTTGCACTTCCTGCTGTTGCTTCGTACCTGTTCACGGCATTCGTCGGGACAGAAAGTGCAAGATCGCGGGCGGGGTCAGGCGACTTCGACGATCAGTTCGATCTCCACCGGGGCGTCCAGGGGGAGTTCGGCCACGCCTACCGCGCTTCTCGCGTGACGGCCGGCCTCGCCGAAGACGGCGCCCAACAGGTCGGAGGCACCGTTGACAACCGCGGGCTGGCCGACGAACCCGGGGGCCGAGGCCACGAACCCGGTCACCTTGACCACCTTGACCACGTTCTCCAGGCCGACCAGCGAGTCGACCGCCGCCAGCGCGTTGAGCGCGCACCGCTCGGCGAGGTCCTTTGCCTGCTCGGCGGAGATCCCGGCACCGACCTTGCCGGTAGCCAGGAGCTTGCCGTCGGCGATCGGCACCTGACCGGAGACGTACACGTGCTGCCCGGACTGCACCGCCGGCACGTAGCTGGCCACCGGAGGGACCACGTCGGGCAGCTCGAGGCCCAGCTCGGCGAGCTTGGCGTGCGGACCGTTGCTCATCGCGTCACCTCTTCGTTCGCGATCGCGGAACGTCGCAGCGCCGGACTTCCCGCCCTCACGCCTTGGGCCGCTTCAGGTACGCCACCAGCTGATCCGGATTCGGGCCGGGGACCACGGCGACGAGTTCCCACCCGTCCTCACCCCAGTTGTCGAGGATCTGCTTGGTCGCGTGGACCAGCAGAGGGACCGTGGAGTATTCCCACTTCTGCATCGCTGGAGGGCTCCCTCATGGTGCGGACTTCGTCGAGGCACAGCCTACGGTCCGCTGGCCGGGCGAGGCGCGGGACGCTGCTCCGGCGTGGCCGGCAGCTCTCCACAGGGCCCGTCGTGCCCGTACCCCTGGGGACAGCGCGAACGGTCGGGCAGCAACAGGTCGCAGAAGACCCGGTGCCTGTTGTTCTGGTCGTCCGCGTTGGACACGGTCGTCTCACCGGCGTCCAGCTCCGGCAGGAAGCCCAGCGACACGGCGACCCGGTTGGCCAGCACGGTCGCCGCCGCCAGGTCGGGCACCCGGATCGGCAGGTGGATGACGAAGCCAGGCTCGTCGTCGTCCCGCAGTCGGTTCGACGCCCGGGCCATGTCCGGCGGTTCCGGAACCCGACGGTACGACCGCTCGTTGATGGGCAGGTTGCCGAGGTGCCCACCGGTGAACTCACCCGCGGACCCGAGCCGCCGCTGCCGGTCGTTCGTCGGAAACTGGGTGCGAGGGATGTTGTCCGCGTCGCGCATGAACTGCCTCCGGTCGTACCTCTCGGATCACGCTTCCGGTCGGGATCAACCAACCGTTCCGGTCCCCCGCACCGGGACGAAGGTAGGTCCGCGGAAGCGGGTAAGCCAACAGGGCGCGCACGATCAGTCACCCGGAGTCACATATTTGACAGACTGTGGGCAGGAATCCCGATTGCGGTGGTGTCACTGGCCGCTTCTCCGGGTCGATGGGTGACGTACGGCGCGGTAGGGGCGACACCGAACCCACGGCTGGCCGCTACCCTTCCGGTCGGACGGTCGCGCTGCGCCCGGCCGCCCGCTCGATCTCGCTCGGCGCCAGGGGTGGCGGCCGGGCGCCGCACCCCCGGGGGAACGAGATGACCCAACCGCCCAGCGGCGACCAGGCCGGCCCGCGCGCTCTTCCGCCGGCACACCCCGACGCCGTCGGCCAGCCCGAGGCGCAGGCCGTCGAAGGACAGTCCGACCCGACGGCCTCCACCGAGGAATCCGGCGCACCGACCAGCCAGGAGCGATCCGCCACGCCGAGCGCCCCAGGTCAGCCGGCCCTTCCCGCCCAGCCCGGCCCGCCCACCCACCTCGGTCAGCCCGTCGGGTCCGGCCAGCCGGCTCTCCCCAGCCAGCCAGCCCTCCCCAGCCGGGCCGCCGAGTCCGGCCCTCCGGCCCCCGCTGGGCAGCCCGCCTTCCAGGGCCAGCCCGCCTTGCCCGGGCAGATCACCGGGTCCGGGCAGCCCACCACTCCTGGTCAGCCCGCCTCCCCCGGTCAGCTCCCCGCACAGCCCGGAATTCCGGCCCAGCCCGGCCCGCCCGGCGGCGCCC
Organism: Micromonospora sp. NPDC049102; assembly: GCF_043197485.1. Classification (NCBI taxonomy): domain Bacteria; kingdom Bacillati; phylum Actinomycetota; class Actinomycetes; order Micromonosporales; family Micromonosporaceae; genus Micromonospora; species Micromonospora sp. NPDC049102. The sequence continues at coordinate 42,895 of NZ_JBICTE010000021.1, read as the reverse complement.
CGCAGACCGAGGACCCGGCCGGTACGTCTGCGGCCCCCGTCTCCCCGGGCGCGATCCCGCCGCCACCGCCCGGCTACCCGCCGTACGCGGGCACCGCCGAGCCGAAGAAGAAGCGCGGCCTGCTGATCGCGCTCATCGCGCTGGCCGTGATCATGGTGCTCTGCGTGGGGGGTGGGGTGGTGACGTTCCTGACCCTGCGCGACGCCGAGTCCGGCGAGGGCGCGAAGGAGCCGGCGGTCGCCGTGGACGAGTTCCTCACGGCCGTCTACAAGGACCGGGACGCCACCAAGGCCGCCGAGCACGTCTGCGCCGCCTCGCGCGACGACAAGAAGATCGCCGCCAAGGTGGCCGAGGTGCAGAAATACGCCTCCGCGTACCAGAACCCCCGGTTCAGGTGGACCACCCCGAAGGTCGACAACCAGACCGGCGACCGGGCCACCGTCTCCACGCGGATCACCATGACCACGGCCGACGAGAAGGTGGCCGACCAGGACCTGCGCTTCACCGTGGTGCAGAAGGCGGGTTGGTGGGTCTGCGAGGTCGCCTGACCCGTCGCCCTGGATAGGCTCGACGGGTGCGTGCACCTGAGCGGCCGTCCGACCCGGCCGGTACCGGATGGTCGGCCCGCCTCCACGTCGTCACCGGCAAGGGCGGCACCGGCAAGACCAGCGTGGCGGCGGCCCTGGCCCTGGCGCTGGCCGCCGGTGGCCGGCGCACCCTGCTGGTGGAGGTCGAGGGCCGGCAGGGCATCGCCCAACTCTTCGGTCTCGACCCGCTGCCGTACGAGGAGCGGCACCTCGCCGACGCGCCGGGCGGCGGTGAGGTGCGCGCGCTCGCGGTGGATGCCGAGGAGGCCCTGCTCGAGTACCTGGACATGTTCTACAAGCTCGGGGCGGCGGGGCGGGCGCTGCGCAAGCTCGGTGCCATCGACTTCGCCACCACCATCGCTCCCGGACTGCGGGACGTGCTGCTCACCGGCAAGGTGAAGGAGGCCACCACCCGCACCTCGGGGCAGCGGCGCGCGTACGACGCCGTGGTGCTGGACGCGCCGCCGACCGGTCGGATCGGCCGTTTCCTCAACGTCACGGCCGAGACGGCCCGGCTCGCCAAGGTCGGCCCGATCAAGACCCAGAGCGAGGGGGTCTCCGCGCTGCTGCGCTCCCCCATGACCGCCGTCCACGTGGTCACGCTGCTGGAGGAGATGCCGGTACAGGAGACGGTGGACGCCATCGCCGACCTGACCTCCCTCGGCTTCGGCATCGGGAAGGCGATCGTCAACGGCGCCCGGCCCCCGCTGTCGGCGGGCCCGGCGGTCACCGCCGCGGAGCTGCGGCGCGGCCTGGTCGCCGCCGGACTGCCGGCGGATCAGGACATCGTGGCCGGGTTGCACGACGAGGCACGGGACCAGCTCATCCGGCGCGAACTGGAGGATTCGCTCCGCGCCGACCTGGTGGAGCTGGGGCTGCCGATGGTCGAGCTGCCGTTGCTACCCGACGGGGTGGATCGGGCGGGTCTCGCGACCCTGGCCCAGGCCCTCGTCAGCGCCGATTGACTCACACCTGAGCTCAGCACGGGCGCGTGGACCGACGCGGCCCGATACGCTCGATTGGTGCCTTCCGAAGACGCGGCGCCGCAGCTGGACGTCGACCAGATCCTCGCCGACCCGGGCGTGCGGATCGTCGTGTGCTGCGGTGCCGGCGGAGTGGGAAAGACGACCACCGCCGCGGCGCTGGCGCTGCGGGCCGCCGAACAGCACGGACGCCGCACGGTGGTGCTCACCATCGACCCGGCCCGCCGGCTCGCCCAGTCGCTGGGCCTGACCGAGCTGGACAACACGCCCCGGCAGGTCAAGGGCATCGACGTCGAGGCCAGCGGCGGTGAGCTGCACGCCATGATGCTGGACATGAAGCGCACCTTCGACGACGTGGTGCTCCAGCACACCGACCCGACGAAGGCCGCGGAGATCTTCGCGAACCCGTTCTACCAGGCCATGAGCTCGACATTCGCCGGCACGCAGGAGTACATGGCGATGGAGAAGCTGGGCCAGTTGCACGCGCGCGGCGAGTGGGACCTGATCGTGGTGGACACTCCGCCGTCCCGCTCGGCGCTGGATTTCCTGGACGCGCCGGCCCGGCTCTCCCGCTTCCTCGACGGTCGGATGCTGCGCCTGCTGCTGGCACCGGCTCGCAGTGGCGGGCGGAGCATGTTCAGCCTGGTGACCGCGTCGTTCGGGATGTTCTCGAAGGTGGTGCAGAAGGTGCTCGGCGCGCAGCTGCTCACCGACCTGTCCGGCTTCGTGGCCGCGCTGGATTCGATGTTCGGGGGCTTCCGGCAGCGGGCCGAGCAGACGTACCGCATCCTGCAGGCGCGGGAGACGGCTTTCGTGCTGGTCGCGACGCCGGAGCCGGACGCGGTCCGGGAGGCCGCCTACTTCGCGGGCCGACTGGGCGAGGAGAAGATGCCGCTGGCCGGCCTGGTGCTCAACCGCGTGCACCGACCGGTGGTTCCGCAGCTCGACGCCGAGCGGAGTCGGGTCGCCGCGGAGCGGCTGGCCGAGCTGGGTGGGCACGGGGCCACGGCCGACGTGCTGCGGGCGCACGCCGCGCTGGCTCGTCAGGCGGTACGCGAGCAGCAGGTCGCCGCGCGCTTCACCGAGGCGTTCCCGGCGGTGCCGGCGGTGTCGGTGACGGCGCAGCCCGCCGACGTGCACGACGTCGACGGGCTACGGACGATCGGCGCGGCGATCAGCCGGTCGTGATCGGCATCAGGTTGCCGAGGTGACGAGGATCTTGTCCTTGCCCGCCTTGTCCTTGCTGTTCTTCTTCATCGCCGCCTCGAACATCTTGCGCCAGCTCGTCACCTGGGGGTGACGACGCAGCAACGCCCGGCGTTCGCGTTCGGTCATACCGCCCCACACACCGAACTCGATCCGGTTGTCCAGCGCGTCGGCCAGGCACTCGTACCGAACTGGGCAGCTCCGGCAGATCCGCTTGGCCACGTTCTGTTCGGCGCCCTGTACGAACAACGCGTCCGGGTCCCCGTTCTGACATGCCGCCAGCGACGGCCAGTCAGTGATCATGCCCATGTGTACTCGTCCCCCCTTGCAGTACCTACCGACCTCGTTGCACGGCAGCCGGCAATTCCCCCCGATCGCCCGGCCCGCCTTCCCCAAGGCGGCGCGGACGACATGTGGCGCTTTCGCCGCCATCATCATGCTCTGTAGTCGACCGACTACGCAACGTTGTCGGCGAAATCCATCATTCCGGACACTCCCGGCTTCCCGGGCTCTCGACCGCCGGTTACCCCGCCGAGGTCGGCGAAAACGCTGCGAGGTCTCCGCCGAACGGAGGAGACTCTCGCCAGTCACACGCAACCTCGTACCGGGGGTCATGCGTTTAGCACAACGAGGGCAGCGCGCGCAGGAAATGGGGAAAGACGCCCAGGCGCCCCTCGTTCCCTACTCGCGTACCATGCCGAGGTGACCTGGATGCGGAAACGTGACCACAATGTGCTGACCAACGCCGCATCGCTGCTCATATGTGGCCTACTGGCCGGCGTGGTGGTCGCTGCGGCGGCCTTCCCCGCGGTGGCGATGTCCGGACTGGCCGCGAAGGCCGGTGCCGAGACATTCGGCAACCTGCCCACCGAGCTGACGGTGGCCCGCGCGCCACAGATCAGCTATCTGCTGGCTTCGGACGGCAAGACACCGCTGGCGACGATGTACGACGAGAACCGCCGCGACGTGAAACTCGCCGACATCTCGCCGTACATGATCAAGGCCATCATCGCGGCCGAGGACCACGACTTCTACAAGCACAACGGCGTCGACATCAACGGTGTCGCCCGCGCGTTCGTCAACAACCAGAACGAGACCGCCGGCCGGCAGGGCGCCTCGACGCTGACCATGCAGTACGTCCGGCTGGCCATCGCCTACTCGGCCACCCACCCGGCCGACGTGGTCGCGGCGACCGAGGACACCAGCGCCCGCAAGCTCCGCGAGATGCGGCTGGCCCTACAGGTCGACAAGGAGTTCTCCAAGGACGAGATCCTGACCCGCTACCTCAACCTCGCCTCGTTCGGCAACGGCGCGTACGGCATCTACGCCGCCAGCCAGGTCTACTTCGGTAAGCCGCCGAGCAAGCTGAAGATCGAGGAAGCCGCGCTGCTGGCCGGCATGGTCAAGGCCCCGACGACCAACGACCCGACCACCAAGAGCGGCTACCCGCTCGCGTTGGACCGGCGCAACTACGTCATCCAGAACATGGTCGACACCAAGGCCATCACCCAGCAGGAGGCCGACGCCGCCAAGGCGGTCAAGCTGAAGCCGCAGGACAAGCGCACCCCGAATGGCTGCGTCGCCACCAACGTCAACAGCTGGGGCTTCTTCTGCGACTACTTCTACCGCTGGTGGATGCAGCAGGAGACCTTCGGCTCGACCTCGTACGACCGTGAGCGGCGGCTGAAGAGCGGCGGCTACACCGTCATCACGTCGATCGACATCCAGGCACAGAAGGCCGCCGACAAGGCGGTCCGCAAGGCCAAGAGCGAGAACAGCAAGGAAGCCGCCATGGTCGCCGTGGTCGAGCCGGGCTCCGGCCGGGTACGGGCGCTCGCGGTGAACCGGCAGTTCAAGCTCGACGACCCGAAGCACCCGAAGAACAAGATCTCCAGCGATCCGGCGAAGAGCAAGCGGGGCATCAAGGGCAACTACCCGGCGACGGTCAACCCACTGCTCACCGGCGGCGACGGCATCGCCGGCTACCAGTCGGGCTCGACCTTCAAGATCTTCACGATCGTCGCCGCGCTGGAGAAGGGCATCCCCCTCAGCTACTCGATGAACGCGCCGCAGCAGTTCAAGTCGGAGTACATCATCGACAGCAGCAGCCCGGCGGCCTGCCCCGGCACCCACTTCTACTGCCCGACCAACTCGGGCAAGAAGGCCGGCGGCGTGCAGAACATGTGGACCGCGTTCGCCCAGTCGGTCAACACCTACTTCGTGCCGCTGCAGCAGCAGGTCGGCGCGGAGAACGTGGTCGACGTCGCCAAGCGGGCCGGTATCCAGTTCCGGGCCAGCAACGACACCAAGTTCGCCGCCACGAAGGAGGCGGCCCACCAGTGGGGCGCCTTCACCCTGGGCGTCGCCGCCACCACGCCGCTGGACCTGGCCAACGCGTACGCGACTCTCGCGGCGGACGGCAAGTACTGCGAGCCCATCCCGGTGCAGGAGATCCGCGACCCCGAGGGCAAGAAGCTCGACATCGCCAACCCGCGCTGCGAGAAGCGGTTCAGCACCGACGTGGCCCGCGCCGCCGTGGACGCCGCCCGGTGCCCGGTCGGCGACAACTCCAGTACCAGCAAATGCGGCAGCAGCCGTACCGCCGCCGTGGTGAAGGGCATCGTCGACGCGCCGGTGGCCGGCAAGACGGGCACCACCGACTCGGAGAAGACGGCCGCCATCGTCGCGATGACCAAGCAGTACTCGGTGGCCGGCATCATGGCCGACCCGGACTGGCCGCAGACGAACGTCAAGATGAAGCACTCCGAGAAGGACGGCATCAACCCGCCGGTGTACGAGACGCTGCGGGACGCCATGAAGGGCAAGCCGCGCATCAACTTCGACCCCCCGGGCCAGAAGATCTCCGAGGGTGACCAGCGCAGCATTCCCGACGTGAAGTGCCAACCGGTGGACACCGCCAAGTCCCGGATCAAGGGCGCGGGCTTCGAGCCGGTCGTCTCCGAGGCGAAGGTGCCGTCCAGCTGCCCGGCGGGCACCGCCGCCGGCACCAGCCCCGACGGACGCACCATCAAGGGCGGTGTGGTCACCATCCAGGTCAGCACCGGCGGTGGCACCCCCGGCACTCCACCGGGCAACAAGCCGGGACAGCCCGGCAACCCACCGGGCCGCCCGGGCGGCTGAGCACCGGCACCAAACACGAACGGGCGGGCGGGCACCCTCTGTCGGGGTGCCCGCCCGCTCGTCTGTCCGGAGCGGCGGTGCCGCGTGGCGGATCAGAGGCCGAGCTGTCGGCGTACCTCGGCGGCCACCCGACCACCCTCGGCCTGGCCCGCCACCGCGGCCTGGGCCGCCTTCATGGCCGGGCCCATCTGGGCCTTGCCGGTGAAGCCGCCCGCGGCGAGCGCCCCCGCGACCAGGTCGGTCAGCTCGGCGTCGGAGAGCTGCTTGGGCAGGTAGCGGTCCAGCACCTCGCCCTCGGCGGTCTCCTTGGCGGCCTGCTCGGCGCGGCCCGCGTCGGCGAAGGCGGTGGCCGCCTCCCGGCGCTTCTTGGCCTCCTTGGTCAACACCGCGAGCACCTCGTCGTCGGTGAGCTCGCGCTTGGTCTTGCCGGCCACCTCGGCGGTGCCGACGGCGGCCAGGGCCATCCGCAGCGTGGAGGTGGTCAGCTCGTCGCGCGCCTTGAGCGCGGAACGCATGTCGGCGGTGAGGCGGTCCTTCAACGTGCTCATGGACGGTCAAACTACCCTGAACGTCATGCGAAAGCGCACACTATTCCGCCTCGCCGCCGGAACCGCAGCGGTCGGAGCGACCACCCTCGCGTACGCGTCGCTCGTCGAGCGCAACATGTTCACCCTGCGGCGGTATGACGTGCCGACGCTGCCGGCCGACGCGGAGCCGCTGCGCGTGCTGCACCTGTCGGACCTGCACATGATGCCCAACCAGGCCCGCAAGCAGCGTTGGGTGGCGTCGCTGGCCGCCCTGGACCCCGACCTGGTGGTGGTGACCGGCGACAACATGGCACACCCCGAGGCGGTGCCCGGGGTGCTGCGGGCGCTGCAACCGCTGCTGGACTATCCCGGCGCGTTCGTGTTCGGCTCCAACGACTACACCGGGCCGGTCCTCAAGAACCCCTTCACCTACTTCCTGCCCGATCGGGAGTACACCGAGGGCGTCGAGCTGCCCTACGAGGAGCTGCGCCAGGTCTTCACCGGCGCCGGCTGGGCCGACCTGAACAACGCCCGCACGAGCCTCAAGGCCGGCGGCCGGGAGTTGGACCTCGTCGGCGTCGACGACCCCCACATCGACCGCGACGACTACCCGGCCGTGTCGGGCCGGGTGGCGTCCTCCGCCGACCTGTCCATCGCCGTGACGCACTCCCCCGAGCCACGGGTGCTCGACCAGATGGCGGCCGACGGCTTCGACCTCCTGCTGGCCGGGCACACCCACGGCGGGCAGGTCTGCGTCCCGGGGTACGGGGCGCTGGTCACCAACTGTGGTCTGCCGCGTTCGATGGCGCGCGGTCTGCACCGGTGGCCGGGCTCGGACTCCTGGCTGCACGTCTCCGCCGGCCTCGGCACCCACCCGACCGCCCCGATCCGCTTCGCCTGCCCGCCGGAGGCGAGCATCCTGACCCTGATTCCCCGCTAGGCCGGGGCGCTCCCGGCGCGCTCCGGGCGACCAAGATCGGTTCGGGCGGCGGGGGTACCGAGTTTGACCATCGGAGCGGGTGGGCTACTATTTGTCGGCACGCCTCGGGGTGTGGCGCAGCTTGGTAGCGCGCTTCGTTCGGGACGAAGAGGTCGTCGGTTCGAATCCGGCCACCCCGACCAGAGGTCAGAGGGCACATCCGATCCATGGATGTGCCCTCTGGTGCGTCTGTACAGCAGTGAAGTACAGCAGCAGTCACCGCAGGCTCTCGCCCAGGCGCTTGAGCGCGTCGCGGGTAGCGTCCGAGGACGCCTGCGAATAGATCTCCATCGTCACCGACACCTCGGCGTGCCGGAGCACCTTCATGATGACGCGCGGATGCACGTCCAGGTCGACGAGCAGGGTCGCGCAGGTACGCCGGGCGTCGTGCACGGTGATCTTCCGGACCCCGGCACGGGCACAGCGGGCGTCCCAGGAACGGTTGAAGTTGCGCGGCTCGATGGGGGTCCCGTAGCGGCTGGTGAACAGCAGTGGCGAGCCCTGCCAGGCGATCCCCGTCTCGTCGCGGTCGGCCTTCCTCGCCTGCTGGCGGAGGTCGAGTGCCGCCGCGCAGATTTCCGGCAGCGGGAGGGAGGCGTCCGAGGTCTGCGTCTTGGTCTCCCGGTGCAGCAGTTGGCCGCCGACCCGCTGCAACTGCCAGCCGATCGACAACTCCCCCGCCGCCAGGTCGACGGCGTCCTCAGTGAGGCCGAGCACCTCACCCTTGCGCAGGCCGATGACCAGGATCAGCACGTACGCGGCGTAGAGCGGATCGCGGTCGGCCCGCGCGGACTCCAGGAACCGACGGGCCTCGTCGCTGGTCCACGCCCGGCCCCTGCGGCCGCGCCCACGCCCGCGTCGAGGACCGCATCCGCACCGGCAAAACCACGGGCTTCGGCCGGTTCCCGTCACGGATCTTCGCGATCAATCAGGCCTGGCTGCAGCTGGCGCTGACCGGCATTGACCTGCTCGCCTGGACCCAAAACCTGCTACTCGACGGCGACCTCGCCCGCGCGGAGCCGAAGAAACTGCGCTACCGCCTCCTGCACGTCCCAGCACGCATCGCCCGCACCGCACGCCGGACCTGGCTGCGCATCGCCGACGGCTGGCCCTGGACCGAGGAGATCATCACCGCGTTCACGCGGCTCGCCAGCCTGCCCCAACCGCTTTCCTGAACCACAATCCCCGCCCCAGCAACAGCTTCGAGGAACCCGGCCACGCGTCGGGCCCAAACCATGCCTACCGGCAGAAACACCGCCAGCCGCACCCACAACACCAAGATCAATAACTCATGAAAGACCGAGGTTAGGGGTTCAAGTCTCGGCCACCCACATCCGTGCCCGATGCAGCGGTCAACAGCGGCTAGTAGAGGCCTGTGGGGAAGCCTGCCAGGGGGTCGGTTACTCCTGCGGCCAGGCGACACCCAGGCCCAGGAGCCTCACTCAACCCGATTCCCAAGCTGAGCGTGTACACCTGCGACGATCGCAGCATGACCAGTCACGATGGTGAGCCCTGTCCCGAGTGTGGGCACGCGCTCCAGGTGCAAGCCGCCGGCGTGGTGGGGGTTATGAGGCGTCGGTCCGGTCGGTAGCGTTGGCGGTGGTGGCTGCCGATGGGTCGGTGGTGTGTCCTGCGCTACGCGAGGGGGTTCCGGGTGGATTCCTTGCCGGAGTTGACGTTCGGGCAGCGGTTGAAGGTCTATCGGGAGCGGTCCGGGAAGAGTCGGACGGTGCTGGGCGGGTTGGTGGACCGTAGCGCCGAGTGGGTCAAGGCGGTGGAGACGGATCGAATCCTGCCACCGCGTATTCATATGCTGGATCGGATTGCGCGTGCTCTGAAGATCGACGTGTCCGCCTTGGCAGCGGAGTTGGGCGATCGTTCCGCTGTGGTCAACGGGCCCGAGCATCCGGCGCTGGTGTCGGTCCGGGCCGCCCTGAATCATGTCGCGCTTCCCGATGACACCCGGCCGGAGTTGTTGTCCGGTCTGCGGCAGCGACTTGCGGCAGGGTGGCGGGCGCGCCATCAGGCAGCGGATCACCGTACGGTCCTGGGTGGGTTGTTGCCGGGGTTGCTGAGGGACGGGCAGCGGGCCGTGTTGGCGTACGAGGGCGGCCGGCGACGGGAGGCGCAAGCCCTGTGGGCGGAAACGCTCGGGTTGGCGCAGATGTTCGTTGCCTACCAGCCTGCCGCCGAGTTGCTGTGGCGGGTGACGGATCGGGCGATGGTGGCGGCGCAGGAGTCCGGTGATCCGGAGGCGATCGCCCGTGCAGGTTGGTTTCTGTGTCAGGTGCATCGGGAAGCCGGCGACTGGGACACCGCGATGAGGGTGACGCTGGAGGTGCTGTCGGCGTTGGAGCCGAGGGCGGCTGACGGGAGCCCGAATCTGCTGGCGTTGTGGGGCGCGCTGAACTTCGAGGCCGCGTACACGGCTGCTCGTGCCGGTGAGGAAGGTCGCGCCTGGCGGTACTGGGACCGCGCGGACCAGGTGGCGCAGCGCCTGCCGGAGGGCTTCTACCAGGCGCAGACGTCGTTTTCCCGGGTCATCATGGGTGCACACGCGGTGACCGTCGCGGTGGAGTTGCAGCAGTCGGGCGAGGCGGTGCGGCAGGCACGTCGCCATGATGCGGCGGCGATTCCGTCGAGGCCACGGCGGGCACGCCATCTGATCGAGGTCGCGCGGGCGCACTACGGCAAGGATGACAAGGAAGCGACCGTGGCGGCGCTGCGGCAGGCGTACGAGTCGGCTCCGGAGACGATCCGGTTCAACGGGTACGCCCGTCAGATCACCATGGACCTGCTCGACGGTCCGCGTGCCACCCGGGACGACGCACGCGACCTGGCTATGAGAGTCGGGCTCGTCTCCTGAATCAGGGGTAGGAACCTTACCCATCCCGCTATACGACCGAACGTAGCTTCTTGCTCACGGGATGCGGTGGTCGGTGCGAGGCACGCCCGGCCGCCGTGTCCCTCATCGAGAGGGCGACGATGCTGCCGCCCTCGTGAGCGACGAGGGAGAGGTACGTGCGGCGTGTCTCGTACGACGAATACGTCTCCGCCACCGCGTTGACCTTCGCCCGGCGGCATCGGCCGGTGTGGTCCTGGCAGCGTTGGCGGCGTATCTGCAACTGCGGAGCCGCCCTGCCGTGCCGTGCCCGGCACCGGATACCGATCAACCGAGGGCACTGGCCGCAACCGGAGGATCAGCAGTGACCAGCCATGGCCCGGTCATGCCGATCTGGAGCTGCGGTGGCTGCAACCTGCCGTGGCCGTGTCCGACGCGGCGGCGAGAGCTGCGTGCGGAGTACGCCGATGCGCCAGTGTCGCTGGCCCTCTACCTCGGGGGCTACCTCATCCAAGCCGCCGAGGACATGCCGTGGGCGCCGGCTGGAACCCTGCACCGCCGCTTTGTCGGCTGGACGAGGCAGCCGCCGGAAGTACAGCAGCGAAGTACAGCAACCGTGCCCGCCGAACCAGACCAGGACGAGCGTCGCCAGGCCGGATGACCTCTGACGACGCCCGATCCGACCGGACTGCCGCCAGTTCGGGACGAAGAGGTCGTCGGTTCGAATCCGGCCACCCCGACCAGAGGTAAGAGGGCACATCCACTCGTTGGGTGTGCCCTCTTGGCATCTGCTGCGGCCCCCTCGGCGTGCCGGACAGGGCGACGGACCGCCCATCCCGCCCCGAGCGTCCACGCCGTCCGTGCCGACGGCACGATCAGCGACTACCTCAACTGGCGGCCCCCGTCAGTCGTGCCGCTCGGTCCGCTCGATCTCGGCGAACGCGGCGGCCAGGTAGTCGTCCAGCGGCGCACCGGTCACCGCCAGCAGGTCGGCGACGAGCAGCGGGGCGTGCCGGGCCAGGGCGGACGCGTCCGGAGGTGCGTCGTCCGCCTCGGGGTCGTACACCCCCAGAGCGCCGGCCAACAGTACGAGCACCACGTGCGGATCGACATCACGACGCCAGCGCGTCGCGTCCTGCACGCAGCGTGCCAGCACCTGGCGGATGTCGTCGCCGGCCAACCCGTCCGGGTGGCTCTCCTCCAGCAGGAGACGGACCACCGTCCCGAGCACCAGGCCGGACCGCTCGTCGACCGCCAGGTCGGCCACCGCCTCGTCGTACGCCTGAGCGTCGCGGGCCTGGGCGGCGGCGACGGCTGCCGTGGCGGTCACCGCGATGGCGCGGGCGGAAGCGGGCAGGTGTCGCCAGGTGCCGGTCATCGGGCCAGCATCGCAGACCGGGCCGACACCGACGCTCGTCGTGGCGTTGGTCACCGGGCACCCGGGCTCTCTGCAAAACGGTTCGCGCGACGTCACACCCACCGCACAGAATGCCGGACATGCTGCGCCGCGCCCTACCTCGCCGTCCACAAGCCCGCCGGATGCTCGCCGGCACCGTGCTGTCGGCGATCGGGCGAGGCCTGACCCTGCCGTTCCTGTTCATCTACCTGACCGACGTCCGGGGGCTCACCGACACCCGCGCCGGCCTGGTGATCGGCTGGTACGGCGTCGTCACCCTGGCGCTGTCGCCGCTGGGTGGGACGCTCATCGACCGGTTCGGCGCACGCTGGGTGGTGGTGCCGTGCCTGGTGATCGAGGCGATCGGGACGGGTTCGCTGGCGCTCGTCCACTCGACCGGTTCGGCCCTGCTCGTGATGACGGTGATCGCGGTCGGTAGTTCTGCCATCTGGTCCGGGCAGAACACGATCCTCGCGTCGCTCACTGACGACGACGAGCGGCAGAGGGTCTTCGGGCTGAACTTCGCGCTGCTCAACCTCGGTATCGGCATCGGCGGTATGACCTCCGGGGCGATCGTCGACACCACGCGACCCGCCAGTTTCCAGACGATCTACCTGCTGGATGCGGTCAGCTACCTGATGCCGGCCCTGATCCTGCTGACCCTGCCGGGGGTCGGTCACCGGCTCGGCCACCGCTCAGCCGATGCCGACCGGTCGAGCGGCGGCTACCTGACCGTCCTGCGGGACCGTCCGTTCCGCCGGCTCGTGATCTTCGGCCTGGTTCTGACCACCTGCGGGTACGCCCAGGTCGAGGTCGGGTTCGCCGCGTACGCCGTCCGAGTCGCCGAGGTGAGTCCGCGGGTGGTCGCCTGGGCGCTCGCGGCCAACACGGTGATGATCGTGCTCGCCCAGTTGCTGGTCATCCGCCGGATCGAGGGGCGCAGCCGTACCGGCGCGCTCGCCGTGGTCGGGGCGGTGTTCGCCGCCGCCTGGCTGGTCCTCGGCGTCGCTGGTGTGGTCAGCACGGGCAGCGCCCTGGTGGCCGCCCTGTGCGTGGTGGCCTGCTCGGCGATCTTCGGCTTCGGCGAGACGCTGCTGTCGCCGGTGATGCCGGCGCTGACCAACGCCCTGGCCACCGACGAGCTGCGCGGCAGGTACAACGCCATGAGTTCGATGATCTTCGGCATCAGCGGTGTGATCGGCCCGGTGACCGCCGGCCCGCTGATCGGCGCGGCGAACGGCATGGTCTGGGTGGCGGTGGTCGTCGGCGGCTGCCTGGCCGCCTCGCTCATCGCGCTCTCACTGCGCCGACTGCTCACCGTCGACCAGGACGGCCGCGCGACGGTAGCCCCGCCGACGCCGACGCCGGCACCCACTCCCGCCTGAGCCGGCCCGGCAACCCCGCCGACAGCCGCGCCCGCCGCTTGATCGTGCTCGATCCGGGATGTAGTGGCATCCGCGCGCTCGCAGACCACGACATCCAGGATCGAGCGTGATCTTGCAAAGCCTGGCCCCGGTTGCGGCGCCGTCACGGCGCACCAAACCGCAAGCTGGGCCAGCGTCGCGAGCGCGAGCAGACGTGGCGAGCGCGAGCAGAGCCGGGGACGGGTCGGGCCCCGGAGCGGGTGCTCCGGGGCCCGATCGTGGCGGGATCGTCGTCCGTCAGGCGGCGGCGACCTCGGCGGTGGTGCGGATGCGGTCGAGCGTCGGGGCGGAGACCGGCGACTGCGCGGTCAGGTACGCCACGAACGCGTCCAGGTCGATCTGACCGGTGACCTGGTTGGTGCCGCCGGTGAGGGCGCTGAAGCCGTCGCCGCCCCCGGCGAGGAAGTTGTTCACCGTCACCCGGTAGGTGGCGGCGGTGTCGACGGTGGCACCGCCGATGGTGAGGCTGCCCCGGACCACCCGGGTGCCGGCGCACGGGTCCGCCGCAGGGGCGGTGGCACCGTTGAGGTCGACCACGTAGCCCACGGTCGACGACGGGTAGAGGACCCGACCGGTCACGAACTGCTGCTCCAGTACGCAGTAGAGCTGCGCGCCGGTCAGATCCAGCGTCACGAGGTTGTTGGCGAACGGCTGCACCGTGAACGCCTCCTCGTAGGTGACCGGGCCGGCGTCCAGGTTGGCGCGTACCCCGCCCGGGTTCATGAAGGCGGCGACCGCGTTCTGCTCGTCGTCGGTGGCGGCGAGCTGCGCGTCGGCTATCAGGTTGCCCAGCGGCGACTCGCCGCACGAGGCCGGGACCGCTGCGGAGCAGGTGTCGAGCAGGTTCTCCTGCGTCTTCGTGATCGCGGTGGTGGTATCGCCGACCTGGCGGCCGGCGACCGGACCGAGCACCGTCTCGTACCTGTCGATCAGGGCGGTCTGCTTCGGGTCCTTGGCGACGTCGCGGGTGACCACGACGTTGTTCGCGGAGGCCGAGAGCACGTCCCCGGAGCGGCGGTCGATCTTCAGGTCGATGTCGGTGACCAGGCGACCGAACGAGCTGGCGCTGGTGACCAGCTTGCCGTTGATGTTGCAGTTGTACGCAAAGGACATGGAACTCCTCGCGAGAATCGGGGTGTGCGGTGCCCGCCCGGTGGGTCGAGCCGCCGCCTGTCGACACTGTCGGGCGGATCGATCAGGCTTGGCGGCGGTTGTGTCGTCGCCCGCCCGGCCAGCCTCTCATCCGGACGCTCACCCGTCGAGCCGAGCAGCACGACAGAGCTGCGAATACACCGATTGGTTCACCGTCGGTCACCGAGCAGCTCTGTGCGATCGACGTCCCCGCCTGGACGCCGCCGGCCGGTCGACCGACGGCGTCGGGCGTTCAGCAGGAGGTGTAACTGCCCTTGCTGCCCCAGGAGCAGGAGTCGATCTGCTTTCCGGCCGAGTCGCGCAGGTAGGCGCTGTCACCGGTGTTGTTCCAGATGTACGCGCCGGATCCCCAGTAGCGGTGGGTCGAGGTGTTCTTGCCCTTCCCGGTGTGGATGTAGACGCTCGCTCCGGCGGCTAGCCGGACGTCGCCGCTGAAGGTGTAGACGTGGCGCGACTTGTCTCGCAGCGTCCAGGACTTCAGGTTGATGGTGCTCGACCGCCGGTTGGTGAGGCGGACGTACTCCGCGTTCAGGCTGGAGTTCGAGCGGTTGTCGCTGCCGGGCGAGTTGTAGTAGACCTTGCTGATCTGCACCGTCGGGGTCGCGGCCTGCGCCGGTCCGGCGGTTGCCAGCGTGGCAGCGAGTGTCCCGCCGAGCGCGAGCGCGAGACCGATCATCTTTCTCGTCATTCCGTCTCCCCACTCCATGCGCCGGCCGATGAGCGCCGACGCGGTCGTCTCACGTGTGATGGTGAGCGCTGACGCTAGCGGCGGGACGGTGCGGGAGTGGTCGGCGCGGAGGCCGCGTCGCCAACTCGACCCGGGCGGTGGAGCGTGGTTCGCCGGTCGGTGCACGGCGGTGCCGCCCGGTGGTGCGGACGGTTAGACCTTCGGACGCGACCGGAGTCTCGCCGACCCGTCCATCCAACCCGATGATCACGCGGGTCGATCCGGCCGGTGAACCGTCGCTGCCGAACCGGGCGAAAGCGGGGCTCGGCCGGTCAAGCGGTGGTGAGCGCTTCGGCAACCAGCCTGGTGACGGCGTCGGGCGGCCAGCCGCCCGCGACACCGGGACGCCGCGTCAGGTAGTCGACGATGCGCTCGACCGGCCAGCCGTGTGACTCGTGCAGCCCTCGGGCGATCATGCCCAGGTAGGCCGGTGCCGGTGGCCGGTGCGGCACGGCCGACGCCGGTTCGGGAGCGGTGAAGGTGAGCATCGGGATGCCGGCACGCCGACCAGGGCAGACGAGGGCCTCGTAGCGTCCCGGACCGAGGGTCGCCCGCCCGCTCGCGACGGCCGCGTCGACGGCCGCGCCGGTCGCCGGGAGCAGATCGGCGGTGTCGCCCGTCGGGCGGTACATCTCCTGGGCGGCGATGTCGGTGAACTGTTCGATGGTCACCAGGTAGGCCCTCGCGGCGGCCTCGCCGGGCAGCTCCGGGTCGTAGAACGCCATGCCGCCGGTCCACGCGCCGGACTCGCCGGCGAAGTAGATCCCACCGGGCATCCACACCGGCGCCGACCGGCTTGGTGGGCGGGGGTCGCGGCAGCCCGGGTACGTCCGCCGGCCGCCCGGCGGACAGCCGCCGTTGAGATACCAGGCCAGCCGGGCGGCGAGCATGTTCGAGCCGTACGCGACGTACCAGACGAGCACGGCGACGCCGTCAGAAGCCGCAGGTCTGGCCGGCCGAGTGGCTGACCTGAACGGTGTGGGTCACGCAGCCATCAGGATCGATGCGGTGCAGGAGGAAGGCGGTCGGCTCGGCGACCCAGCCGATCATCTCGTCCGTGGCCATGGTGAGGGTGCTCTGCTTCCAGGTGCTGGGCGCCACGGTGAGCACCGTGCCCGCGTACCCCGTGGTGACCGTGCGGTGCAGGTGCCCGGCGGCGACCCGCACGACGTGCCGGTGCCGGCCGATCACCTCGGCCAGCGCGGGCCCGTCGGCGAGCCGGATGGAGTCCGCCGCGGGGATGCCGACCGCGACCGGCGGGTGGTGCAGGCAGAGGATGGCGGGCACCTCCGGCCGACCCGCGAGGACCCCGTCGAGCCAGCCGAGCTGCTCCTCGCCCAACCGCCCGGCGTCGCTGCCGGGGACGAGCGAGTCGAGCACCACGATGGTCGCCGCCTCGTGGTCGACGTGGTAGTAGGCGGAGAAACCACCACCGAGCCAGGGCGTACCGCCGAACGTGTCGAGCAGCGACTCGCGGTCGTCGTGGTTGCCGGTGGTCAGGTAGACCGGAAGCGGGAACTTCCCGATCAGTTCGCGCAGCGCCGCGTACTCGTCGGGTCTGCCGTGGTCGACCAGGTCGCCGGTGATGACCACGCAGTCAGGTCGAGGACGTAGGGCGAGCACCCGGCCGAGCGCCCGGTGCAGCCCGGCGGCGGGCTCGGCGGCGAGCAGACCAGTGGTGAGGTGCGGGTCGCTGATCTGTGCGATGAGCATGCGGGCACCGGCCTCCTCGACGGGGAACCCTCACGCTATCGCCCGGCTCCTCCCTCCACAGCCCCTGTCCACAGCCTGTGGATAGCACATGTGTACGAAGCAACGAGAGCGCTGCGCAGGAGTGAGTACGCTTGATCGAACCCCTCCCCTACCTGGAACGACGTGCGAGTGGATCATCAGCGAATCATCCGTGACGCCACCGTCCGCCTCTTGATGGCGTCGAGCGCGCCGGAAGCCTGCCGGTGGACGGTGGGCGCACTGTCCCACCACACCCCGGCCACCATCTCGGTGCTGCTCGAGGCCCACGACCGGCTGCGCTGCGTGGCGGCGACCGGCGCATGGCAGGTCTTCGCGACCGTACCGCCGCGCACCGGGATCGTCGGCCGGGTCTACGCCTCCGGCACCGCCGCCGCCGTCCCGGACGTCACCGTCGACCCGGACTACCTCCCGGTACGCCCTGACGTGACGTCCGAACTGTGCGTGCCGGTACGCGACCCCGCCGGCCGGGTGATCGGCGTACTCGACCTGCAGTGGAGTGACCCGGTCGACCTGCGGCCGTGGCGGGAGACCGCGCAACGGCTGGCCGCCCGCCTCGGCGCTCGCATCGCCACGTTGGGTGGCCCTCCGTCGGAGAGCCGCAGCGAGACGTTGCTCCGGCACGCCGCGGCGCTGTCCGCCGCCCCGACCGAGGCGGCCGTGATCAGCGCGGCAACCGACGCGGCCCGGGAGGTGTCCACCCTCTCCACCGCGGTGTTGATGATCGACGGCCAACCCGGCCCGTCCCCGGGGACGCCGGGTGACCTGGAGACCCGTATCCGCGCCGAGCTGACCGGAGCCGGCCCGGCCGCCCTGGAGAGGATGGTCGACCGGGCACACCGGTACGGCGCCGGATACACGTTGGGCGAGACCGGACACCCTCCGACCGAGGACTACCAGCCGCTGACCCGTGCCGGGGTACGCACGCTGGTCGCCGTGCCGGTCGGGCCGGCGGACGCCGGTGGCGTGCTGCTGGTCGCCGACGAACGCGCGCTGCACCCGGACCCGACCACGGTCAGCCTGATGGAGTTGCTCGCCGGACAGGCGTGGACCAGCCTGGACCGACTGCGTACGCTCGCCCGACTCCGGGAACAGGCCAGCTCAGACCCCCTGACCGGACTGCGGCACACCGGTCCCTTCGGGCAGCGGATCGCGGCGGCCACCCCGGGGCGTACGGCTCTGCTGGCAATCGACGTGGACGGCTTCAAGACCGTCAACGACACGTACGGGCACCAGGCGGGCGACCAGGTGCTGGTCGGGCTGGCCCGGGCGCTGGAGAGCGCGCTGCGGCACGGCGACGAGCTGTACCGGATCGGCGGTGACGAGTTCGTCGCGGTGATCGAGGTGAGCCGCCCGGAGGAAGCGGTCCGCATCGCCGAACGGTTGGCCGAGGCGGCCCGCCGAACGGGTCGCACGATCAGCGTCGGCGTCGCGCTACCGCGACCGGGCGAAACCCCCGACCGCACCCTGAAGAGAGCCGACCAGGCCCTCTACGCGGTCAAACGCCAAGGCCGAGACGGCGTACACCTCTCCGCAGCTTAACCCCGCCCCCACGCTCCTGCCCCCACGCCCACGCCCACGCCGATCTTGCACTTTCGGTTGCCGTTCTGCCCAATTTCACGCCTTATGCCGCGACAGAAAGTGCAAGATCGACGGGGTGAGGAGTGGCACGGCACGGCGCGGCGAGGCGCGGGGGTTGTTACGGGGTGCGGAGTTCTTTGGCCAGGAGTTCGGCTATCTGGGCCGTGTTGAGGGCTGCGCCCTTGCGGAGGTTGTCGCCGGTGACGAAGAAGTCGAGGGCGCGGGGGTCGTCCAGGGCGCGGCGGATACGGCCGACCCAGCTCGGGTCGGTGCCGACCGCGTCGATCGGCATCGGGAACTCACCTGCGGCGGGGTCGTCCACCACGATCACACCGGGTGCGTTGCGCAGCGCCTCGCGGGCGCCCTCGGCGTCGACCTCGGTGGCGAAGACCGCGTGCACGGCCACCGAGTGGGCGGTGACCACCGGTACCCGGACGCAGGTGGAGCTGACCTTGAGGTCGGGCAGGCCGAGGATCTTCCGCGACTCGTTGCGGATCTTCATTTCTTCGGAGGACCAGCCTCCGTCGGCCGACGAGCCCGCCCAGGGCACCACGTTGAGCGCCAGCGGTGCCGGGAACGGGCCGAGGTCGTCGCCGACCGCCTGACGGACGTCACCGGTGCGTGAGCCGAGCGCCCGATCGCCGGCGACCTTGGCGAGTTGGTCGTGCAGGATGTCCACGCCGGCCTGACCGGCGCCGGAGACCGCCTGGTAGGAGGCGAGCACCAGTTCCCGCAGGCCGTACTCGTGGTGCAGCGGCGCGACCGCGATGATCATCGCGAGGGTGGTGCAGTTGGCGTTGGCGATGATGCCCCGGGGACGGTTACGGACCTGCTCGGGGTTGATCTCCGGGACTACCAGCGGGACGTCCCGGTCCATCCGGAACGCGCCGGAGTTGTCCACCGCGATCGCGCCCCGCTCGACCGCGATCGGGGCCCATTCGGCGGAGACCTCGTCGGGCACGTCGAACATCGCCACGTGGACCCCGTCGAACGCCTCCGGGGTCAGCGCCTGGACAACCATCTCCTCGCCCCGGCAGCGCACCCGCTTGCCGACCGACCGTTCGGAGGCGAGGAGCCGGATCTCACCCCAGACGTTGCGACGCCCGGTGAGCAGCTCGCACATCACGGTGCCGACGGCACCGGTCGCTCCGACCACGGCGAGGGTGGGCAGCGCCGTCATCGGCGCTACCTACCCGTCCCGGCGTAGACCACGGCTTCGGTGTCGCCGCCCAACTCGAACGCGTCGTGGATGGCGCGTACGGCGGCGTCGAGGTCGGTGTCCCGGCAGACGACGGAGACCCGGATCTCGGAGGTGGAGATCATCTCGATGTTGACCCCGGCAGCGCCGAGCGCAGCGAAGAAGCCGGCGGCGACGCCAGGGTGCGAGCGCATGCCGGCGCCGATCAGCGAGACCTTGCCGACGTGGTCGTCGTAGAGCAGGCCCTTGAACTTGACCGGTTCCTGGATCTTGCTGAGGGCGGCCATCGCGGTCGGGCCGTCGGCCTTGGGCAGGGTGAACGAGATGTCCGTGCGGCCGGTGCCCTCGGTGGAGACGTTCTGCACGATCATGTCGATGTTGATCTCGGCCTCGGCGACGGTGTCGAAGATCCGCGCGGCGGCACCCGGCTCGTCGGGCACGCCGACAATCGTGATCTTGGCCTCGCTGCGGTCGTGCGCGACCCCGGTGATCAGTGCCTGCTCCACGGAAAGGTCCTCCATCGATCCGGTGACCATCGTGCCGGTGTTGGTCGAGTATGACGAACGGACGTGGATCGGCAACCCCGCCCGGCGGGCGTATTCCACGCTACGCAGGTGCAGCACCTTCGCGCCGCAGGCCGCCAGCTCCAACATCTCCTCGTAGGTGATGTCCCTTATGTGCCGGGCGTTGGGCACGATCCGCGGGTCGGCGGTGAAGACGCCGTCCACGTCGGTGTAGATCTCGCAGACGTCGGCGTGCAGGGCGGCGGCGAGTGCCACGGCGGTGGTGTCCGAACCACCGCGACCCAGCGTGGTGACGTCCTTGGTGTCCTGCGAGACGCCCTGGAAACCGGCCACGATGACCACCGAGCCCTCGTCGAGCGCGCCCTTGAGCCGCCCCGGGGTGACGTCGATGATGCGCGCCCGGCCGTGCACCGACGTGGTGATCACGCCGGCCTGCGAACCGGTGAACGAGCGGGCCTCGTACCCCAGGTTGTGGATGGCCATGGCCAGCAGGGCCATGGAGATCCGCTCCCCGGCGGTGAGCAGCATGTCCAGCTCACGGCCCGGCGGCAGCGGGCTGACCTGGTTGGCCAGGTCGAGCAGCTCGTCGGTGGTGTCACCCATCGCGGAGACCACCACCACCACGTCGTCGCCGGCCTTGCGGGCGGCGACGATGCGCTCGGCCACCCGCTTGATCCGCTCGGCGTTGGCGACGGAGGACCCGCCGTACTTCTGCACCACGAGTGCCACGACTGTGCACTCCCTCCCAGCGACCCTGAGCGTGCCGACGCCGCCGGAACCGGGGCCGGCGGCGCGTGTCAGACCCCTTGAGCGTATCCGGCGGGTCACGGCGACGGGTCGGGTGATCCCACCATCCGGCCCGCGCGGCCGTCCGGCCGACGCGGGTGGCCAGGTCCGCGAGGGGCCGGGGGTACGCGGACAAGCTGCCACGACACGCCGAGAGGCGCCGCCTGTGCGCCGTTGCCCACAGGTCGCCCGTACCCACCAGAATGAGCCGGTGTCCGCCCTCCTCCGCTCGGCCGGCCGCGTGCTCGGGCCGCTCGTGCTCGCCCTGCCGGCAGTCCTGGTCGCCTGCGACAGCGCGCAGCCCCCACCCCCGCCGCCGGCCGACCCCGGTCCCGTCGAGGTGGAGGGCACGCGCGACGAGCTGGCCGCGCTGGCCGCCGCCGCGCAGGATCGTCACCTGGTGGCGCAGTACGTGTTCAGCCGGAGCGGCCAACCGGACCGCACCATCGTGTTCACCAGCGCGAACGACGGCAGTTGGCGGGTCGACGTCCCGGGTGGGGCGCTCGGCGGCACCGCCGACGTCTCGCTGGCCGCCACCTCCGACGGGCTGTTCCAGTGCGCCCTGCCCTCGACGGATCACCCGGAGCCGGCGCGGTGCGTACGCCTCGGCGAACGCGACGACGCCATCCCGCGCCGGCTGGACCCCCGCGTCCAGCATCCGCTCACCGACTGGCTGGACGTGCTGACCGACCGGCGGGCGCCGCTCGCGGTGGCGCAGGCCACCACGCCCAAGGGCCTCACCGGCGCCTGCTACTCGGTGGACTCCACCTCGGCCTCGCTCAACGCGCCGCTGGACGTGGGCATCTACTGCTACGACCCGGACGGCACGCCGACCGGTGTCCGGACCGAGGCCGGGACGCTGCGGCTGGCCGCCCCGCCGGGCGCGGCACCCGCCACCGTGCAGTTGGCCGGGCCGGTGGTGGACGCGGAACCCCTCGACACCGCGGCCCCGCCGACTCCCGACCCGTCACTCAGCCCGAGCGCGGGAACGTCGTGATCTTCGTACCGTTACGGGTGCTCTTGCCCACATCTAGCCAACCCGACCCAGGGCACTAATCGCCCATAGGGGACGATTCTCGGCATGGCTGACCTGACCCCACTCCTCGCCTTCCGCTGGAGCCCTCGGGCCTTCGACCCGAGCGCCACGCTGACCACCGAGGAGGCGGCCTCGCTGCTGGAGGCCGCGCGGTGGGCGCCGTCGACGGACAACAGGCAGCCCTGGCGGTTCGCCCTCGGTCACCGGGACGACGAGAACCACAAGCGCATCCTGATCAACCTTCCGGACGACGACCAGGGCTGGGCCCGGCACGCCGCGACCCTGGTGGTCGGCGCGCACACCGGCGGCGACGCCGAGCGGGCCGCGTACGACCTCGGCCAGGCGATCGCCCACCTGACTCTCCAGGCCACCGCCCTCGGTCTGCACGTCCGCCAGCTCACCCGCTTCGACCGGGCCGGCCTCGCCACCGAATTCGACCTACCGGGCGGTGTCCGACCGCTGGTGGTCGCCGCCGTCGGGCGACTCGGTGACCCGTTCGCCCTGCCGGCCGAGCTGCGGGCCAGCGAGACCGGTCTGCGGCACCGCCGCCCGGTCGCCGACCTGCTGCTCGCCTGACCTCAGCCGCCCCGGCTGGCCCGGAGCAGCACCGCTGCCGCGTCGGTGTTGCGGTAGAGGACGTGCCGACCCTGCCGAGACCTGTCGACCAGGCCGGCGGCGTGCAGCGCGGTCAGGTGGGCCGAGACGTTCCCGGCGGACATCCCGGTGCGTCGGGCCAGGTCGGTGGTGGTGGTCGCGGTATCGAGCAGGTGTAGCAGCGCGGCCCGGCCGGAGCCGATCACCCGTGCCAGCGGGTCACCCGGCGGCGGCGCGGCCGTCTCCCAGAGCGTCCCGACCGCCCGGACCGGGTACGCGGCAGCCGGCAGCGAGTCCTCCAGCAGGTTCCACAGCACTCGCCGCTGGCTGAACACCGTCGGGTTCAGCGCCAATCCACGGTCCCGGAGGTCGAAGTCCCGCTCGAACGGGTCGTCGCTGACCACCCGGTCGCCGAGCCAGCACAGGCTCGGATGGAGCTGTTCGAAGAACCGACCGGCGCCGTTCTCGGCGAGCTGGGCGGCGCGGTACGCCACGTCGGCGTCGAGCAGCGCCCGCATCCGCGACCAGTCCGGGGCGATCGCCTCGTCGTACCAGACCCGCATCGCGTCGACGAGCTGCGGCAGCAGCCCGCGGGGGTCGGCGAGCAGCGCCTGCCCGAACGGACTCAGCGGCCGACGCCCGGTGGTCGACAGCAGGTCCTGGACCACCACGGCCGGCGGCGTCGCGGCGATCTGGTCGAGTTGGTCGGCCACCTCCACGTTCGGCCGGGCCGCTGGGGTGATGAAGTCGGGCAACGGGCAACCTCGCCAGGTCAGCTCCACAAGCGGTCGGACCCGGGCGGCCACCTCGGGTCGACGCAGGGTCACCCGGGCGCGGTCGATCCAGGGCAGGTGCACCGCATGACGGACCGGGCTGGCCAGCGCCCACATGCTCATGACCGTCTCGTTGACCGGCGACACGGCGAGCCGCACGCCCGCCACGTCGGCCAGGCTGAACCGCAACTCGGACACGCGCCCTCCCCGGGAGCAGGATTCGGTCCAGCCTAAAAGGCTCGACCGTCCTCGTGGGGGCACGGTTCACTCCCCTGCCATGGGGACCAGAGACACCATTCGTACCGCTGTCGCGAACGTCGTACCGCCGGCCGGTCTGACTCGCGCGCTGGCCGTGCAGGCCATGGTCTACGCCGTGGGCAGCGGCCTGTTCCACGCCGGCAGTGCCGTCTTCTTCACCCGGGCGCTGGGGCTCAGCGCCGCTCAGGTCGGGCTGGGCCTGTCCATCGCGGCGGGGGTGTCGTTACTGGGCACCGTGCCGCTGGGCGGGCTCACCGACCGGTACGGGCCGCAGCGGGTCTGGGTGGTGGGGTTGGTGCTGGACGCGGCGCTCTTCGCGTCGTACCCGTTCGTAGGCGGCTTCGCGAGCTTCCTCGCCGTGGTCGTGGCGCTGGCGATGGTGGACGCGTCGACGGGCGTGGCCCGTCAGGTGTACTCGATCAACGCGCTGCCGCCGGCCGAGCGGGTCACCGCGATGGCGTACCAGCGTTCCTCGTTGAACGTCGGCTTCGGGCTGGGCGCGGTGATCAGCGGCCTGGTACTGGCCGTGGACACGATCGAGGCGTACCGGGCGATGGTCTGGTTCATCGCGACGGTGATCCTGGTGACGGCCCTGTTCGTGCGGCGGCTGCCCCGGTTGCCGCAGGTACGAAGGCCGGCGGAGCCGATGGGTCGGCTCGCCGTGCTGCGGGACCGGCCGTTCATGGCGGTGTCCCTGCTGTCCGGGCTGCTCACCGCGCACGGGGTGCTCTACCTGACGGTCCTGCCGCTGTGGATCCTCACCCACACCGACGCCCCGAAGACGGTGATCGCCGCTCTGGTGCTGCTCAACACGGTCCTGATCGTGCTGCTCCAGGTACGCGTCAGCCGGGGCGCCGACACCGCCGCGGGGGCGGCGCGAGCCTCCCGCCGTGGTGGCCTGCTGATCGCCGTGTCCTGCCTGGTCCTGCCGATCTCCGGGGTCACCCGGGGCGCGCTCACCGTCGTGGTGCTGGTGGCCGCCGCGACGCTGCTGATCCTGGCCGAGCTGATCCAGTCGGCGGGCGCCTGGGGGTTCACCGCCACCCTTCCGCCGGACGACCAACGCGGCGCGTACGTGGGCGCGCTGCGGCTCGGCGAGCAGGTGCAGTACCTGGTCGCTCCGGCGGGGTTGACCGCGCTCGGCGTCAGCACCGGCGGGTGGGGTTGGTTACCGACGGCAGCGATCTTCGTGCTGCTCGCAGTGGCGATCGTGCCCGCCGTGGCCTGGACCGGACGGACGCCGAGGCTCGGTTCCCAGGCCCCGGAGCCGACGATGACATCGATCCCATAGTCCGGACCAGCCTTTGCACCCTTCGTCCCATCACGTAGGGTGACCTGGTCATGTGGCAGGCGCTTCTCCTCCTTAGCCGCCGCGACGAGGCCTGACCGGCCGGCACCTCGTCGCGGAGTTGCATCGCGCCGTCCAGCACATCTGATCTTCCTCTCGGCACCGCCGCGCACCGTCGCCCGGCAGCTCGCCGACACCTTCCGATCTGCTGACGCCACATGTTCCAGGGAGCATTCCGAGATGGCTCAACCTGTCACCGACGCCGAGACCGATCCGATCGCCCGGCAACGCCCCAGCCGGATGCCGTACCACCGCTACCAGCCGTACCAGGAGCAGTTCCGGGTCGACCTGCCGGACCGCACCTGGCCCACCCGCACGGTCGAGGCCGCGCCGCGCTGGTGCGCGGTGGATCTGCGCGACGGCAACCAGGCGCTGATCGACCCGATGTCGCCCGAGCGCAAGCGGCGGATGTTCCAGCTGCTCGTGCAGATGGGCTACAAGGAGATCGAGGTCGGCTTCCCGTCGGCCAGCCAGACCGACTTCGACTTCGTCCGGCAGCTCATCGAAGACGACATGATCCCGGACGACGTCACCATCCAGGTGCTCACGCAGTGCCGGGAGCACCTGATCGACCGGACGTTCGAGTCGCTGCGCGGCGCGAAGCGGGCCATCGTCCACTTCTACAACTCGACCTCCACGCTCCAGCGGCGGGTGGTCTTCGGCCTGGACCGGGACGGCATCGCCGACATCGCCACCTCCGGGGCGCGGCTCTGCCAGAAGTACGCGGAGATCCACACCCCGGACACCGAGATCTTCTACGAGTACTCGCCGGAGTCGTACACGGGCACCGAGCTGGAGTACGCGCTGGAGGTCTGCTCCCGGGTCATCGACGTGATCGACCCGACGCCCGACCGCCCGCTGATCATCAACCTGCCGGCCACCGTCGAGATGGCCACGCCGAACGTGTACGCCGACTCGATCGAGTGGATGCACCGGCGTCTGCCGCGCCGCGACAGCGTCGTGCTGAGCCTGCACCCGCACAACGACCGGGGCACCGGGGTCGCCGCCGCCGAGCTGGGCCTGCTGGCCGGCGCGGACCGCATCGAGGGCTGCCTGTTCGGCAACGGCGAGCGCACCGGAAACGTCGACCTGGTGACGCTGGGGCTCAACATCTTCTCCCAGGGCCTCGACCCGATGATCGACTTCTCGAACATCGACGAGATCCGGCGGGCCGTCGAGTACTGCAACCAGCTCCCGGTGCACGAGCGCCACCCGTACGCGGGCGACCTGGTCTACACCGCCTTCTCCGGCTCCCACCAGGACGCGATCAAGAAGGGCTTCGACGCCCTGACGGCGGACGCGAAGGCCGCGGGCGTACCGGTCGACGAGCACACCTGGGCGGTGCCGTACCTGCCGATCGACCCGAAGGACCTGGGCCGCACCTACGAGGCGGTCATCCGGGTCAACTCGCAGTCCGGCAAGGGCGGCGTCGCGTACATCATGAAGAGCGAGCACCAGCTCGACCTGCCGCGCCGGCTCCAGATCGAGTTCTCCGGGGTCGTGCAGCAGGTCACCGACCACGACGGCGGCGAGGTCGACCCGACCGCCATGTGGGAGATCTTCGCGACGCACTACCTGCTGGACCACCAGCCGGACCCTGCGGTCCGCTTGGCCGGCTACACGATCGGCACCGCCGACGGCAAGGTCGAGATCGAGGCCCAGGTCGGTGTCGGCGGCGAGTGGCACTCGCTCACCGCGGTCGGCAACGGCCCCATCGACGCGTACGTCAACGCGCTCCAGGCGGTCGGCGTGGGCGTACGGGTGCTCGACTACCACGAGCACGCGCTGTCCTCCGGCGGTGACGCGCAGGCGGCCGCGTACGTGGAGTGCGAGGTGGACGGTCGGACGGTCTGGGGTGTCGGTACCGACGCCAACATCGTGACGGCCTCGATCAAGGCGGTCACCAGCGCCGTCAACCGCGCCCGCCGCTGACGCGGACGCCACGCCCCCGGAGGTGCGGTTCTACTTCGGGGGCGTGGCGGCGGGCATCGAGTGGCAGGGCTGCGACGGCGGTGCCGCACGCGGCGGCCGGTGCACCAGCACGAGCGCCAGCACCGCGCCGACCAGCAGCAGCCCCGCGCACCAGGCCAGCGCCCCGCGGAACGCGTCCGTCAGCTCGGCCTTCTGCTCGTACCCGGCACCGGAGAGGCCGACCAGCAGCGGTAGCGCGGCCACCGCGAGCAGGCCTCCGGCCCGGGACGCGGCGTTGTTGAAGCCACTGGCGACGCCGGAGAACCGGTCCTGCACCGCCGCGAGCACCGACGCCGTCAGCGGCGCCACCACCAGGGTCAGCCCGAGGCCGAAGAGCAGCACCCCGGGCAGCACGTCGGTCCAGTAGGACGCGCCCGGCCCGACGCCGCGCAGCAGCAGCAGACCGCCGGCGGCCACGAGCGGCCCGACGGCCAGCGGCAGTCGAGGGCCGATCCGTGCCGACAGTGCACCGGCCCGGGCCGATCCGACCAACAGCAGCAGGGTCATCGGCAGCAGCGCGATGCCGGTGCGCAGCGCCGACCACTCGACGACGTTCTGGAGGTAGACGGCGAAGAAGAAGGTGAAACCGCTCAGCGCCGCGTAGACCACCACGGTGAAGAGGTTCAGGACCGAGAACAGTCGGCTGCTGAACAGCCCGGTGGGCAGCATCGCGGTGTCCCCCCGCCGCCGTTCCAGCAGCACGAAGGCCACCGCGGCCACCACACCGACCAGCGCGGCGACCAGGACCGGGGCGGAGGCGAAGCCACGCGCGGGCGCGTCGATCAGGGCGTACGTGACGCCGGCGAGCGCGAGTGCGCCGAGCAGTGCCCCGGCCACGTCGAAGCGGCGTCGCGTACGGCCCGGACCGTGCGTGCGGGAGGCGTTCTCGTCGCGGCTCTCCGGCACCCAGCGCAGCGCCGCCAGCACGACCAGTACGGCGATCGGCAGGTTGAGGAAGAAGATCCACCGCCAGGAGAGCGCGTCGATCAGCCAGCCGCCGATGAACGGTCCCAACGCCGTGGACACTCCGGACAGTCCGGCCCACGCGCCGATCGCCCGCCCCCGGTCGTCGGGGTGGAAACTGGCCTGGAGCACCGCGAGCGAACCGGGCGTGAGGAGCGCCCCGCCCGCGCCCTGGACGATCCGGGCCACGATGAGAGTGCCGGTGCCCTGGGCCAGGCCGCACAGCACCGACGCGATGGTGAACCAGAGCACCCCGATCAGGAAGACCCGCCGCCGGCCGAAGCGGTCTCCGAGGGACCCGCCGAGCAGGACGAACGCCGCCAGCGTCAACAGGTACCCGTTGACGGTCCACTGAAGATCTGCCACGTTGGCACCGAGATCCTGACCAAGTTTCGGCAGTGCCACGTTGACGACTGTGGTGTCCAGGAAGACCATGCCGGAGGCAAGCACCGCCGCGAGCAGGGTTCCTCGGCCGGCGGCGGTGCCCATCCGCAGTGCGGGCGACGGTACGGAGATGGTCATCCCCACAATCTGCCTTGCAGATTGTGGGAGACGCCACGAAACGCCGAAACCATCCCCGGGTACTGTGCGCAATCGCCGGGAGCCCGCAAGCTGGAGAGGTGTCGTCTGTGCGTACCAGATCAGGACCGCGTGCATCGGTGGCCGCGCTCGTCGCGGCGCTGGCGCTCGGCATGGCCGGTTGCGTCCCGCCCGACGAGACGGAGACCACGCCGGCGCCGGGTGGCGGCGGCGGTAATGCCGTCGAGCAGCTGGGCCAGCTGACCGTCGCCAACGCCAGCTCGATGAAGGGTTACAGCCGGGAACGCTTCCCGCACTGGCGGGACACCGGCAAGAACTGCGACGTGCGGGACAGCATCCTGCAACGCGACGGCAAGGACGTGAAGCTCTCCGGCTGCAACGTGGTCGGTGGTCGCTGGGAGAGCGTGTACGACGGTCGCAGCGCGACCGATCCCTCCGAAGTGGACATCGACCACACCGTGCCGTTGGCCAACGCGTGGCGCTCGGGCGCCGACGAGTGGGACAACGCCAAGCGCGGCGACTTCGCCAACGACACGACACGCCCGCAGCTCATCGCGGTTTCCGCCTCCTCAAATCGGGCAAAGGGTGACCAGGATCCGTCCCAGTGGAAGCCGGCGAACCGGTCGTACTGGTGCCAGTACGCCAAGGACTGGGTGACGGTGAAGCACTACTGGAAGCTGACGGTGACCGCTGCCGAGAAGGCCGCCCTGACCGACATGTTGGAGGGCTGTTGATGAGCGAGGAAGCGGCGACAGACGCCGAGACGGACGCGGACAGCGCCCCGTCGGCCGCCGGGATGACGGCCGACGGCACCGGCGACACGCCGGCCGCGGTGCCGGGGGCCGGCATGGTCGCCGACTCGACCGGCGCGAGTGCCCCGCAGAGCCGCACCGCCGACATCGTGCCCGGTCCGGGCGGGGTGATGACCGACGAGGTCGGCGTCGTCACCGGTGAGCTGACCCTGCGCACCGAGTACGCGGACGGCAAGGTCACCCTGCGGGTGCAGTACAAGGACGCGGACGAGTGGTACGCGGTGACCGGTGGGTCCGCCGCGCTGGCCGATCCGGCGGGGCTGGACGCGGTGCACAGCGTCGCCGTCGGGCTGCTGAACCGCCCGGAGGGCTGAACCGCCGCGCTCGCCCCGGTGTCACCGGAGCGGGGCGAGCGCGAACGCGGTCAGACGTACGAGCCGGGTTCGGTGGGGGCGGAGACCACACCCGGCGTCTCCCCCTCGCCCTCGGGGCGGACGATCTGCGCGCTGACCCCGTGCGGGCGCAGTTCGCCGCTGGCGATCTGCTCGGCGAAGTGGCACGCCACCCGGCTGCCGTCGATCTCCCGCAGCGCCGGCCGCTCATCGGAGCAGCGGGTGGGCTGCGCCCACGGGCAGCGGGTGTGGAATCGGCAGCCGGACGGCGGGTTGGCCGGCGACGGCAGGTCACCGGCGAGCAGGATGCGCTCCCGCCGGTCCTCCACGTCCGGGTCGGGCACCGGAACGGCGGACATCAACGCCCGCGTGTACGGATGCATGGGCTCGGTGTAGAGGCGGTCGCTCGGTGCCTCCTCGACGAGCGCGCCCAGGTACATGACGCCGACGGTGTCGGAGATGTGCCGGACCACCGCGAGGTCGTGCGCGATCACCAGGTAGGTCAGCCCCAGACTGTCCTGCAACTCGTCGAGCAGGTTCACGACCTGGGCCTGGATCGAGACGTCGAGCGCCGAGACCGGCTCGTCGGCGACGATCAGCTCCGGCCCGAGCACCAGCGCGCGGGCGATGCCGATGCGCTGCCGCTGCCCGCCGGAGAACTCGTGCGGGTAGCGCGACAGCGCCCAGCGGGGCAACCCCACCGCGTCCAGCGTCTCGCCGATGAGCCGCCGGCGTTCGGCGCGGTCGGCACCGATCCCGTGGGTCTGCATGCCCTCGGTCAGGATCGACTCGACGTTCTGCCGGGGGTCGAGGCTGGACATCGGGTCCTGGAAGATCATTTGCATCCGGCGACGCATCGACCGCAGCTTGCCCGGCGCCAGCGTGGTCAGCTCGACGCCGTCGAAGGTGACCTCCCCGGACGTGGGCGGGGTGAGCTGCAGCAGCGCCCGGCCGAGCGTGGACTTGCCGCAGCCGGACTCGCCGACCAGGCCGTACGTCTTGCCACGCGCGATGGTCAGGTCCACACCGTCGACGGCCTGCACGTGGCCGACCACCCGGTCGAACAGCACCCCCCGCTTGATCGGGAAGTGCACCTTCAGATCGCGTACCTCGACGAGCGTGTCGTTGTCACTCACGCCTGTTCCTCCTCGCGCGGGGCGGGCACCGTGCCGGGAACCGGCTCCGGATTGACGCACCGGTAGCTCCGACCGTCGTGGGTGAGCACCAGCTCCGGCGGCTGACCCACGCATTCGTCGGTCCGTCGCGCGCAGCGCGGGGCGAACGCGCAGCCGTCCGGCCAGGGCAGCAGGTCGCGGACCGACCCGGGGATCGGGTTGAGCCTCTCGCCACGTCCGGCGTCGAGTCGGGGCACCGACCCCAGCAGACCCACGGTGTACGGGTGCCGCGGCTCGCGGAACAGCGGACGACGGCGGGCCGTCTCCACCACCCGACCGCCGTAGAGCACGTTGACGGTGTCGCACATGCCGGCGACCACGCCCAGGTCGTGCGTGATCATCAGCAGGGCGGTACCCGAGTCGCGGACCAGTTCCTTGAGCAGTTCCAGGATCTGCGCCTGGATGGTGACGTCCAGCGCGGTGGTCGGCTCGTCGGCGATCAGCAGCCGGGGTTGGCAGGCCACCGCCATGGCGATCAGTGCCCGCTGCCGCATGCCGCCGGAGAGCTGGTGCGGGTACTCCTTGAGCCGGCGCTTCGGGTCGGGGATGCCGACCCGGTCCAGCAGCGCCGCCGCCTCCTTGGCCGCGGCCTCGCCCTTCATCCCCCGGTGCCGCGCCAGCACCTCGGTGACCTGTAGACCGATGGGGATCACCGGGTTCAGTGACGAGAGCGGGTCCTGGAAGATCATCGCGATGTCCCGACCACGGATGTCACGCCGCGACCGGTCGTCGAGCTGGAGCAGGTCGGTGCCGTCGAAGACGGCCTTGCCACCCACCCGCAGGCCCGGCTGCTTCGGCAGCAGACCCATGATCGCCAGCGAGGTGACGCTCTTGCCGCAGCCGGACTCGCCGACCAGGCCGACCACCTGACCGGCGTCGACCGAGAAGGAGACACCGTCGACGGCGTGCACGGCACGCTGGCCGCGTCGCGCGAACGTGACGGAGAGATCATCAACTTCGAGCAGTGCCATTACTGGCCTTCCGTTCGCGACTGCGGGGCTCGCAAGCTCACTCCTCGCGCTTCACACATGCGGCCTTCCGTTCGCGACTGCGGGGCTCGCAAGCTCACTCCTCGCGCTTCACACATGACGGGCCTACTTCCGCAGCTTCGGGTCGAGGGCCTCGCGCATCGCCTCACCGAGCAGGGTGAAGCCGAGCGCGGTGATGATGATCGCGATCGCCGGGTAGATCGCCAGCGACGGCCGGATTCCGAGGTACTGCTGCGCGTCGGCGAGCATCACCCCCCACTCCGGCACGGCGGTGTCCGGGTTGCCGAGACCGAGGAAGGACAGCGCAGCGGCCTCGATGATCGCGGTGGCCAGGGTGAGCGTGGCCTGCACGATCACCGGGGCGAGCGAGTTCGGCACCACGTGGGTCAGCGCGATCTTCGACTTCTTCACGCCGAGCGAGGTGGCCGCGAGGACGTAGTCGCTGTTGGACTGGGAGATCATCGAGCCGCGCAGCAGCCGGGCGAAGACCGGCACCGAGACGACGCCGACCGCGATCATCACGGTGGTCAGGCTGGCCCCGAGCAGAGCGGCGATGCTCACCGCCAGCAGCAGGCTCGGCATCGCCAGCAGCATGTCGACGAACCGCATCAGGGTGGTGTCGATCCAGCGTCCCCAGCGGCCACCGAGGCCCGCCGCGGCACCGGAGACACCACCGATCAACGCGCCGATCGCCAGACCGATCAGGGTGGAGACCACGCCGACCAGCAGGGTCTGCCGAGCACCGACGATCATCCGGCTGAACTCGTCGCGGCCCTGGTGGTCATAGCCGAACCAGTGGTCACCGTCGGGCCCCGGGATGACACCCGGCTTGATCAGCCCCTCCCGGATGCCGATCGTGTCGGTCGGCGCGTACGGCACGAGGAACGGGCCGATCACCGCGACCAGCACGAAGATGGCCAGGATGATCGCGCCGACGATCGCGGCCGGATTGCTGCGCAGCCGGCGGAACGCCTCCTGCCAGAGGCTGACGCCCCGCTCGTCGTCGCGGGCCGCCAACTCGGAGAGCCGGTCGATCTTTTCGCGCTTCTTGCCCGGGGAGAGGGTCATCGCACCCTCACCCTCGGGTCGATGAAGCTGTAGGAGAGGTCGACCAGGAGGTTCACCAGCACGTACACCACCGCGATGATCAGGATGAAGCCCATCAGCACCGGATAGTCGCGCTGGCCGATGGCCTCGGCGACGAAGGCTCCGATGCCACTGAAGGCGAAGACGGTCTCGGTCAGCACGGCGCCGGAGAGCAGACCGCCGGCGAGCAGACCGATCGAGGTGGCCACCGGCAGCATCGCGTTGCGCAGCACGTGCCGACGCCGGACGGTCTGCTCGGTGAGCCCCTTGGCCTCGGCAGTACGCACGAAGTCCTCGTTGAGCACTTCGAGCACGCTCGCCCGGGTGATCCGGACGATGATCGCCAGCGGGATGCTGGCCAACGCGATGCTGGGCAGCACGAGATGCCAGAGCGCGTCGGCCGCAGCGTCCCACTCGCGGGTCATCAGCCCGTCGAGGACGAAGAAGTTGGTGATCCGGGTGGCCCCGAGCGTCGGGTCCTGCCGACCGCTGGACGGGAACCAGTGCAGGTTCTCCGAGAAGATCGCCTTGAGCACGTAGCCCAGGAAGAAGACCGGGATGCAGATGCCGATCAGCGACCCGCCCACCGAGGCGTGGTCGAGGAACCGGCCGCGGCGACGGGCCGCCAGGTAGCCCAGCGGGATACCCACGCCGATCGCGATGACCATCGCGGTGATCGTCAGCTCGACGGTGCCGGGGAAGCGCTCGATGAACTCGGTGGTGACCGGTCGCTTGGTGGAGGTCGAGGTGCCCAGGTCGAGCTGGACCATCCGCCGTACGAACCGGCCGTACTGCACCAGGATGGGCTCGTCGAGGCCCATGTTGTGCCGGATGGCCGCACGCATCTCGGGCGTGCCGCGCTCACCGAGGATCGCGGTCTCGGGGCCTCCGGGCAGTCGCCGGAGCCAGATGAAGAGCAGGAGGGAGAGCCCGAACAGCGTGGGTATCAACTGGAGCAGGCGTCTGACGATGAACCGGAACACGGCGGCCTCGAAGGGGTTGCGGAGGGTTACGGGCGGGCGCTGTGTGCCAGCGCCCGCCCGCGTTCCTTGCCTTGGTGCAGAACCTACTTGAATTCGGCGGTGGCGTACCGCTCGTCAGTCAGCGGGCTCGCCTTGACGCCGGTCACGTCCTTGCCGAACACGATCGCCGGCGGGGAGTGCGAGATCGGCACACCCGGCAGGAAGTCCATGATGGACCTGTTCAGGGCCTTGTACTTCTCGGTCCGGGCCGCGATGTCGGCGGTGGTGTCCGCGTCCTTGAACTGGTCGAACAGGGCCTTGTTGTTGAAGCCCCACTCGTCCTTCGGCCGGTCGAAGAAGGTGCCGATGAAGTTGTAGGCATCGCCGTAGTCACCGGTCCAGCCCAGGAAGTGGATGTCGTGCTTGCTGCCGGACGTGGTGGCGTTCAGGTAGTCCGGGCTCCACTTCAGCGGGATCGCCTCGACGGTGATGCCGACCGCCTTCAGGTCCGCCGACAGCAGCTCGAAGATGTCCTTCGGGTTCGGCATGTACGGCCGGGTGACCTCGGTCGGGTAGTGGAAACGCAGGGTCAGGTTCGACGCGCCGGCCTCGGCCAGCAGAGCCTTCGCCTTCGCCGGGTCGTAGGTGTACTTGGTGACGTCACCGTTCCAGCCCTCGACCGTGTCCGGCATGAAGTTGTCGGCGACCTTCGCGCCCGGCGGCAGCTTCGAGTCGACCAGCTGCTGGCGGTTCAACGCGTACGCGATGGCCTGCCGGACGCGGATGTCGGCGAGCTTCGGGTTGCCCTTCTGGTTGATCGCCAGGTAGAGCACGTTGAATGCCGGACGGGTGAGGACGTTGAAGCCCTCGCCCTTCAGCGGCTCGACGTCCGCCGGGCCGACCAGGTCGTAGCCCTGGATGTCGCCGGAGCGCAGCGCCTGCTTACGGGCGTTCTCGTCGGAGATCGTCTTGAAGATGAGCGTCTTCAGCTTGGCCTTGGCGCCCGCGTAGTCGTCGTTGCGCTCCAGGGTCAGCGTCTTGTTCGCGACGTCCCAGGACTTGAACTTGAACGGGCCGGTGCCGGTCGGGTGCGCCGTCGCGTACGCCGGGTACTTGATGTCGTCCGCCGTGCCACTCACGTTGCTGGCGTCGAACTCCTGGAGCGCCTTCGGGCTGTGGATGGAGAACGAGGGAAGCATCAGCGCGGCCGGGATCTTGCTGGACACCCGGGTGAACGCCAGGTCCACGGTGGTCGCGTCCTTGGCGGAGCAGGACTTGAAGAGACTCGGCGGCAGGTCCGCGTTCTCGTTCTTGGCGAAGCCGCCCATGACGTCCTGCCAGTACGCCGTCACGTCCGGGCTCTGCATGAGGCCCTTGGCGTTGTACCAGCGGTCGAAGTTGGCGCAGACCGCCTCGGCGTTGAAGTCGGTGCCGTCGTGGAACTTCACGCCGGACCGCAGCTTGAACGTCCAGGTGGTGCCGGCGGCGTCCGGGGTCCAGGACTCGGCCAGGCCGGGGGTGACCTTGGTGCCACCCTCCTCGGGCCGGACCAGGGTCTCGAAGACCTGACGCGCCACACGCAGCGACTCACCGTCGCTGGCGAAGCTCGGGTCGAGCACCTTCGGGTCTCCGGCGACGCCGAAGACGAGGGTGTCCTTCTTGCTACCGCTGGAATTGTCGCCGCGGTTGCTCTCGGCGCAGCCTGCTACCGCGAGGGCCGCGACCGCGACGGCCGCGATGGCGACCTTCGGCCTGGGTGCACGCATGTGTGCTTCACCTCGTCCTTGGGGGTACGGACAACGTGGTGACAGGGGTCACCGATGGCGGTGACCATAGCTCTCGGGGCGTCCAGCCGGAAACCGTGAGATGGACTGTTGGTATCGGATCGTGCCTCAACCGCCGCTTGACAGAAGAATCGAAGGTGAAAGCAGGCCGCGACCGTGGATTCTGCACCCGCGATGCCAAACTGTTACGTCGAACAGGCCCGATAGGGGCCGAGGTGTCAGATCATTTCCGGGCAGGTACGCGACGATGGCCGGCACCCGCACGGGTGCCGGCCATCGTCGAACCTGGAGACTCAGACCGCCCGGCGACCCTCGAAGGCCCTGCCCAGGGTGATCTCGTCGGCGTACTCGAGGTCGCCGCCGACCGGTAGGCCGCTGGCCAGCCGGGTCACCGCGAGGCCCATCGGCTTCACCATCAGCGCCAGGTAGGTGGCTGTCGCCTCGCCCTCGGTGTTCGGGTCGGTCGCCAGGATCAGCTCCCGCACCGTGCCGCTGCTCAACCGGGTCATCAACTCCCGGATACGCAGATTGTCCGGGCCGATGCCTTCCAGCGGATTGATCGCGCCGCCGAGCACGTGGTAGCGGCCCCGGAACTCACCGGTCCGCTCGACGGCCACCACGTCCTTGGGTTCCTCCACCACGCACAGCACCTCGTCGGTGCGGCGCGGATCGCGGCAGATCCGGCACTGCTCGGACTCCGCCACGTTGTAACAGGTCGTGCAGAAGCGCACCAGCTCCTTGACCTTGCGCAGCGCGCCGGCCAGCCGGTTGACGTCGGCCGGATCGGCCGAGAGGACGTGGAACGCGATCCGCTGGGCGCTCTTCGGGCCCACGCCCGGCAGTCGCCCCAGCTCGTCGATCAGATCCTGGATGGCACCTTCGTACATCTGCCGGCTCAGAAACCGGGCAGGCCGAGGCCGCCCATGCCGCCGGCGACCGGGCCCATCTTGCGCTCGGTCAACTCACGAGCCGCCTCGGCGGCGTTGTGCACGGCCGCCACCACCAGGTCTTCCAGCGTCTCCACGTCGTCCGGGTCGACGGCCTTCGGGTCGATCTTGATGGCCTTCAGCTCGCCGCCGCCGGAGACGGTCGCGGTGACCAGCCCTCCGCCGGCCGTGCCGGTCAGCTCGGCCTCGGCCAGCTCGGCCTGGGCGGCGGCGATCTGCTGCTGCATCTTCTGCGCCTGCTTCAGCATCTGCTGCATGTTCGGCTGTCCACCTGGGCGCACGGATGGCTCCTTCTCGCACTCGTCTGCTCGGCCGCCGACCAGCCTATCCGCTGGGACCGACGTCGCCGTGCCCGGTGCGTCCGCCCACGCCGAGGCCCGGGGCTCCTTCATCGCGGGTCGGGGACGTCGGGACTCAGAGCCGGTCGTACTGCTCGCGGACCAGGGACTCGACGACCGGCACGCTGCCCGGCGGGCCGCCGACCGCGCTGACGATCAGGACGATCTCGTGCCGGCCGGCGACGGCCCACACACCGGTCCGCTCGGCATTCACGAAGGCCGCTGATCCCGGCACCTCGGCGAGGGGCGTCACCTCGCCGGGGGTCGCCTCCCGCAGGTCGCTGTAGGAACGCTGGAACTGGTCCGCCGACCCCGCCGATCCGAACTGGAGCAGGGTGATCGACACGAGGGTGGCGTCCGGGCGGGTCCAGGCCGAGGCGGCCGCGTGAACCAGGTCGCCGCCCGTCTGCTCGGCGAGCAGGTGCGCTCGCGCCTCGGAGAGCGGCAGAACCCGACCCAGGTCGACCTGGTCGTCCGCCACGGCCGGCGTGGCAGGGGCCCAACCGGCGGGAGCCGCCACCACCAGCGCACCGAGGTCGGGGGTCTGGTCGTCGGCCGAGCCGATCGCCCGCCAGCTGACCGTGACGAGGAGGACTGCCACGCCGAGGACCGCCAGCACGCCGGTGATCGGCGCGGGGCGTCGCCACCAGGGCACCTCCGGTCGGGTGTTCGGGCGTGAACCCTGCCAGACGAAGGGGGTCGAATCCGTCGCGGCAGACTCATCCACGAACACGGCGGCAGCGGTCGGCGTCGCCGGTTCCGGTGCGGTAGGCGTCGCCGGCTCCGGCTCCGGCAGGGCCGTGACGGCGCGTACCAGCAACAGCACCCCGAACAGCGCCGACCAGACGCCACCAAGGAGGTCGGCGTCGGGATGATCGTCTGCCGGGAAGCCACTGACGTCGATGGCGGCCGTGGCCGGCAGGAGGGTGCCGACTCCCAGCACCACACCGAGCAGGATCGCGGCCAACCGCACACCGAACCGCCATTGCGGCCGTACCCACGCCGCCACCAGCAGCACCAGCAACAACGCCCACCCGACGTACAGCGGTTGCCAGTAGCCCGCGAGGTCGGTCAGCCCGAACGTCCGCGCCTCGGTCGAGGGCGCTCGGCCGAACAGCCGGTCCACGGCGAACCCGTTGGGACGCACCGTCACCCACGACATCGACCGCGCCGAGATCAACAGGATCAGGCCAGCGATCGCCAGCACCGCCGCCTTCGCGTGGTCACGGCCGAACCGACTGCCGTCGGCTGCTTCCTCGGCAGTCGAGGTGATCTTCACGGCGCACATCCTGACAGCGCACGGGAACACCGTCCACCCCGTCGAACCGCCTTCGAGGTACGGCTACCACTACCCCGAACCGGCCGTCTGCCGGTAGTGCGCCGGGCACCCCCGTACTGGTCTGCTCGACGGTATGAACCTCACCCGTAGTGGCCGCGTCGCCGCGCTCTGCTGGGCGGCGGCCGCACCGATCTTCCTCGTGGCCAGTCTGATCACCGGACTGCGGTGGCGCGAGCCGACCTACAGCTGGGCCACCCACAACATCAGCGACCTCGGCAACGTCCACTGCGGGACCTGGGACACCACCCGACCCCGGTTCGTCTGCTCGCCCTGGCATCCACTCATGAACGCCGCGATGCTGACCACCGCCGTCCTGCTCGCCGCCGGGCTGCTGCTGACCTGGCGGCTCCTCGGCCGGGGCGGTGTGGTGCGCTCGGCGCAGATCCTCCTGCTGCTGGCCACCGGCGGTTATGCCCTGGTGGCTCTCAATCCCGCCGACGTCGACGAGAACCGGCACGTCCTCGGCGCTTTCCTGATCATGAGCACGGGTAACGTCGGCCTGCTCCTCGCCGGCTTCGCGCCGAACTCCACGGTGCTCGGCCGATGGCGACGGCTCTCCCTCGCCGCCGGGCTCACCGCGCTGGTCGGGACCGTGCTGTTCGTCGCCCAGCAGGGCACCGGCATCGGGGTGGGCGGCATGGAACGAGTAGCCGTGCTGCCCTTTCCCCTCTGGGCCTGCTGCCTCGGAGTCCTCCTCGCCGAGACCCCCCAGCCCCGCGATCTTGCACTTTCTGCGCCCGCATAAGGGGCATTCCACGCAGAAGGGCAACCGGAACTGCAAGATCGCGGGGAGGGTGGAGGCTAGCGGGCGTCGATCTCGTTGATCTTCTCGGCGCCGAAGGTCTCGCGCAGTAGGCGTACCGCCTGCTCCTCGCTCGACTCCCGAGCCGTCTTCTCATCGATGATCTCGTCCAGCGGCTCGTCGCCCGGGTCGAAACCCTCAAGGGCCGGGGCCGGTGCAGCGCCGCCGGGTCGGCCGGCCCGCGCCGGGCCGTCGAAGTCCGGGTCGTAGGGCGGCTCGCCGGCCCATTCGGCGT
The DNA here is from genome assembly GCF_043197485.1 of Micromonospora sp. NPDC049102. NCBI lineage: Bacteria > Bacillati > Actinomycetota > Actinomycetes > Micromonosporales > Micromonosporaceae > Micromonospora > Micromonospora sp. NPDC049102. The sequence goes on along the minus strand of NZ_JBICTE010000021.1, from coordinate 3,809 downwards.
CCGCGACCGGCCGGGTTGCCGCTCCGGTACGCGCACCACGCCCCGCCGCCGCCGCGCGAGCCGCGGCGATGGCGCTGCTCACCGGGGCGCCACCGGCTGTCGCCGGCTGCCGTGTCGCAGGTGTCGAGTTACCCCGTCCGCCCGGCTTACCGCCACCGGCCGCCGCCGCGGGACCGCCCGAACCGCCTGGCCCGGTGCCGTTCGCCCCAGCGCCGTTGGTGCTGACACCGCCGTTCGCGACGCTGCCGTTCGGGCCGGCGCCGTTGGTGCCACTCCCGTTGGTGCCCCTGCTGTTCGGGTCGGTGCCGTTGGTGCCGCTCCCGTTTGCGCCGCTGCCGTTAGCGCCGGTCGAGGGCGGCACGGAGTGGGAGTTCGATTCGGCTCCGGCCAACGCCCCGCCGGGGCGGGCGGCTTCCGGCCAGTCCTCGTCGTCGGTAGCCTCGGAGATCGGGGCGGCACCGCCGGGGCGGGCCGCTTCCGGCCAGTCACCGTCGTCGTCCGCCGCCGTGGCGGACGACGCTGCGCCCTGCCCACCAGCTCCGTGACCACCGGAGCCCGCGCCGACACCGCCGGGCGAAGCCGAGCCGGCCGCGCCGGTCGGGTTCGCTGCGGCGGACAGCACGGTCGTCGGACCGGCAGCAGCGGTCGAGGCGTTGGCCGCCGCACTCCCCGGACCGACGGCGTTCGAGCCAGGCCCCGATTCTGCGCTGAGGCCTGCGGGATTCGAACTTGGCGCGGGGTTCGAGCGCGACGCGGGATTCGAGCCGAAGTCAGCGTTCGAGCCAGGCCCGTTCGAGCTGGGCCCAGTTGGCGGCGCGCTCGTTGGGGCGGCAGCCGGCGGCGTGGCGGGTCGGGCCGGTGCGGTGGGCTGGGAGCGCGGCGGGCCGGACAGCGACGTGCCGCCCCGCTCGCCGGCCACCTCGCAGCGGATCTGCCAGCGCCCGCCCAACTCCTCGTAGAGCGCGTCGGTCAGCACCGCCGAGTGATCGGCCATCATCTTGGCCAGCACGGACGACTTCACGGTCAACACCAGCATGTCGCCGTCGAGTTCGCGGACCACCGCGTCACGCATCAGGGCGGCGATCCGCTTGTTGGTCCGGTTGACCTTGCCGACCACGTCGGGCCAGACCCGGCGCACCGCGACCGCGTCCAGCGCAGGGGCTGGCGCATCCGGGCGTGGTGGCGCGGGGGTCGCCGGGTCGGGCAGCACGGCCGACGGCGGTACCACGCGACGCGGGGTCGGCGAGCCGGTGTCCGGTCCGGCGGGCGAGACGGGCACGGTCCGGTCAGCGGAAGCGGGGGCCGCCGTCGACGCGCCGGGCGACGCCGGGATCGGGGAGTCCGCAGCCGAGGGCGCGTGCGAGCCTCGGACGCCCGAGGCGGCAGCGTCCGAGTCGGCAGCACCGGAGGCGGTCGTGCCGGAAGCAGCCGAGCCGGCAACACCGGCAGCATCCGAGGCGGCCGAGCCTGGGGTACGTCGCGGGGCCGGGGATGCCGTCGGGTCGACATCCCACGGCGGTGCGGAGGTCGGGGCATCGGCGGGTGCGGGGTGTGCGGCAGCCGGGACCGGTGGGGCGTGCTGTGGGCGTACCCCTGGGTTTGTCGCTGGCGCGGCGGCCGACGGCGCGTCGGTGCCGCCCAGGGTGAGCCGGCGTTCCATCCGTTCGAGGCGCTGGAGCAGGCCACCGGTGGAATCGTCCACGCCGGGGAGCAGCATCCGGGCGCAGATCAGCTCCAGCAGCAGCCGGGGCGCGGTGGTGCCGCGCATCTCCACCAGGCCGTCGTGGACGATGTCGGCGCAGCGGGAGAGCGTGCCCGGGCCGAGCTGGGCGGCCTGGGCGGCCATCCGCTCGATCTGGTCGGCGGGGCCGTCGATGAGGCCCTTCGTGGCGGCGTCCGGCACCTGCTGGATCACGATGAGGTCGCGCAGCCGTTCCAGCAGGTCGGAGGCGAACCGGCGCAGGTCGTGCCCGGCCTCGGCGACCCGGTCGACGGTGGCGTACGCGGCGGCGCCGTCCCCGGCGGCCAGCGCGTCGCACATCTCGTCGATCAGCGCGGCGTCGGTGACGCCGAGCAGCGCTGCGGCCCGGGCGTAGGTGACCCCCTCCTGCCCGGCGCCGGCGATGAGCTGGTCGAGCACCGAGAGGCTGTCCCGCATGCTGCCGCCACCGGCGCGCACCACCAGGGGGAAGACCGCCGGCTCGATGGTGACGCCCTCGGCCTGGGTGAGCTGTTCGAGGTACGGGCGCAGCACCTTCGGCGGGAACAGCCGGAACGGGTAGTGGTGGGTCCGCGAGCGGATCGTGCCGAGGACCTTCTCCGGCTCGGTGGTGGCGAAGATGAACTTGACGTACTCCGGCGGCTCCTCGACCAGCTTGAGCAGGGCGTTGAAGCCCTGCGTCGAGACCATGTGCGCCTCGTCGATGATGTAGATCTTGAAGCGGCTGCGGGCCGGCGCGAAGAACGCCTTCTCGCGCAGCTCGCGGGCGTCGTCGACACCACCGTGGCTGGCCGCGTCGATCTCGATGACGTCGATCGAGCCGGCACCGTCGGTGGTCAGCGAGCGGCAGGACTCACACTTGCCGCACGGCTCGGGAGTGGGGCCCTGCTCGCAGTTGAGCGAACGGGCCAGGATGCGGGCGCTGGAGGTCTTGCCGCAGCCGCGTGGGCCGGAGAAGAGGTAGGCGTGGTTGAGCCGCCCGCTGCGCAGGGCCTGCGACAACGGCTCGGTGACCTGCTCCTGGCCGATCATCTCGGCGAAGGTGCGCGGTCGGTACTTGCGGTAGAGCGCCAGCGTCACGCGTCCCGCCTCCTCTCGACCGAGCCATTCTGCGCCGGTCTGGCGCGGGTGACCACCCACCCCGCCGGGACGTCTGGGCCCACGGGCTTGATCGACTCGGCTTCCTGGAAATCGGGGTGTCCGCATGCCCGGGATGCCCCGACATCACGGATGTCGGTGTGGATCGAGGCCCGGAGACAAAAAGGCCTCCCGTGCACCCGGCAGAGCTCGCTTATCCTTGCTGCCTTCCGGCCCTGGGGAGGTTCACGAGATACCGCCGCACGGGAGGTGACGCCAACCCTACCCGACGGCCCGTCGATCTTCAGGGGGTGGTGGGGTGTCCCGGTCGGCGGGGGCCTGTATCCTGGCTCGCGGAGGATTCGCCTAGAGGCCTAGGGCGCACGCTTGGAAAGCGTGTTGGGTTTACACCCTCACGAGTTCGAATCTCGTATCCTCCGCTCGCCTGAGCAGCACGAACGAAGGGCCGGCCCCAACGGGGACCGGCCCTTCGTCGTCTCGACGGTCACGCTCGCCCCAGTAGCCGGTTCCGCCTGGTAGCCCAACCGGCCTACCTAACCTACGGCCAGCGAGGCCCAAGCAGCGAAGGGGCGCGAGCCGCCGGGGTGCGGGTGATCGGCGACGCACACCGGCCGCACAAGGTCGAGCATCTCGCACTGCTGGTGCGGACGTCGTGATCGCCAACATGCACACGTCGCCTTGCTCTGCTGGAGCGTGGAGACACAACCAACGCGCTGTAGAGGGCGCATGTCGCATCCGTGTCGTCGCACCTGCACTGACCGGCTTTCTTGCTGGTCAGCACCCTACTTGGCGTGATCTCGAAAGCCTGTAAGTGGCGGGTTGCTCCGAATCGACCACGAAGGACAGGTACCCCTAGTAGTGCTTTGTTAGGTTCTGTGGCGTTTGTTGCGGTGTATGGGTTTCAGGGGTTGGTGGCAGGTGGTGCAGGCGCCGGTCCAGGTCGCGAGGAGTCGTTGCAGCTCGCGGATGACCGCATAAAGGGTCAGGCCGG